>JAFMEV010000043.1 GCA_017856545.1 Chitinophagaceae bacterium
CCACAAACGAGTACCGTAAATTCTCTGCCATCTATATATTCTTCTACTAAGGCGCTACCAAATTCATCCAGAATGGCTTGTACTTTTTTCTTTAGATCTTCTAAATTGTTTGCCTTAGATGCATCATCTACCCCCAGGCTGTCACCTGCTTTGGCAGGCTTTACAAATAAGGGAAATTGTAAATTGCCAGGAAGTGCATCTATTTCATCATAAGATTCAATGACAATATGTGCTGGCGTTTTAACTGACTCACAAAAAGCCAGGTATTTCATAATAGCTTTGGTAGGATCGTATAAATTGGCACTAGGTCCAGTATAAGGAAGCTCTAATAAATCTAAACTAGTAATGACATCAATAGAGGGAACCTTCCATTCTAAATATCCCTCACAGAGATTAATATAGATATCGTACTTTTTTTCTTTAAGTTGTTTAAGTTGTTGGTAAGTACTTAATTTATTTAAAAATATATGATCAATAGTAGCTTCTGGCATGATCACAGATAAATCTCTTTTAGGATCATAATATTGATAATCTACACCAGAAGTGGAATAATCTGGTTGCAAGACAGCTATTTTTAATTTGGCAAAACTTTCAGCATGATTTAATTGAGGGAGGCTCAGCATAAATTAATTTTTTCTTCTTCTTGCGAATGCATCATTAATAATATGTATGATTAATTCGGTAAAACTTTGATTAGCGTATTTTAAAATTGCACCAATGGAGGTAAAATTTTCATCTTCGCTGATACCACATTGGGCATTTACTTCTAATACATGCGGCTGCCCTGTATGTTTATCAACTCTTACATCTACTCTTGTATAACCTGTTCCATTCACTGCGGCATATGCTTCCCAAGAAACTTTTTGAATATCCATTTGAATAGCAGGGTCGCCTAATTGATATTCATAAAAATTTTCTTCAGAAGGCATAGGACTTTCCTCTTCATAAATTTCCCATAGTCTATCAAAAGATAAAAACTTTTCTTGTTCAGGTAAAGAGGCGTGAAACACTCTTTCTACTGGAGGATAAATTTTTGCAAATTCTGGTTGATGATGAGATCCAACAATCATCACGGTATATTCTGGTCCTTCTATAAAAGATTCTGCGATGATACCATCTGTTGCTAAATTCCATCCTCTATATCCTTCAAACATTTTATCTAATTGTGCACTCAATGCAGTTGTATCATTCACTACATTTTTAACGCCCACTCCTAAACTACCACCAGATACAGCAGGCTTTACAATTAAGGGATTACCTAAAGATTGTATGACTTCTTCTGCATTATAATTTTTATCTTTTATAGCCGCCCACTTTGGTGTAGGCACACCTGCTTCATCAAAAGCCTTTTTCATAGGGATCTTAGAAGTGGTGATTTCATAAAAATCATCGGTCGCGCCGGTATAAATTATTTTTTTAGCTTCCAATGCTTTGATCACAGAAACACCCGGTGCACCATTGATCTCATCTCCATCACAAAGATTCAGCACTATTGGAAAAATGATTCCTTTATCTCTTTCGCCAGCAATTTCTTGAATAATTTTTTTATAATCTTCCAAAGTAACTGGTTGCCATTTCCATGGAATAGCTAATTCATTAAAAACTCTTGTATACTCTTCAATACTTTGACTAAAATCATAGTAGTAAGCCAAATTGGGATCAGGATTATTAATAGAAGGTGCCAATACCCAAACTTTCAAATGTCCTATTGGAACAAAGGGATAAAATAAATGACGAAGATCGCTCAATGCAGTGTTAAATGTTTGGTTATAGTTGCAATGAAGTTATAAAATATATATGAATACAATCTATTATTAGACCCAATTTTATTAGGGGCAAACAACTTATTTTATCCGTCCATTAATATAATATCTGCTATCTAAAATATGGCTGTTGCCCATTGTATAGTTGCTTTACTTTTCATCAAATGAATAGCTATATGTATCAACATGTTATTATATGCGATCAGCAGCAATTATATGCTTTAGGCAGTTATAGTATTTTAAGGGAACAGTCTATGTTTGAGACCTATTGTATGATACAAGACCTTAAAGAGATAGATTATTGGGCCTCCAAACATCCTCAAAGTTTATTGATTTTAGATAGTGCATTATTGAATTTCAATAATGAGGCTATTTTATTGCATTTTAAATCTTTACAGAAAGAACATCCCATAATGGTCATCATGAATGATGAAGATGACCTGCAATTATTTAAGTTGATTGATGCTGGAGTATCTGTATTGGTTACCAGAAATGTTTCAGAACAAGGTTATTTAAAAGCAATGGATATGGCCTTTAAGCATAAGATCTTCTTTTGTGATGAATTGGCAAATAGGGTATACAACCTTGTTTATCAAGTAGATAAGATCAAGCAAATAGAAGAAGTTTACGCCTTAGACACCTATGATAAGTATATATTAATAAGAGTTTGTGAAGAAGCTTCTAGTAAACAAATTGCAAAAGAACTCTTTTGTAGTAAAAGAACCATAGAAGGTCACCGAACCAGGTTGATGCAAAAATTAGGGGTAACCAATGTGGCGGGCTTGGTGAAAATCGCGATGCTCACCAAGCTCTACCAACATTATTTAGCTAATCCGGGGTTGTATGATGTTACGGCATGTCTTAAGACATCTTCTTTATAAAAGTGGATGTTCTTAAAATTACCTTGGATATATCCTTCTGCTTGATCGGTAAAATGAATATTGTTTGAAAACCTAGATTGACCTCCGGTTATAATTGTTTTTGCTTCCACTTTCTTACCAAAGCTAACTGCAGCTACAAAGCTATTGCCAGAGAACCCATACCTTTTAATAGTGCCTTCCATTCTTCTACTTTCAAAAGCAGGCAATTGACCCCATTTAGAAGAAGTTTGAGCAACTGCTATACTTGTCGTATTGTCATTGTATTTTTCATCTGGGTTAACTCTTTGGTATCTATTTATATCACCCCAAGGCAATTCCCATGTACCATATATTTTTTCCAACTGCGTTAAACTCGCATCTAGCAATGCTAATTTTTTTTCATTAGGCACTTCATTCACCATGCGATGGTATTTCTTGATCAATTGTGTTCCTTCTTCTTCAGTACTAGGTGGTGGTATTTTTGCAGCTAATTGTGTTGCCCATTCAATCGCAATAGATGTTGCAATAGAATGTACATCAGCGTTTCTATCCCATTTGGCTAAATAGTCAATGGCTTTTGATTGACTTGGAGTTAGCGTAATAGTTTTCGAGTACTCCAAAAAGGTTGGTAATAAAATATCAAATGCGCTTAGGTATTTATTATAACCCAATTGAATTAGTTCATCCAAACTAAGTTGATCAATAGTGCTTAACAATCTTACAGCATTAATGCCTCTTCCGTTTTCTCCATCAGGTGCCATATAAGCAGGATAATTAGAAGCTTTTGGACTTTGATCTCCTGCCATTGTAAATGGTGTAGCATTACAGTTTTGTAACCATCCATTGGATGGGTTAATACTAAATACTGTTTCTTCTAATGGATGAATATCTTGCCAATCGGTTGCTTTAATACTTCCATCCACTGGCTTGGTATAATCGTATGCTGGATTTCTTTTTGGCATAAAATTACCATGCCAGTATGCAATATTGCCTTGTGCATCTGCATACACCGTATTATTGCTATTATTAGATAAAAGAGACAATGCCTTTTTATAATCGTCTATATTTTTTGCTTTTGTTCTAATCCAACATTCAATCAAAGCATCTTTGGATCTATTGTTTTCTTGTAAGCTTAACCATTGATTGTTTTTACTTGCCATGATAGGCCCATGATGGGTAGCAAAAGTTTCAAAATTTTTTGTTTTGATGACTCCATTGTCCAGATATTTTAAAGTAATATTTCTTGACTGAACTTTTTTATCTTCTTTTTCAAACTCGTAATATAATGCACCCTCTTTACGCTTTATTTTTTCTAGGTATACATCTGCTACATCCGCATAACTACTGGTATGCATCCATCCGCAATGTTCGTTGAATCCTTGATAGATAAACATTTGTCCCCAAGTAACTGCACCATAGACATTTAATCCCTCTTCACTGTTCATATGCATTTCTGATCTAAAGTAAAAAGGTACATGCGGGTTGATGTACAATAATGCATTTCCGTTTTTACTATGCTGAGGGGCAATGGCAAATCCATTGGATCCTTTTAAAGTGGATTCTTCCATTTCAAAAGGCAATTTCTTTTCGATGGCTGCTATTTCTTTAGGGCTAGCTCCATAAAATTGAGCTACATCATTTGCACGAATGCCAGCAGATCTTGTGGGAGATACGCTACCATCGGTCCACATTAAATGATACCAAGGCTTATATTGCTGAATGACTTTTGGTTGTACTTCTGGATGCTTAAATAAATAATAGTTGATGCCATCGGCATGGGCTACTAATAATTGCTTTAGCCAATCTGGACTCGTATTATAATCTTTTACCGCTTCTGCACTATCTTGGATTAATTGCATCATTAAATCGTCATACAATTTTTTGGGTCCTTCCATTTCTGATTGACGACCTAGCATTTCTAAAAAATTTTTCTCTATCTGAGGAAAATTTTCTTCGCATTGTGCATACATTAATCCAAACACAGCATCCGCATCCGTTTTGCCATAGATATGCGGAATACCCCATTCGTCTCTGATTATTTTTGTTTGTTTGGCATGCTTCGCCCATCTTGCTTTTTCAGTAGCAGAAGGTCTTTGAGCAAAAACAGCATTTATAAAAATAAATGCTGTTAATACGATGATCGATATTTTTTTCATATTAAATATTCCAAGTTTTCATTCTATCTAAATCAACTTTTGCAGCTTCTAAAGGAGTTAATTTTTGGTAAGATTCTTGCTCGATAATAAAATGATGAGCACCTCCAATTTCTTTTGCCAATAAACTTACTGCTTTAGGATCCACCACTCCATCTCCTAATGTAGTACTTTCATATCCATCATTCATTTCTCCTTTCTCTACTTTGATTTCATCTTTTACATGTAAAGATGCGAAACGGCCAGGATATTTTTTAATCCAATCAGCACCTCTTGCGCCAGCACCATACATATTTCCAAAATCTAATTGTTGCATTACTTTATCAGGATCAGTATGCTTCAAGATTAAATCATAAATAACTTCTCCGTTTACTTTTTCTGTAAATTCAAAATTGTGATTATGATAACCAAACATCATTCCTTGTTGTTTACATAATTCACCACATTTGTTGAATTGATCTAATTGTCTCATTAAGCCATCGTAAGAACTTCTTGCTTTTTCATCCATCCAAGGACTAATCACATATTCTTGACCCATTACCGCAGCATCTTCAATGGTTTTTTTCCAAACATCTGTAAAGTCATTTTTCTTTGCATCCCAATGATTTGGAGTCATTACAGTATGTCCACTAGGCATACTTAATCCTAATCCTCCCAATACTTTTTTAAATTCCGATGCTTGATAACCATAGAATTTTCCATTCACATAATTGGCATGCTCCACATGTTGATAGCCCATTTTAGCCAATGCTGTTAATGTGCCCATTGGATTTTTCATCATATCCACTCTAACAGAATACAACTGTATCCCAATCAACATTTTCTTTTTTGCCAATACAGTCTCTTTAGACCACAATACTTTAGGTTGTAAGCTAACACCAGCAATAGCAATACCTACATTTTGAAGGAATTTTCTTCTTGAATTTTGCATAACAATCGTTTTAGTCTTTAAACTTACTAAATAATCATTAAACCTACTCGGTACAGTAAGGTCTAATCTTTAGCCGTTCATCCAAAAAAAGCATTTAGGTGTCCGTAAATTTTGGATATTTGTGGTCATCCATTTATATTTACGAAATTAATCGTATTGGTCGATATGAAAAGAAGCAAATTACTCGTTATACTTGTTCTAACTATATTATTATCAAATAGTTATACTCTAATTGCACAAAATGTAACTATTGAAGGAACTATTATGGATAGTACTATCAATAAACCACTGAATTATGCAACCATTTCTTTGGCCAATGCAAAGGATTCTTCATTAATCAGTTTCACTAGAGCCAACGATGCGGGTTTTTTTCAAATCAAGAATGTACCAGCTGGAAAGTTCTTGATTTCAATATCTTATGTTGGGTATCAATTTACTTGGTTGGCAGTTAAAGCAGGTTCAACTCCGGTGCTGTCCTTAGGTAATATTTATTTGCAAAATACAGCCACTATGTCTGCAGTTACAGTAACTGCAAGAAGACCACCAGTAGTAATCAATGGAGACTCTATTGAGTTCAATTCTGAAAATTTCAAAACTCAACCCAATGCAGTGGTGGAAGATATGTTAAAGAAGATGCCAGGTATTGAAGTAGATAAATCAGGCGGAATCACAGTGAATGGAAAATCGGTCAGCAAAGTATATGTGAATGGGAAAGAGTTTTTTACAGGTGATCCAAAAATGGCCACTAGAAATTTAGCAGCAGATGCGGTAGATAAAATTCAGATTTATGACAGAAAATCTGACCAAGCAATGTTTACAGGAATAGATGATGGAAATGATGAAACCGCCATTAATATTAAAACAAAAAAAGATCGAAAGCAATCCACTTTTGGTAAAGTAGGTTCAGCATTTGGTACGCCTGGTAGATTTGATGGGCAAGGCAATATCAATAGAATTAATAATGATGAGCAATTCTCCATCATTGCCACAGCCAATAACGTCAATAAACAAAATTTCTCTATGGGAGATTTTGGTAATGTTTCCGGTGGTGGAAGAGGTGGCGGAGGAGTTACTATCAATTTTTCTGGTGGTGATGGAGGAACAGATGCCAATTCTAGAGGTGTTGCAGAAACCTATTCTCTTGGGGGTAATTATTCTAATTTATTGAATGATAAAAAAATGGATTTCAATGCAAATGCTAATGGGAGTGATGTATCGAGATTCAATACCAGTAATTCTTTCACACAAAATTTAATTCCAGGAAATAATTTCAATAGAATAAGTAATTCAATTTCAAATACTAGAAATCAACAACAAAGATTTAATGCAACTATAGATAATAAAGTTTCCGAAACTTTTTCATTTAAGTATACACCCAATGTATCCATACAACACAACACTTCCAATAGTGAGTCATCAACAAATACATTTTTCCCTGATGGAACACCCATCAATATAACATCAACAAATGCTTCTAATGTAACAGATGCGACCAATATTTCTAATAACTTATTATTGAGAAAAAGATTTGCAAAAAAAGGTAGAACTATTTCTTCTACTATTACCCAAGGATTTAATGAATCATTAACTAACGGAAGTCAATACACTGATCAGTTATTTTATACTGCTGGTATTTTAGTGAATGATTCTATTTTGGATCAACAAAATAAGCGTAAGAATTTAACCAATTCTTATTCTGCAAACATCGTTTATACAGAGCCTATTACTAAAAAATCTCTTTTAGAGTTTAATGCCTATTTTAATAGAAACAATAGTTCAACGAGTAGAAAAGTATTTGATAAAAACCTTAGTAATAATCAGTATGACTTATTAAATAAAATACTTACCAATGAATTTAACAGTGAATACACTTATGCAGGTGGCGGAATGAATTATAGATTAAATCAAAAAAAATATAATTTTTCAACTGGGTTTTCTTTACAAAATGCAATGCTCAATGGAATAAATACAACCATTAATACTAAGATCAAGCAAGAGTTTAAAGATGTATTACCTTCTGCTAATTTTCAATACAATTTCTCTCAAACCAAAAATTTCAACTTAAACTACCGTACCTCTACTAACCAGCCTACATTAACCCAATTGCAGCCTGTATTAGATCAGTCCAATATCAATAACCAAACCATAGGTAACCCCAATTTGAAAAGAACCTATAATCATAATATTAATTTAAGGTTCTTCTCAACAAAAATTTTAGCTCAAAAAAACTTCTTTGCATTATTGAATGCTCAAATTGCTAATAATTCAATTGTGAACTATGATAGTATTTTGCCCACCAGACAAATTATATCAAAACCTGTAAACGTAAATGGTGTTTATCGAATCAATGGAACAGTGAACTATGGTTTTGGTATTAAAAAATTATATTCAAGATTTAATTTTGGGTTCAATGGTGGATACAATAATAATGTCAACTATGTCAATGGAGCATTGAATACGACCATTGTTAAATCTATAGGTCCAAGCTTTAACTATACTTATTCTTTAGATGAAATTATGGATTTGAATATTTCGGCTAGACACAATTACAGTATTACAAATAACCAAATAAATAGCGCCTTAAATACCAATTTTGTTACAAGAATTTATGGTGCAGATCTTACTAATTATTTACCATGGGGTATAGTATTGAATCAATCTATGAATTATACTATTAATGAAGGTAGAGCACCCGGATTTAATACAGCAGTGCCCATTTGGAATGCTAGTATATCTAAATTCTTCTTAAAAAATAAAAGAGCAGAGTTAAAATTAAGTGCATTTGATTTATTGAATAAAAATGTGGGTATTTCAAGAAACGTAACACAAAACCAAATTGTTGACCAGTCGTACAATGTAATTAATCAATATTTCTTGATTGGATTTACATACAGTTTACAAAAGTCTGGATTAGGAACTGGTGGTGGGCCAAGAGTAATGACTATGAGAATGAACTAATATAAATGTATCTTTAACAATATAAAAATCTCCACAATGAAAAAAATTATTTTTTCTTTTTTGCTTCTCACTAGCTTGTCTAGCGCAGCAATTGCTCAAATGAAAGAAGGTAAGATTTCTTATGAAAGAAAAATAAACATGCATCGATTTATTACCGATCCGGAAATGAAAGCAAGAATACCAGAGTTTAGAACAGATAAATTTGAATTATTATTCACTGAACAAGCTAGTTTATTTAGAACTGTTGTGGATGATGAGGCTCCAGATCCTTTTGCCAATAATGGTGGTGATAGAGGTGGTGGTCCTAGATTTATGATGAGAATGCCTGAAACTTCAACTTATACTGATATTAATGCTCAAATGCAATATGAATCAAGAGCCATGTTTGAAAAAACATTTTTGGTGATTGATTCTATGAAGCAAAACAAATGGAAAATTTCTGGTGAGACAAAAACCATTGCAAAATATGTATGTAAAAAAGCAACTACGATGATTGCTGCTCCACAACAGGTGCGTATGCGTTTTGGAAATGGTCCAAGATCTGCAGAAGATACAGCAGCTGCTCCAAAACCTAAGGAAGTTGAATTAGTAGTGTGGTATACAGAAGATATACCAGTATCTGTTGGTCCAGACAATTATGCAGGTTTACCTGGCGCTATTTTAGAAGTGGATACAGACAATGGTTCTAATGTAATTATGGCAACAGAAGTATCTACAAAATTTCCTAAAAAAGAATTAGTACAACCTACCAAGGGAGACAAAATGAATAGAGCACAATTCCAAGATGCCATGAAAAAGATTATGGAAGATATGCAAAGAGGAGGTGGTATGGGTGGATTTAGAATAGGTAGAGGAGGTAATTAGAATAAATCATATTTCCAGCCAATAACAATGCTGCGTGGCTCCCCTATATAATAGGAGTACGCAGCATTTCCTTTTACACTAAAGTTTCTTGTTGCCATTGTGGAATAAAATACATTACTAGCATTTAAAACATGTAACCAAAATCCATGTTTGTTTATTGTATAGTTGGTTCTAAAATTAAGCACATTAAAACCAGGATACTTTGTTTCATTGATTTCGTCCATAAAGTAACTGGATTGATGCTGCCATTCAATAGAACTATTCAAATGATTTGACCAATTGAATTGTAGCTGTGTATTTCCCCAAAATGCAGGAGCGGCATTCATTCTTTTCCCACTAATATCTACACCTTTTAGAATAGTCTTTTGATATTCATGTATTGCATTGGTTGCATTAATGGTTAATTCTAAAAAAGAGTTCATGGAATAAACTATTCTATATTCAACTCCATAATGCTTTGTTGCTCCTGTATTCTGATTTAAATTCACACCATCCGGTTGTCTTACAGAAATAATCTCGTTGGTACCATTAACCTGGTATACACTAATTTCTGCTTGAATTTTTTTGAATTTCATCCAACCACCTATTTCATAATTGACAAATGACTGAGGTAGTAAAAAGGGCACTCTTATGGCATTGTATATTTCTGTTATTTGAGGGGGAACAAATCCATGACTATAATTCAAATAGCCGCCTATATTTTGTTTATTATAGGTAAATCCAATTTTAGGGCTCCAATTGGTAAAGACATTATTGGATGAAGGTGTGCCAAATTTTAATGCATTGTTATATTGATATTCAAAATGATCATATCTTAAGGAAGCATTGTAATTAAAACCACTACCAATTTTACCAATCCAATTCAAGTACATTGCCTTATTATAAATATTGGTAGCGTAATTGGTTATTATTGAATCTGGATTTTTTAAACTATAACTGGTAAATTTATTTAGGGAAAGATCTTTATAAATATCAATAAAGGAAGCTTGTAATTTTTGTTTAGTTATATCACCATAAGCTCCTAAAATTATTTTTGCATTCAATTTTTGAATAGTTTGTTGGGTTTGTATATCAAGGACTAATGCGTCAAAACGATTGCTATTAATTTGTCCTCTGAATTTGGTAGGATTATTCGTGGATCCAATTAAATAGGCAGGATTTTGTCCCATGGTATTACCACGATACATGATGTTTGCCACAATTTTGGATTGTTTCCCTAAAGTATATTCAAGATTTTGTCTCCACCTGATTAAATCTATTTTTCTATAAGTGAAACTTTGTAAACTAGAGAAATCTTTGTTTGCAAAATTAATGCTATCAACAGATCCAGTCATTTGAGTATAGAAATTGATATATTGTAAAGTCTGATAGCCACTCCATTTTGAATTAAAAATAAAATCCTTTCGAATACTTAAAGCCTTTTTATTGAAATCAGAAAAATCAAGTACTCCATTTTTTTGATCTGTCCAGCTAGCATTGATATTCCATCCACCCTTTGGTGTCGGCAAAACATATTTAAACTCTATTTTTTTTAATCCAGTAGAGTTAATGAAACTTGAGATGCTACTTTTTTTTATAGTAGGTTTTTCTGAAAGCACATTGATAACACCTCCAATGGCTTCAGCTCCGTATAGTGCAGACGCAGGACCTTTAATTACCTCAATAGAATGAATATTACTGGTGTTGATCTCTATCAAAGCATTGCTACTAAACAATCCACTCGTTCTAATGGGTAAACCATCTTCTAAGTATAAATACAAGCCTTTCAATGAAATAGGCTGTCTTATACTCATCATATGTTGTTCTCCTCCGATGGTAGGCATGTACACACCACTTACTTTATTCAATAAGAAATCAATTCTTGATGCTTTTGTGGCTTCAATAATTTTTGGTGAGAGTATGGAAATAGCAATGGGTGCTTCCGATCTTAACTGGTTGAGTTTGTTCCCAGATACAATGACAGGATCAAGCGTTTGTGAAATGCTATCTTTTTGCTGACCTAATACGAGGTTGCTAAAAGATAATATCAAGCCCAAAAAAATCATGCCACATTTCATAACGCAAATGTAGTGCTAAAGCATGCAACAAAAAGCCTCCGTGTAATCGGAGGCTTTAGTCATCTTGCTTATTATATACTTAAAACACTATTCGTTGTACCAAACACATTTTGAATGTCCGCTGAACCAGGATCAGTTAACCAGTTTTTCTTATCCACTAGGTATTTAAATTCGTGTTGTGAATCTTTTGGAAGATTTACATCAATACTAAAACTACCATCCTTTTTCTTGGTCATTGTTAAGCCTTTTTTCCACTCTCCGTTCAAACCCAATAGCTCAACTTTCTTTGCTTCAACTTCCAAATTGAATTTTACCTTACAATAGTCCTTGGTTTTGAAATATTTTATCTCGATCATAATTAATGTGTTAATTGTACACTTTATACTCCAAAAGCTAAAAAGTAACCCATGGGTACAAAAAAGGGCCAAGCAAGCTTGACCCATTAAATAATCCATAGCTTTCCCCCAAAAGCTATTGCAATGATAGGCTAGGCAATAAAACTTAATAGGTAAATAGTTACTAATTAGGAACCTTTATAGGTTATTTCTTATATTTGCTTTAGAAATAATCCTAATATATTGGTTACTTTCCTATCTAAATAATTGATATACAATATTTTATATGAAAAAAGTTATTCTCCCTTTAATTTATTTTTTTCTATCTAGCTATAGCCTTTTTGGACAATTTATTAATTTAAAAGAAACCTACACCATAGCTAGAAATCCAATGTTGGATAAATTAATTTCCGTTAATGACTTTAATGGAAACATTAACTTATTAGGTAATACCAAGCTTCTCCCTTTAGGAAATACCATATTAGGGTCTAATCAACAGGAATTAGTCAAAAATGGGGACGATTTATATATTCTTGTTTCACAAACAGGTATGTTTTTTCAACTGGATAGTGTGATGGTGGATAGTTTAAGATTTATAAGAGCGGACAGAACAATCAATTTAAACTATAATATTGGGGCCATCAACTTCTTTTACAAGGATCAATTTTACAGTTATGGGGGGTATGGGTTTTGGAAAGTAAATGGGTATTTGAGAAAATTCAATGTTGTTGATAAAGAGTGGGACATTAATCCACTCAATAAAGAAATCATTGCTGGAGGATTTGAATGGTTTTCTGCAAAAGAAGGCAGGCTTTATGTTCCTTTTCAAAAAATTATTAATGCGGGTTTGAATACGCCTGATGCTAAAACAGGTATCATTATTCCTGATGCATATTATCTAGATATAAATAAAAATCAGTGGATTCAAACGGGTAAAATATCATCTGACTTTTTAAAGCTAGTTAGAAAAGATGATAAACATGTTCAACTTGTTTTTGATAAAGGACTCATTTATATGATAAGTGATCAGGCTTATTTCTTTGACCTGATTCATAATAAAATTTATAAATCAACAAACTCCAATTTGGATCAGTTTTTATTGAGAAGACAATTTGGAGCAAACTTATTTTGTTATAAAGATGTCTTTTATTCATATAATATAGATTCAAAAAAATTTTCTACCTGGAAATTTGATTTGAAAGATTTTGTAGTGTTAGATTTTCCTATTTGGACTATAGATTATACAATGTATTATATAGTTTTTGGTATCATCATTGCAATAGTTATTGCTATCATATTTTATATTCTATTAAAAAGAAAAATTACATCAAGGTTACAAAATGCTCAATTAAAAATGCTTAAAACAGATTCTATTCAGCAAGCATTTGCAGGAGTTGAGCTTAATTTAATCGAGTTGTTAATAGAAGAAAATAAGAAAGGTAAAAAAGTTGAGATTCATCAAATGAATCATGTTTTAGGTATAAAGGATAAGAATATTGGCTTACAGAAAAAAGTAAGAAGCGATGTTATTAATTCCATTAATGACAAATACCAATTTATTACACAAACAGATCATTTATTAATAAGTAGTGT
>JAFMEV010000143.1 GCA_017856545.1 Chitinophagaceae bacterium
GCTGCTTTCTTTGCTGGTGTCGCTTTTTTAGGAGCTGGTTTTTTTGTAGCCATATTTATCCTTTTTGTAAAACTGAAATCCTTAATTTTTGGTCATTAATTTCGACGTCTACCCCGTCTTCAAGAGCCGGAACCCAGTCAATTTCCAATGCCAGTATTTCGCGGCAAATATAATCGGAAAATTCATTAATGGAGTCCTTCAAGTCGGTGTTATCCACAATTCGGAGTAAAATCTTGTCTGTAAGCTCAAAATTGGCCTCTTTTCGGATATTTTGGACCCTATTTACCAATTCTCTGGCATTTCCTTCCTTCGTCAGGGAGGCAGTCAAGGTAATGTCTAAAGCTACAGTTAGGGCGTTTTTAACCGCAACACTCCATCCCGGAATATCTTCGGCGATAATCTCCACCTCAGCAAGCAATAAATCAATGGTCTCTCCTTCTACAGTCAGTTCAAAATGACCCTCTTTCTCTAATTGACTTATTTGAGCCTGATTCATCGATGCAATGGCCTGAGAGGCTTGCTTCATCTTGGTACCTAATTTAGCCCCCAGTAATTTGAAATTTGGCTTTAGCTTTTTACTGATGACCCCTTCGGTTTCTGTGATGTAATTGATTTCTTTAACATTCACCTCTGCCAGGATAAGTTCCTCCATTAATTCAATAGAAGATTTCATGGATGGATCTAAAACTGGAATCAATATTTTTTGAAGTGGCTGACGCACTTTGATATTTACTTTCTTTCTGATTGATAAAACCAAAGAGCAAATATCTTGTGCCATTTGCATTCTTTGTTCTAAAGCCAAATCAATTTTACTTAGATCTGCTTTAGGAAAATCTGCATGATGAATAGAATTGACTGCATGTCTTTTGGTGATACCATTTAAATTTCTAAAAACCTGGTCACAGAAGAACGGTGCAATTGGCGCCATCAATCTAGTGATGGTTTCTAAACATTCATATAAGGTTTGATATGCAGCAATTTTATCTTCGGTATAAGTTCCTTTCCAGAATCTTCTTCTACATAAACGCACATACCAGTTGCTCAAATGCTCATCCACAAAGCTTTCTATGGCACGACCAGCAATGGTTGGCTCGAAGTCATCCATTGCTTGTGTTACTGTTTGTGTCAATGTATTTAAAGAAGAAATAATCCAACGATCAATCTCTGGTCTGTCTTTTACTGGAATATAATCTTGCTCAAATTTGAATCCATCCACATTAGCATACAACACAAAAAACTGATAGGTATTGTATAAGGTACCAAAGAATTTTCTTTGTACTTCTTGTATACCAGATAAATCAAATTTTAAATTATCCCAAGGAGATGCATTGGTCACTAAATACCATCTGGTTGCATCTGCTCCATATTGCTCAATGGTCTCAAATGGATTGACTACATTACCCAAACGTTTACTCATCTTATTTCCATTCTTATCCAACACCAAACCATTGCTCATGACTGCCTTGTACGCCACACTATCAAATAACATCACAGCCAAAGTATGTAAAGTATAGAACCATCCTCTGGTTTGATCCACTCCTTCACAAATAAAATCAGCTGGGAAAGCCTGTCCCTTATCTACTAAATCTTTATTCTCAAATGGATAATGCCATTGGGCATATGGCATAGCGCCAGAATCAAACCATACATCCACTAAATCTGGGACACGCTTCATTGGTTTGCCAGAAGCACTTAGTAATTCAATTTGATCCACAAATGGCTTATGCAAATCCACATCCAATTTGCCGTCCACTATTTGCAAATTCACATCTTTATTAAAGCCCTTTTCTTTTGCTGCAATAAATGCTGCTGTTAATTCGTCTATTGATCCAATACAAATCTCTTCAGCACCATCTTCTGTTCTCCAAATAGGTAATGGAGTTCCCCAATATCTACTTCTAGACAAGTTCCAATCCACCATATTCTCTAACCAATTTCCAAAACGACCTTCACCTGTACTCTTTGGTTTCCAATTAATGGTTTTATTTAATTCCACCATTCTTTCTTTCACTGCAGTGGTTTTGATAAACCAAGCATCTAATGGATAATATAAAATGGGTTTATCTGTTCTCCAACAATGAGGATAATTATGTTCGTATTTTTCTACTTTGAATGCACGATTTTCTTTTTTCAATTTCACGCAAATATCTACGTTCACATCTTGAAAATCTTTTTCATCTTTATAGTTCTTTACATATCTACCACTAAACTCACCAACACCATCTACAAATTTTCCTTCACGATCTACTAATGTGATGATACCTAAATTATTTTTTTGTCCTACCTTATAGTCATCTGCACCAAATGCAGGAGCTGTATGTACAATACCAGTACCATCTTCTGTAGTAACAAAATCACCTACCATTATTTTAAAAGCATCTCCTTCAAAACTTTCAGGATCGTTGGCTTCAAATGGCATGAGTTGCTCGTATCGTAAATTATTTAATTGTGAACCCTTGAATTCTGCTAAAATTTTCCAAGGCAATATTTTATCTCCCTCTGCAAAACTATCTAAGGCTAAACCTTCTTCCTTAAAATATTTTGACAACAAAGCTTTTGCAAGCACTACATTCACAGGCATTGCTGTATATGGATTATACGTTGCTACTAATGCATAATCAATAGAAGGACCTACTGTTAAACCTAAGTTAGAAGGCAATGTCCATGGCGTAGTCGTCCAAGCCATGTAATAAACATCCTGATTATTTTTGTTGGCAGCTGCAGCGTCAAATAAAAATTTACTTTCTGCTGATGCAATCGCTTTAAACATGACAACTGCTGAAGTATCTTTTACATCTTTATACGTTCCAGGTTGATTTAATTCATGTGAACTTAAACCAGTACCTGCAGCTGGTGAGTATGGTTGAATACTTACGCTTTGATATAAATACCCTTTTTTATAAAGTGTACTTAATATCCACCACAATGTTTCAATGTAATTATTTTCAAATGTGAT
>JAFMEV010000144.1 GCA_017856545.1 Chitinophagaceae bacterium
TCAATTTGTTCAATATTTTGAATCGTGCTTTTTCCTTCTGCGCTTAATGCAGCAATCAATAAAGCTTGACCTGCACGAATATCTGGACTACTCATAGTAATACCGCGTAAAGGATATTTTCTTCCAAGACCAATAACTGTTGCACGATGTGGATCACACAAAATAATTTGTGCACCCATATCAATTAATTTATCGGTAAAGAACAATCTGCTTTCAAACATTTTTTGATGCACTAATACAGATCCTCTTGCTTGAGTGGCAGTGACTAAAACAATACTCAATAAGTCAGGAGTAAATCCAGGCCATGGGTTATCGTAAATAGTTAATATACCACCGTCCATATAAGTTTGAATCTCGTAATCTTCTTGTGCAGGAATAAAAATATCATCTCCTTGAATGTCCATATCAATTCCTAATAATCTAAACTTATCTGGGATGATACCTAAGTGTTGAACTCCTGCATCTTTGATTCTGATTTCACTTTGCGTCATTGCAGCTAAACCAATAAAAGAACCTATTTCAATCATATCCGGAAGAATACGATGTGCAGTGCCAGTTAATTTTTGAACACCTTCAATGGTTAAAAGATTACTACCAATGCCTGAAATTTTTGCGCCCATTCTATTCAACATAGAACATAACTGTTGCAAATAAGGCTCACATGCTGCATTGTAAATAGTGGTAATACCCTCTGCTAGAACCGCCGCCATTACTATGTTTGCGGTGCCTGTTACAGATGGCTCATCTAATAACATGTAGGTGCCTTTTAATCCATCCGTACTAATGGTAAAACATGCAAGTTCATTATTGTATTCATATTTTGCACCCAAGTTTTGAAAACCAATAATATGAGTATCTAATCTTCTTCTTCCAATTTTATCTCCACCTGGTTTGGGTAAATATGCTTTTTTAAATCTTGCTAAAATAGGACCCGCTAACATCACGCTTCCACGAAGTCTTCCACTCTTCTTTCTAAAATCTTCAGAAGCTAAATACAATGGATCAATTTGATCTGCTTGAAAACGATATTCTCCTTCTGCTAATTTTTCTACACGCACTCCCATTTCCTGGAGTAACTCAATAAGCAAGTTCACATCCACAATGTTGGGGATATTTGAAATAGTAACAGGATCACTTGTTAATACTACTGCAGATAAAATTTGTAGGGCTTCGTTTTTTGCACCTTGAGGAATGATGGTTCCGTGTAATTTTTTTCCTCCTCTTACTTCAAATGAACTCATTGTATTGGGTTATCTAACGAAATTAGTAAAAAAAATCCCATCTAAATTTAGATGGGATTGTATATTAATAACGTTTCTTAAAATTTCTGTTATTGTTGTTGCGACCACCACCGCCGCCGCCTGGTCCTCTTCCACCTCCGCCTCTGTTGCGGTTGTTTTGCCATCTTCCACCAGCTGGACGATATTCGTCTCTTTCAAAATTCTGATTGCGATGTTTGATATAAGGTGTGTTGCTAAATTCAAGTTCACCTCCTGTAATTGCATTTAACTCTGCTCTAATAGCATCGTCTTGTACTAATTCTTTGTGCCAGTTGCTGTAAGCCAACTTCATGTAATGTGCAATGGCATGCGCAAACCCTTTTTTCTTTTCTTGATCTTCTTCCGCCATCGCTTTATCAATCACCAACTCTAGGTTCTTACCTAAGTGAGCATATTTAATTTTGCGTTGAGGATAAGGTAAAGGATCGGGCTTTTGCTTATAAGTCTCTTTGGTAGGAATTGGATAAGGGCTATCTACATCCAATTTAAAATTGCTCATAAAAAACAGGTGATCCCATAATTTATGCTTGTAATCTTCAATATTCTTAAGGCTAGGATTCAAAAATCCCATTAGCTCAATCACTACCTGAGCCTGCTCTTGTCTTTTTGCTTTGTCTTCAATAGTCATGAGATGGTCCACCATTCTTTGAACGTGGCGTCCGTATTCTCTCATCCCCATAATGCTTCTTGATGTATTGTACTCCATGTATATATAACTCCTACGAAAGTACGATTTTTATCACATAAATTCCCTACACATCGCAAAACCGCACTGCGGTTTTGCTTATCTTCGTGCTATGGAGCAATTGTTACAGCAAATTGAAAGCATAAAGGCAGAGATTACTGCCGCTGTTATTACCTCACAGGACGAGTTAGAGCAGTTCAGAATCAAATATTTGGGCACAAAGGGTTTGGTAAAGCAAATCATGGGCGAGATGAAGAATGTGCCAAACGACCAAAAGAAGGAATTTGGACAAATATTGAATGCTTTTAAGATACATGCTGAAACAGCATTTGAGACATTCCAAGCAGCACTAGGAGATACAGAAACCATAGATAGCTCTATCGATTTTTCTATGCCAGGAGATCCAACACCGGTTGGAACAAGACATCCACTGAATTTAGTGCGTAATCAAATGGTATCCATTTTTAAGAGATTAGGATTTGCAGTTGCGGAAGGTCCAGAAATAGAGGACGATTGGCACAATTTTGGCGCGATGAACTTACCAGAAGATCATCCGGCTAGAGATATGCAGGATACTTTTTATGTAAAAGAAGGAAGCGAAAATCAATCAGCTTGGTTATTAAGAACACATACTTCCAGTGTGCAAGCAAGAGTGATGGAAACACAGAAGCCACCAATTAGAGTAATCTGTCCAGGTAGAGTGTACAGAAATGAAACTATTTCTGCAAGAGCACATTGTTTCTTTCATCAAGTAGAAGGATTGTACATAGATGAAAATGTAAGCTTTGCAGATTTAAAACAAACCTTATACTTCTTCGTTCAAGAAATGTTTGGCAAAGAAGTGAAAGTAAGATTTAGACCAAGTTATTTTCCATTTACAGAACCTAGTGCAGAGATGGATATCAGTTGTCAAATTTGTTCAGGCAAAGGATGTAATATTTGTAAACACACAGGTTGGGTAGAAATTTTAGGATCAGGAATGGT
>JAFMEV010000145.1 GCA_017856545.1 Chitinophagaceae bacterium
AAAAAATAAAGGCTAAGAAATTCTTAGCCTTTATTTTTTAATTGTAGGAGATACATTCCTTCAGTTCTTTTTCAGTGTATGCAAGACCATGTTGCTTTAACACATCGTCTGGTACGCCATTCCACATATTCGGTTGGTTGCCCATATAGCCTAAATCTTTCACACCTATTTCTGAAGTATAATAACCTGTAGTTACTAAATCTCTCATTTTATTAAAGAAGCTTACGCCTTGTGCATGTTCTGGTTTTGCTTTCTTAGGATAAGCAATTTCATCTACGATCCCAATTTGTTGCTCGTGAGAACAAGTAACAAAAGATTTTCCATGCTTATTAAAACTATGTAAATCCAACCATCTCAAACCACCTCTTACAGGGATCTGATGTTCAGGCATATCTTTTACAATAAATTCAATAAACTCAGGCACTTTTGCTTCAGATGCAGAACCACTTTGCTCATCTTTAGGCATAATGATATCACCTAGTACAGTAATAGTAGCCATCTCATGCTCGTCAAAGAATTTAGGTTCGGCATTTACCTTCACTAAATAATCTTTTTCTTCTTGCATGCGATCGTCCATGTTCACTTCCGTTACAGTGGTCTTAGCATTCTTACAGGCTTCCATAACAACACCTGCTGAAACTGTTCCTAAAACCAAGGCTTTGATGGAGTTCCTTCTATCCATGATATGATAATTTTAAAGTGTGTTAATTAGATGTTTTGTTTTTTCATTTGATCCAAGATATACTCAGAAGTACGCATTGACAATGCTAAGATGGTCCAAGTAATATTCTTATCTGCTTGTGAAGTGAATACAGATCCATCCACACAGAATAAATTATTACAATCATGCGCTTGTCCCCATGCATTTAAGGCTGAAGTCTTTTTATCATTACCCATTCTAACTGTTCCTGCTTCATGGATAATATTTCCTGGATTAGATAAACCATAATTATTGCTTGCATCATCAGAATCACCCCATGTGATCACTGCACCCATTTCGTGCATGATTTCACGGAAGGTCTCTTTCATATGCTTTGCTTGCTTGATTTCATATTCTGAATTCTTACAATCAAATTTCAATACTGGAATACCATATTTATCAACCACATCTGGATCAATCTTACAATGGTTTTCAAAACGAGGTACTGCTTCTCCACGACCACCCATACCAACACTTGCACCATAGAAGAAACGCACGTCTTCTTTTAAAGAAGAACCGTATCCACCTTCTTCTTTGGTTTTTCCATTTACTTGGAATTTACCATTCAAGCCTTGCATACCCATACCAAATCCATAACTAGGTTGGCTCATACCACCCCAATATTCAATATGGTATCCTCTTGGGAAATCTAATTTTTTGTTATCCAACCACCATGGTGTATAAACGTGCATACCACCTACACCATCTTCGTTGTAACGCTTACGTCCCATTAGGTTTGGAATCACCCCACCTAATGCAGCACCTGTAGAATCGTGTAAGTAGTGACCTACAACACCAGAACTATTCGCTAAACCGTTTGGATGTTTTTGAGATTTTGAATTCAATAATAAACGAGCAGTTTCACAAGTACTTGCACCAAGTATTACTACTTTAGCTTGAATTTGATATTCTTGCTTATCATTTTTATTGACATAAGAAATACCTGTTGCTTTACCTTCTCTATCAGTCAATACTTCACGTGCCATAGCACCAGTAATTAAATCTACATTACCAGTTAATACTGCAGGCTTTACTAATACTGAAGAAGAAGAGAAGTCGCCATATACTTTACAAGAACGATTACATTGACCGCAATAAAAACATGCACCACGCTCGTCATTGATTTTTTTCGTTAAAATTGATAAACGAGAAGGAATTACTGGGATATTAATTCCAGTAGCTGCTTTCTTAAACATCAATTCATGTAAACGCGGTTTTGGAGGAGGCAAGAAGATACCATCTGGATCGTTCTCTAATCCTTCGTTTGTTCCGTATACACCAATTAATCTATCAATCTTATCATAATAAGGTTTTACATCTTCGTATCCAATTGGCCAGTCATCTCCTAAGCCATCAATACTTCTTCTTTTAAAATCCTTAGGTCCAAAACGTAAAGAAATTCTTCCCCAGTGATTGGTACGTCCACCCACCATTCTAGCTCTCCACCATTCAAAATGGTCAGATCCCTTTGTTTGTGTATAAGGCTCACCATCAATTTCCCAACCCCAATAACATCCATCGAATTCTCCGAATGGACGAAACTTGGAACTTGCACCACGTCGTGGTGAATCCCATGGATTTTTTAATTGCGCTGAATTTTTTGCTGGATCATAATCTGGACCCGCTTCTAGCAAACAAACTTTTAATCCTGCTTTTGCAAGAACATAAGCTGCCATACCTCCACCAGCTCCAGAACCCACAATAACTGCGTCATATTTTTTTGGCGCTACTTTAACTTGAAAATCTGACATAAGGCAATCGTTTTCTCGTGATGATTTTAAAGAATGAATTTAGTGAAAAAATCAATTACTTAAAACAATTGTGCTACTCATTTTATAAGTGGCCTAAATTCATTAAAGTTGTTTGAAAAGAATACCAATTTTAGGGAAGATTGATACAACAAAAAGACCACTCTTTGTAGAGTGGTCTTGGATTATATAGGGTACGGAAAACTACTTTGAAAAAAATTAACTACAGCCCATGCTTGTTCCGCAGTTCAAGCACTTATAACAAGTACCGCTACGGATGGTAATATGACCACAAGTGCTACAAGCAGGCGCATCACTTTGCATGCTCTTTGCAGCGGCAGTTACATTATCCATTGTACCACCTTCGTTTACTGCAGCAGCTACATTTGCTTTTGCAGCAGGCGCTGGAGTAGCAACAGGCGCAGTTACGCGAATGCTACTCAATTCAGGCTTTCCCACAAGGGTAATATCTCCCT
>JAFMEV010000044.1 GCA_017856545.1 Chitinophagaceae bacterium
GCAGTTACGCGAATGCTACTCAATTCAGGCTTTCCCACAAGGGTAATATCTCCCTCCTCTCCTAAGTTTTCTACTGTAGGTTTATCCAATACATGAACTAAATCTGTTCTGCCTAAATATTCATAAGCTAATGAACGGAAGATAAAGTCAACGATAGAGGTAGTTGTTTTAATATTTGGATGATCTACCATGCCTGATGGTTCAAACTTGGTAAATACAAACTTGTCTACGAACTCTTCTAATGGCACACCATATTGTAAACCAACAGAGATAGAGATAGCAAAGCAGTTCATTAAACTTCTTAAAGTAGAACCTTCTTTTGCTAAGTCGATGAATAATTCACCCACTGTTCCATCTGCGTATTCACCTGTTCTTAAGAACAATACTTGACCGCCAATTCTTGCTTTTTGAGTAAAGCCGCGACGCTTAGCTGGTAAAGATTTGCGCTCAACGATACGAGATAATTGACGCTTTAATTTAGTATCAGTAGAAGTCGCCATACGCTTTTGTACTTCTTCTAATAATTCATCTACTGTTAAGTTGCTTAAATCTACTAATTGAGATCCTGATTCTACTGCAACATCAGCTTCTGCTTCAGTGTCATCTGTTTTCTTTTTCTTATCAGACTTAGTACTTAATGGTTGGCTCAACTTAGATCCGTCACGGTATAAAGCATTTGCTTTTAAACCTAACTGCCAGCTCATCAAATAACAATCAGCAATTTCTTCAACAGTTGCTTCGTTTGGAAGATTGATCGTTTTTGAAATCGCACCAGATAAGAATGGTTGACAAGCAGCCATCATTCTGATATGACCATGCGCGTGGATATAACGCTTTCCTTTCTTACCATTTTTATTAGCACAATCAAATACTGGCAAGTGCTCTTCTTTCAATGCTGGAGCACCTTCTACAGTCATTGTACCACAAACATAATCGTTCGCAGCATCAATTTGATCTTCTGTGAAACCTAAAGCTTCTAATAAGTTAAAGCTCCAATCAGCAAATACTTCTTCTTTGAAACCTAATCTTGTTAAACAAGCATCACCTAAAGTGAAACGGTTGAAGATGAATCCAATTTCAAATGCAGATTTAGCTGCACCATTTAATTTATCTACTTCTTCTTGTGTAAATCCTTTTGCTAATAAAGACTCATCATTAATATAAGGAGCACCTTTAAAGCTTGCATGACCTACTGCGAAGTTTACAATTGCATCGTTTTCTGCTTGAGAATACCCTAAGTTTTTCAATGCTTGTGGAACAGATTGGTTGATGATTTTGAAATAACCACCACCAGATAATTTCTTAAACTTCACTAACGCGAAGTCAGGCTCCACACCAGTTGTATCGCAATCCATTACTAAACCAATAGTTCCTGTTGGAGCGATTACAGTTGTTTGCGCATTTCTATAACCATATTTTTCTCCTAATTGAACTGCATCATCCCAAGCCTTTGTTGCAGCTTTTAATAAATAATCAGGAGTATGTTGTGCCTTGATACCTTGTGGCTTGATTTCAATACCTACATATGCATCTTCTGCATCGTATGCAGCTGCACGGTGGTTGCGCATTACGCGTAACATGTCTTCTTTGTTCTCATCGTATTTAGCGAAAGCACCTAAGAAAGCAGCCATCTCAGCAGATGTCTTATAAGCAACACCTGTCATGATCGCAGAGATTGCACCTGCAATACCACGTGCTTCTTCGCTATCATAAGGAATACCACTTACCATTAACATAGAACCAAGGTTTGCAAAACCTAAACCTGTAGTTCTGTAATCATAAGATAATTGTGCTACTTCCTTTGAAGGGAACTGCGCCATTAATATAGATATCTCTAATACTGTCTGCCATAATCTTGTAGTATATTCAAATCCTTCCACATCAAAACTATTGTCTGCTTCGTTGAAGAATTTTCTTAAGTTGATAGAAGCCAAGTTACATGCAGTGTTGTCTAAGAACATGTATTCAGAACATGGGTTAGATGCATTGATTCTACCACCTTTAGGACAAGTATGCCATTCGTTGATAGTAGTATCATATTGTGTACCTGGATCCGCACAACGCCATGCAGCGTTTGCGATTTGCTCCCATACTTCTCTTGCAGGAACTGATTTCATTACACGACCATCTGTTCTTGCTTTTAATTCCCAGTTACCATTTTCAGATAATGCTTTGAAGAAGCTATTAGGAATACGTACTGAGTTGTTAGAGTTCTGACCAGATACAGTTGCGTAAGCTTCACCTTCATAACTGTTATCGTAACCAGCAGCAACTAATGCAGCTACTTTATCTTCTTCTTGTACTTTCCAATTAATGAATTCTAAAACTTCTGGGTGATCTAAATCCAAGCAAACCATTTTAGCTGCTCTTCTTGTTGTACCACCAGATTTAATTGCACCAGCAGCGCGGTCACCAATTTTCAAGAAGCTCATTAAACCACTTGAAGAACCACCACCACTTAATTTTTCGTTCGCTCCTCTAATTTGAGAGAAGTTAGTTCCTACACCAGAACCATATTTAAAGATTCTTGCTTCTCTTGTCCATAAATCCATGATACCCCCTTCGTTCACTAAATCATCACTTACGCTTAAGATAAAACAAGCGTGTGGTTGAGGACGCTCATACGCACTTGTTGATTTTTTTAATTGACCATCTTTTGGATCTACATAATAATGACCTTGTGCACCACCCGTAATACCATAACTTTCATGTAAACCAGTATTGAACCATTGTGGCGAGTTAGGCACACAAGCTTGGTTTAAAATACTATATACTAATTCTTCATAGAATACTTGTGCATCTTTCTCCGTTGCGAAATAACCATAACGCTCACCCCACACTCTCCAACAATTTGCCATACGATGTGCAACTTGCTTCACTGTTGTTTCTCTACCCAAAGAACCATCAGCTTGTGGAACACCAGCTTTTCTAAAATATTTCTGTGCTAAGATATCTGTCGCAATCTGGCTCCATTGTTTTGGAACTTCCACATTGGTCATTTCAAATACTTTTTCACCATTTGGATTTTTGATAACGCTATCTCTGTAGTCGTACTCAAATTGATCGTAAGGAGAAACATTGTCTTTTGTAAAGCGGCGCTTAAACTGTAAGCCTTTTTTTGTTTTTGGAGTAGCCATGTTCGTATTCTATTTTTTGGGTGTAGGTTATGTTTCCCATTAGGTTTTTCAAAAACCTTGATGGGTAGACGAAAATATTCTTCTCTTGCCACATTTCAGCACCCGAAATATCAACAGCTGTGGATAAGGAATGTGAATTATTATAAACCCTATATTCCCATTGAATTCCATGATTTATCCCCAGCCAATGTTAGTTTCTTAGAAAAAAAAACCTTGGAATATCAATATTTTTTGTAATAAATAAGGGCAGCCTATAGGAGATACGATAAAAATGGATATTTTTGGGCATGGCTAAGAAATTGTATGATTTGATCAGTGCGGGAAAGGAGCAATCTAAGAAGGCTTTTGCAGTATTAATTGATCCAGATAAATTGAATGAAACGGCATTATTGGATACGATTCAATTAGCCGTAAAAGCAAAGGTGGATTACTTCTTTGTAGGAGGAAGTTTGGTGGTAACAGACACTTTAGATTTTATGGTGGAAACCATTAAAAAGCATTGTAGCATCCCTGTAATATTATTCCCAGGATCTCCAGATCAAATCACGCCAAAAGCCGACGCACTTTTATACCTTTCTTTGATCTCAGGAAGAAATCCAGAATTATTAATTGGTCATCATGTAGTGAGCGCTCCCTTTGTAAAACAAAGTGGCCTAGAAATTATGCCAGTAGGTTATATGTTAATTGATGGTGGAAGTCCCACTACTGTTTCTTATATCTCTAATACACATCCTATCCCTGCTAATAAAAAAGACATCGCAGTTTGTACTGCCATGGCTGGAGAAATGCTAGGATTGAGATTGATTTATATGGATGCTGGAAGTGGCGCGAAACATCCTATTAGTGCAGACATGATTCAGCAAGTTGCTAAGCATATCAAAGTGCCTTTGGTAGTGGGTGGTGGTATTACAAGTGCCGAAAAAGCAAAAGAAAATTGTCAAGCAGGTGCAGACATTATTGTAGTAGGGAATGCAGTAGAGAAAGATCCTAGCCTAATTGAAGCCATTGCCGATGCGATACATAGCTTAAATGCATAATGATTTAGAAGCTCATCATTTCTTTAAACTTCACTGATTGACGACGACTGATCTCAATCTTCTCGCCACCTTTTAATTCTACCAACAAGCCTCCATTAAAGAAAGGTTCAATTTTTTCAATCCAATGAAGATTGATAATATGTTTTCTATTCGCTCTGAAAAACACCCTTTCGTCCAATCTATCTTCCAATGCGTTTAGCGATTTTAAAATCAGTGGCTTATTGGTATCAAAATACACTTTAGCATAATTGCCCACACTTTCAAACAATCTAATATCCGCCAATTTCACAAACCAACAACGCTCTCCATCTTTTACAAATACCTGATCTGATTCTGTTAATGGTCCTCTATTAACACCCATTAAACTAGCTTGCTCTAGTGCGATTTCTGTTTGTAGTTTTTGTATAGCATCCCCTAATCTTTGAGGATCGATAGGCTTTAATAAATAATCCAAAGCATTTACTTCAAAAGCTTTTAATGCAAATTCATCGTATGCTGTTGTAAAAATTACCCTCGGTGCTTTCTCTAATTCAGCCAATAAATCAAATCCTGTCTTACCTGGCATTTGAATATCTAAAAAGATTAAATCAGGATGCGCAATATCGATTTTCTCAATGCCTTCATCCACTCCACTCGCCTCATCAATGATACTTATCTCTGGATGTTGCAGTAATAATTTTTTTAGCTCGTTTCTAGCTAATCTTTCATCATCAATGATTATTGCTTTAATTGGCATAATTCAAAAAATTAATGTTGTATCGGTATGGTTAATTTAGCAGTTACTTGGTTGGGCTGACATTGATAAATATCAAACTCGGCTTCACCACTATATAAAATATTCAATCGATCTCTAGTACTCTGTAATCCAAATCCATCATTTCCTGTAGCTTCAAGTTTTCCTGAATTTTCAACCATGATCACCATTTTGCCTTCTTCAATTTTGGCAATAATTTTAATCAAACAATCTCCAGGTTGTTTACTTAAACCATGTTTAATGGCATTTTCAACCAAGGTTTGTAACATCATAGGAGGTATTGCAAAATGTGAAACTGCATCATCTATTTCATACTCCACTTTTAATCGATCTGCAAATCTGATATACTCTAATGCTAAATAATCCTTCACAATGGCTAACTCTTTTTTTAAAGAAGTAATCTCTACTTTATCCACTTGAATACTACTTCTTAAAATATTGCTTAGTTCCGTTATGGCTTTTCTTGCACGCTCTGGATCCTCATCCACTAATGCACGAATACTATTTAAGGCATTAAAAATAAAGTGTGGATTGATTTGAGATTTAATGGTCTTTAATTCCAATTCTTTAATTAAAGATTCTAGTTTTAATTTCTTCAAAGCTTCCGCATTGGCAAATTCTATATAATGCCATAAAACATAAATAGACATCCACACCAAAAAAATTGGCGTGTCTAAAATGACACTAAATAAAAAGCGCTTGTTAAATCTTTCTCCATCCCAGTTTTGGACAATTTGATCCCAAGAAAGTACAAATGGAGTTTTGATTTCTCCTTCTTTTCTAATATCATACAATTTAAAAATTTCAACAAAGCTGCTATTTAAAAAACTGTATAAACTTGCAAAAATTAGAATGAGCAATAAAATCTTCCACAATTGATTAGATGAGGTAGGTGGTCTTAAATTGATTTTGATCAGTGCTTTTCTCAATAAGTGCGAAACCAAAACCCCTAAACTGATTCCCAAGAAGATTCTTTCTAGAAACAAAGCATTTAATTCTCTTTGTAAAAAATAAGAGAAAAACAAAATGGTAAGTGCATAGGTTACCCATCCACCAATTTGACAAGCCCAGTAATATGATTTGTTTTTAAACATCTATCCAAATTTACCTAAATCAAGGTCAAAATAGCTCAAATTTAGGATAAGGGGTAAAATGAATGGCTATTCGGCAAATGCCCTTATTGGACTAAACTTTTATGCTTTTTTAGTGTTATTAACTTACTTTTACATTACAATTCTTTTGAATGCATTTTGAGGCCGGACCATTATTAAAAAATATCAACTCTCCAGAAGACCTAAAAAAGGTTTCTAGAGAAAAATTGCACCAGGTTTGCGATGAACTTCGTCAATACATCATCGATGTAGTGAGTGTGCATGGAGGCCATTTTGCATCTAGCTTGGGAGTAGTAGAATTAAGTGTTGCCCTACATTATGTATATAATACCCCCTATGACCAATTGGTTTGGGACGTAGGTCACCAGGCATATGGTCACAAAATTTTAACGGGCAGAAGAGATTCCTTTAGTACCAATAGAAAATACAAGGGTTTGAGTGGCTTCCCAAAAAGAAGCGAAAGCGAGTATGATACTTTTGGCGTTGGTCACTCTTCTACTTCCATTTCTGCGGCATTGGGTATGTCTATGGCTGCCAAATACAAAGGCGAAAACAGAAAATCAGTTGCCATTATTGGAGACGGGTCCATGACTGCTGGTATGGCATTTGAAGCAATGAACCATGCAGGGGTTGCAGACAGTGATGTGTTGATTATTTTAAACGACAACTGCATGAGCATCGACCCAAATGTGGGTGCACTCAAAGAATACTTAACTGATATCAGTACTTCTCCAACATATAATAAGTTTAGAGACGAACTTTGGGATCTGATGGGCAAATTGCCTATTGGTAAAACATTCACTAGAGAAACTGCTTCTAAAGTAGAAGCTGGATTAAAAGGAATGGTTTCTAAAAGCAGTAATTTATTTGAAGCTTTAGGATTAAGATATTTTGGACCTATTGATGGACACAATATCACCAAGTTGGTGGATACTTTAAAAGACCTTAAAGAAATATCTGGTCCAAAAATTTTGCATATCTCTACTGTTAAAGGAAAAGGTTATGCATTGGCTGAAAAAGACCAAACCAAATGGCATGCGCCAGGTTTGTTTGATAAAGTGACTGGAGAAATTATCAAGAAAAAAGTGGAAACCCCACAACCTCCAAAATACCAAGATGTTTTTGGACATACCATTTTAGAATTAGCAGAAGTGAACCCAATGATTATGGGTGTAACCCCTGCAATGCCTAGTGGCTCCTCTTTGAAATTCATGATGGAAGCAATGCCACACAGGGCTTTTGACGTGGGCATATGTGAGCAACATGCTGTTACATTAAGTGCCGGATTAGCAACACAGGGATTAAAAGTATTCTGTAATATTTATTCTTCCTTCATGCAACGCGCTTATGACCAAGTGATACATGATGTGGCTTTACAAAAATTACCAGTGGTATTTTGTTTAGACCGCGCAGGCTTAGTAGGAGAAGATGGACCAACCCATCATGGTTGTTATGATATTGCTTTTTTTAGATGTATTCCCAATATGATTATCGCAGCTCCTATGAATGAATCTGAGTTGCGCAACTTAATGTATACTGCACAATTACCAGAATCAACATTACCTTTTGTATTAAGATACCCAAGAGGCGAAGGTGTTCAAGTGGATTGGAGAAAACCAATGGAGAAAGTGGAAATTGGCAAGGGTCGTAAATTAAAAGACGGTAAAGAAGTTGCTATTCTTAGTTTTGGGCATCCAGGAAATTTTGCACAAACTGCTATAAGAAATTTAAGAGCTGAAGGATTGGATCCAGCGCATTATGATATTCGTTTTGTAAAACCATTGGACGAAGCTTTATTACACGAAGTATTCCAAAACTATACGAAGATTGTAACAGTGGAAGATGCTACGGTAGTGGGTGGATTTGGTTCTGCTATCTTAGAATTCATGAACGAACATGGCTATAAGAGTCAAGTAACTATTTTAGGTATTCCAGATACCATTGTGGAGCATGGAAGCTTGAAAGAATTACATCATGAATGTCATTACGACGCTCAAGCTATTGCTGATGCAGTGAAAGCATTAATAGGACAAAAAGAATTTGCTTAATTTAAGCTTGGATCAAAATCACCTTCACCATTTGCAGTGTGCTCATCATCTTTAAATGCACCTAAATCCATTTTAGTTTCATAAGAATCAAAGGTATCTACATGGCCTGGCTCTAAATCATCTTCTCTATTTTCATTCCACTCAATGATAAAGTTATTGCGACCTTCGCCCACTAATAACTTCATATATTTTTGTTGAGCTAACTCTAGGATAGATAAGAATAAGAACAATGCATGCACTCTATCCTGACAGATATCAAAAGCTTTTTCGAAAGCCACAGTTTTTCCTTTTTGCACCAGATCTAATACATAATCTCTGCTACCTTCCATAGTATAGTTATATCTAACTACTGTATGTACTGGCTTCTCTGATTGTCTCTCTTGAAGACGAGTCATTACTTTTTCAAATGATTTCATCAATTTGAATAAAGTAACTGTTTGTAATTCTGTACCCTCAGCTGCTTCTTCGCCCACCAAAGACATTTCTTGTTGGATATTTCCTCTCTTCACCATCAACATTCTCAATTGCTCCAAATCAGCCATTTGAGTTGCTGCTTCCTTATAACGCTTGTACTCTAAAATTTTATCAATCAATTCCTGTCTTGGATCAATCTCATTTCCAGCAGCATCTATTTCTTTTCTTGGCAGCAATAATTTTGCCTTAATACGCATTAAAGTAGAAACGAATAAAATGAACTCACTACTTAATTCAATGTTTAACTTCTCTTGCTGATGTATAAAATCTAAAAAGTCTTTAATGATTTTAGTGATCTGAATATTGTAAATATCCATTTCATCGCGCTCAATAAAAAACAACAATAGATCAAAAGGACCTTCAAACTGATCTACTTTAATGGAATAATTTGCATGCTGACTCATAGGCTACAAAGAAACAAGAATTTATCCATTTTTAAGGCAAAAAGAGGCATCTTTGTTTCAAATTAGAATAGATGCAGCAGAAGTGGATCAATTGGCTTGTTTTTGCCCTATTATCCTTGGTTTGGGGTAGTTCCTTCGTACTTATCAAAGAAGGACTAAGGTCTTTTTCTCCCTATCAAGTGGCTTCTTTAAGAATGCTGTTTGCAGGTCTGGTTTTAGTTCCTTTTGCCATAAAAGCACTCCCTCAAATTCCCAAAGAAAAAATGGGTCTAGTACTTATTTCTGGGGTAGCTGGCAATTTTATTCCAGCCTTTCTTTTTTGCATTGCTGAAACACAAATTGATAGCTCATTGGCTGGCATCTTAAATTCTTTAACACCTTTATTTACCATTTTGGTAGGTATTAGTTTTTTCAAAGTGCAAACCAATATTACTAAAATCATTGGAGTGATCATTGGTTTTATTGGATTGTGTTTTTTGTTTGCAGCAGGCAAAGACATGAGTATGCGCAATATGAGTTATGCAGGATTGGTTTTGATGGCCACTTTATTTTATGGCATTAATGTAAATATGGTAGGAAGGTATTTGCAAAATATTGGCGCATTGAATATTGCATCCGTTGCTTTTAGTTTTTTGGTTTTACCAAGTGCAGCTATTTTATTTTTTACAGGGTATTTTAATAACAATTTTACGAATCAGACAGTCATACAATCTACCTTGGCCAGTGCAGTGTTGGGAATTGTTGGTACTTCCTTGGCCAGTATTCTTTTTTATTACTTAATCAAAAGAGCTGGTGTAATTTTTGGATCATTGGTAACTTATGGAATCCCCATCGTAGCAGTATGTTGGGGAATGGTGTATGGGGAAAAAATAACACCCATGCAATATGTTTGGATGGGTGTTATTTTAATAGGCGTTTTTATTGCCAATAGACCTATGGTTAAACGGTCATAATTTCTTTTTCTTTTGCTTCTAAATGCTTTTCTACAGCAGCAATATATTTGTCTGTGATACCTTGAATTGTATCTTCTGTGCTTTTGCAAATATCTTCGCTGGCACCTTCTTTTTGTTGCTTCTTTACCTGCTCAATATGATCTCTACGAATATTACGAATAGCAATTTTACTTTGCTCACCTTCTGCACTCGCTTTTTTCACTAACTCACGACGACGCTCTTCTGTTAATGGAGGCATAAATAATCTAATTTGAACGCCATCATTTTGAGGAGTAATACCAATATTAGCACCCATGATAGCGCGCTCAATTAATGCCAACATATTTTTTTCCCATGGCTGAACACTAATGGTTCTACTATCCAATACAGCCACATTGGCTACCTGACTAATAGGGGTTGGTGTGCCATAATAATCTACATTGATCCCTTCTAATATAGAAGGACTCGCTTTACCAGCACGAATTTTAGTTAATTCTATTTCTAAGTGGTTGATGGCTTTTTTCATGCCATTTTCAGCATCCGAGGTTATTTTACTTAAAGCTTCCGACATAATTCATTCTTTTGAGTACACAAAGCTAATAAATCCTGCCGTTCTTTAGCTGTATTTTTTGCTATCTTTGCCTCTATAATTATTTTATGCTTATGTCAACTGCAGAATTAACAAAAATTGCTTCTCAAGTGAGAAGAGATATTGTAAGAATGGTACATGCTCAACAAAGTGGTCACCCAGGAGGTTCTTTGGGCTGTACTGATTTTTTAACTGCATTGTACTTTAAGATCATGAAATTTGATACCAATTTTTCGATGGATGGAAAGCATGAAGACTTGTTCTTTTTATCGAATGGGCATATTTCTCCAGTATTTTATTCTGTATTATCTAGATCAGGCTTTTTTGATGTAAAAGAATTGGCAAGTTTTAGAAAAATTAATTCAAGATTACAAGGTCACCCAACCACTCATGAAGGATTACCGGGTATCAGAATTGCTAGTGGTTCTCTTGGACAAGGAATGAGCGTAGCTATTGGCGCAGCCCTTTCTAAGAAATACAATGGAGATGATAGAATTGTTTATTCATTACATGGTGATGGTGAATTACAAGAAGGACAAAACTGGGAAGCTATTATGTTTGCTGCACATAATAAGGTAGATAATTATATAGCTACAGTGGATGTAAACGGACAACAAATTGATGGTCCATTAAGCAAAGTATTGAACTTAGATAATTTAGAAGAAAAATTCAAAGCCTTCCATTGGACTGTGTTACATATGGATGGTCATAATATGGAAGAGATTGTTGCTACATTAGAAAAAGCGAAAGGCTTAACAGGAAAAGGAAAGCCAGTAGTGATCTTAATGAAAACAACCATGGGCAAGGGTGTTGACTTTATGGAGTCAGGACACGAGTGGCATGGTATCGCACCCAACGATGAACAATTAGCAAATGCATTAACTCAATTAGAGGAAACATTGGGCGATTATTAGGCAAACCTACTAGAATGATAATAAAAAAGGGGCTAACAAAATTTAGCCCCTTTTTTATTACTTCACTTCTTGCATTTCGATTAACTTTTTATAGTAACCATTTTGTGCAAGCAATTCATCGTGGTTGCCGCGCTCTACTATATTGCCTTTTTGTAAAACAATAATTTCATCCGCGTGTCTAATAGTTGATAGTCTGTGTGCAATCACAATCGATGTTCTATGTTGCATCATATTGTTAATCGCATCTTGTACTAATTTTTCGCTTTCTGTATCTAATGCTGAAGTAGCTTCATCCAAAATTAATATTGGAGGATTCTTCAATACTGCTCTCGCAATCGTTAAACGCTGACGCTCTCCTCCACTCAGCTTGCTTCCTCTATCACCAATCATGGTATCAAAGCCTTGTTCTTTCTTAGTGATAAAATCATATGCATTCGCAATCTTAGCAGCTTCTTTGATTTCTTCTAAGGTTGCATCAGGTTTTCCCAAAGCAATATTAGCTGCAATTGTATCATTGAATAATATAGGTTCTTGTGTAACAATACTTATTTGTTGTCTTAAACTGTGTAAACTATAGTCTTTGATATCCTTACCATCAATTAATAAAGAACCTCCACTCACATCATGGAATCTTGGTACAAGATCCGCCAATGTACTTTTACCTGCACCAGAAGAACCCACTAAGGCAATGGTTTTGCCTTTTTGAATATGCAGATTAATATGGTTTAAAATGGTAGTATCATGATATGCAAATTGAACATCTTTGAATTCAATGGATTGATTAAATCCTTTTAACTCTATGGGGTCTTGAGCTTCTTCTACCACCACTGGTGCTTCTAAGATTTCATTTAAACGATCCAGCGTAGCGATCCCTCTATTTACATTATACACTGCTTGTGATAAGGCTTTGGAAGGATTGATGATTTGTGAAAACAAAGCCACATAGCCAATGAAAGAACTACCCGATAAAATTTCTCCATTCAATACCAACTTCCCTCCAAACCAAAGCACACAACATAATATAATTACTCCCAAGGATTCAGATAAAGGAGAAGCTAAATCTCTTTTGTATAAGATTTTATTTTTAATGAAAAAGATTTCATCGATCAATCCATAAAAACTTTTCTTCACTCTTTTTTCTGCATTAAATGCTTTGATGATTCTCAAGCCCGACAAAGTCTCTTCCATCTGACTCATGATCTCACCCCACTTTATCTGTGCTTTATTGGTTTGCTTTTTTAAACTTCTTCCAATTCTGCCCACTACAAAGCCAGCCAATGGTAGTAATACAAAAACAAATAAGGTAAGCTTGACACTAATAGCAAATAAGACAACGATGATACCAATGATATTTAATGGCTCTTTAATCATTCCCTCTAATGCACCTATGATGGAATTCTCTAATTCTGCAATATCATTTGAAGACCTACTTAATATATCTCCTTTTCTTTGTTCGGTAAAATATCCAATCGGTAATTGTAAAATCTTATCATATAACAATTTGGAATATTTCCTGGTAACTGCATTTCTAATGGGTGCTAAAAAGTACCAAGATAAATACAGAAATAAATTCTTCAATAAAACTGCAGTGATAATTCCTAAACAAATCCAACCCAATGCCTGTACTTTTCCAAACTGTGCAATAGTGGTTTGTAGAAAATGATAAATCACTTCTTTGATATTGCTTGCATCTTTTGGCGCCTTAATGACCCCAGACAATTCTTCACTTCCAAATATTAAATCCATGAAAGGGATGAGCATACTTAATGAAAACAAGCTAAAAATGATCGAAAGAGAGATAAAGAAGGTATAAAGCCCCATATAGGCTTTGTACTCCTTGATATAACTAATGATTCTAATAAATTTCTTCATAAATAAACTATTCCTCAGAATAATCAGCAAAGTAACTAATTTTACAGCGAATCAACGATTTTGATTA
>JAFMEV010000146.1 GCA_017856545.1 Chitinophagaceae bacterium
CCTGCAGGCATATTGGGAATACCTGTTAAAGTAAACTCTCCTAGTTTTCTATTGTCTTTTACCAAATCTCTTTCACCTTGATACACTGAAATCACCATGCCTGTTTGACCATCTTTTTGCGTGGTGTATTGTCTTCCAGCCTTGGTCGGAATTTTTGCATTACGCGGCAATAAAACATCCATCAATCCTCCCATGGTTTCAATTCCTAAACTTAATGGAGTGATATCTAATAATAACATGGATTGATTATTGCCTGCTAAAATATCTGCTTGAACTGCAGCGCCCAATGCCACTACTTCATCCGGATTCACAGAATCATTCACTGCTTGTTGAAAGAAATCAGCCACCATTTGTTTCACCATTGGCACACGTGTACTACCTCCTACCATCAATACAGTATGGATATCGCTTACCTGTAAACCCGCGTCACGCATAGCGTTGCTGCAACAGTCCATGGTTCTTTTTACAATAGGTTGAATTAAATTTTCAAATACTTCTTTGGTGATGCTAATTTTTTCTCCAGCAAATTCTGTTTCAAAAATATCAGCATTAGATAAAGTAATTTTAGCTTGCTCTGCAGCCAATCTTAATTCTTGTTGTAATTGTTTATGATTATTTGCATCATTTACTTTCCAAGATTTTAACCAATATTCAATAATCGCTCTATCCAAATCATCGCCACCTAAATAAGTATCTCCATTGGTGCTTAATACTTCAAAAATTCCGTTGGATATTTTTAAAATAGAAATATCAAAAGTACCTCCACCTAAATCATACACTGCAATGGTTTTTTCTTCTGTAGGATTCATTCCTAATCCATAAGCCAAACTAGCAGCAGTAGGCTCGTTGATAATTCTTAGTACATCCAAACCTGCTAGTTTACCTGCATCTCGGGTAGCCTGTCTTTGTGCATCGTTAAAATAAGCAGGTACCGTGATCACTGCTTTGGTAACAGGTGTTTTTAAAATATGTTCTGCTCTCTTTTTTAATTCTGCTAAAATAAAAGAGCTTAATTCAATAGGTGAATAAAATTGATTGCCTATTTGCACTTTCACCAAACTCTCTGTGTTATCATCAATTATTTTATAGGCAAAAAAGTCTTGGTGTTCTTTTACATCTTTATAAGATTTACCCATCAAACGCTTTGCACTAAAAATAGTATTCGCAGGATCTGTTTCTAAAAATGATTTAGCCGCTGCACCAACGGTAGTATTACCAAACCCATCAAAGTGAATGATACTAGGCACTACACTAGATCCATCAAATTCTTTTAAGGCAGTGGGTTGTTTGGTTTCTGGATGAATAATCGCCACTAAACTATTGGTAGTACCCAAATCTATCCCCACAATCATCTCTGCTTGTTGTAAACTACCTGTTGCAATATTGATACCTATCTTGGCCATTATAAAATTTTTACAAATGTACTTGCACTAATTGCGTGCAGCTTGCGAATTAAGGAATGATTTAAACGAGTGGTGTTTCAGAAGCCACTAGCTTGGTTTTGGATAAAGAATCATGCAAGGGCTTGCCATTCCATGCTAATCCAAAAAAAGAAATTATACTTGTTCTGATAAATGCTCTGATAAAGAATTGACCAATATGGGGTCTTGATCCATTTTGGGAAACCACTTTAGTTCCAGCCAACCATTTTGCGGGGGTTCTTAAAAAGATCAACTCAAATAAAAACACATACACCCACATGGTCATAAAGAAGAATGCCCCAAATCGAATGGGATAAAAACCCCAGTAATACACGTAAAAATTATACCATTGATATAAGAAATAAGCCAAAATAAATATCAAAACAGTGTCTACTAAAAATTGGAATATTCTGGTTCCGTCACCAAATGTTTGCGTTGAAGGGTTCATGATGCAAAAATATTGCTTTTTGTTAGTTATTTTTGCCGAAAGTATGCAACTATGACATTGATCCAAGAATTAAGATGGAGAGGTATGATTCAAGATATTATGCCAGGTACCGAGGAATTGTTTGAAAAAGAACAGGTTTCTGGTTATATCGGATTTGATCCTACTTCAGATAGTTTGCATATAGGAAGCTTGGTGCCTATTTTATTATTGATGCATTTACAAAGAGCAGGTCATAAACCTTATGCCCTAATTGGTGGTGCCACTGGCATGGTGGGTGATCCAAGTGGAAAGAGTGAAGAAAGAAATTTATTGAGTGAAGAAACTTTAGCATTCAATTTAGCTGGTGTAAAAAAACAATTGTCTCATTTTTTAGATTTTGACCCCAGCAAATCCACTGCTGCAGAAATCGTTAACAATTACGATTGGTTTAAAGATTTTAGTTTCTTAAACTTTATCAGAGATGTAGGTAAACATATTACCGTGAACTACATGATGTCTAAGGATAGTGTAAAGAAAAGATTGGAAGGTGATAATGGAATGAGCTTTACAGAATTTACGTATCAGTTGGTTCAAGGATATGATTTTTATTGGTTGTACCAGAACAAAAACTGTAAGGTACAAATGGGTGGAAGCGATCAGTGGGGAAATATTACAACAGGTACAGAAATTATTAGAAGAAAAATAGGTGGAGAAGCATTTGCCTTTACTTGTCCATTAATCACCAAAGCAGACGGTGGTAAATTTGGTAAAACAGAAAAAGGCAATGTATGGTTAGACGCAAACAAAACATCTCCATATCAATTTTATCAGTTCTGGTTAAATGCAAGTGATGAAGATGCTACTAAATGGATTAAGATATTTACTTTGTTAGAGCCATCTGTGATTGAAGGATTGATTGCAGAACATGCAACAGCACCTCAATTAAGAATTTTACAAAAAGCATTGGCTGCTGAATTAACCAAGTTAGTGCACAGCGAAGCAGATTTAACTTTTGCTATACAAGCCACAGAAATTTTATTTGGTAACGCTACTACAGAAGT
>JAFMEV010000147.1 GCA_017856545.1 Chitinophagaceae bacterium
CTTCGCGGCTTATTATATCTGATTTATGAAGCGAATCGAAAGACATAGAGCTATTTTAGGAGTGGATGATAAAGCTACTTTAAGTGATTTAAAGAAAGTATACAGAAAAATTATGATGGAGTGGCATCCTGATAAGTTTCAGGATAGTGAGGAATCGAAGAAAATGGCAGAAGAGAAATCAACCAAACTAATTGCATCCTATCATTTTTTGGTAAGTGTCCATCCAGAAACACATGAAGCTACATTAACTGAATATACTGCTACTATTAATGAAGCAAGTATTGATGATTTCGAATTTAAGTCTGAAATTTTGAGAGTGGTTTTTTCAGATGGAAATGAATACGAGTATTATGGTGTTCCTAAATCAATCTATGTAAAGTTGGTAAATGCTGATACCCCTGATAGATTTGCAAGAAGGCATATTTATAGCAATTATATTTACCGTAGCACTTCTAAAATTGTTGGAGGAAACTAGGCTTTTTAGCTAGTAAATTCAAACAATTTATATTTTTCCTTGTTATATAAATAATGGTAGAAATAATATTTTATTTTTACACATAAACGTATCTAAAACAATTTAATGAATATGGAAAACATGTCTAAAGATGGTGCTAAATGCCCTTTCACAGGAGCTTCAGCTACCCCAACGCAAAGTGGTGCAGGAAATGGACCAAGAAACCAAGATTGGTGGCCTAATCAGTTAAAATTAAACATTCTACGTCAACACTCTAGTTTGACCAATCCAATGGATAGCTCTTTTGATTATGTAAAAGAGTTTAATTCTATTGATTATAAAGCTTTAAAGCAAGATATCTATGATTTAATGACCACTTCTCAAGATTGGTGGCCTGCAGATTATGGGCATTATGGACCTTTCTTTATTAGAATGGCATGGCATGCAGCTGGAACTTATCGTACAACAGATGGTAGAGGTGGTGGAGGTGCAGGTATGCAAAGATTTGCCCCTTTAAATAGCTGGCCTGATAATACCAATTTAGATAAAGCACGTTTGTTGTTATGGCCTATCAAAAAGAAATATGGTAAGAAATTGTCTTGGGCTGATTTAATGATTTTAGCAGGTAACTGTGCTTTAGAATCAATGGGTTTTAAAACTTTTGGTTTTGCTGGTGGTAGAGAAGATGTTTGGGAACCACAAGAAGATGTGTATTGGGGAAAGGAGCGCGAGTGGTTAGGAGATAAAAGATATACGGGAGATAGAGAATTAGAAAATCCATTAGCTGCTGTGCAAATGGGATTGATCTATGTGAATCCAGAAGGACCTAATGGTAATCCTGATCCGATTGCTTCAGCAAAAGATATTCGTGAAACATTTGCAAGAATGGCCATGAATGATGAAGAAACTGTAGCCTTAATTGCTGGTGGTCATACTTTTGGTAAAACACACGGTGCAGGTGATCCAGGTAAATATGTTGGAGTTGAACCAGCTGGTGCAAGTATTGAAGAGCAAGGAACTGGTTGGAAGAATACTATGGGTTCAGGTAATGGGGTAAATACAATTACAAGTGGTTTAGAAGGTGCTTGGACAACCACACCAACAAAGTGGAGTAATAACTATTTCGAAAACCTATTTGGTTACGAGTGGGAATTAACAAAGAGCCCAGCAGGTGCACATCAGTGGAAACCTAAAGCAGGTGCAGGTGCTGGAACAGTTCCTGATGCACATGATGCATCCATCAAACATGCTCCAATGATGCTCACTACAGATCTAGCTTTAAGATTAGATCCTGCATATGGCCCTATCTCTAAAAGATTTTATGAAAATCCAGATCAATTTGCAGATGCATTTGCTAGAGCTTGGTTTAAATTAACACACCGTGATATGGGACCTCGTTCTCGTTACACTGGACCAGAAGTTCCTTCTGAAGTGTTAATTTGGCAAGATCCAATTGCAGATGCAACTAAATCAACTATTGATGATAAAGACATTGCGGAGTTAAAAACGAAAATTTTAGCTGCAGGTTTATCTATTAGTGAATTAGTTTCTACTGCATGGGCTTCTGCATCTACTTTCCGTGGATCAGATAAGCGTGGTGGTGCGAATGGTGCGAGAATTAGATTGGCTCCACAAAAATATTGGGTTGCTAATAATCCTGCACAATTAACCAAAGTATTAGATGCATTAGAATCAATCCAAAAAGCATTCAATGCTGGATCTAAGCATGTATCTATGGCTGACTTAATTGTTTTAGGTGGTGTTGCAGCCATTGAGAAAGCAGCGAAGAATGCTGGACATGATATTAAAGTTCCATTTACAGCTGGTAGAGCAGATGCTTCAGAAGCTGAAACAGATGTTGCTTCTTTTGCAGTATTAGAACCTATCGCTGATGGATTCAGAAATTATGTTAAAGCAAGAACATTGGTATCTCCAGAAGAAATGTTAATTGATAAGGCTCAGTTATTAACTTTAACGGCTCCTGAATTAACAGTATTGGTTGGTGGTATGCGTGTATTGAATACCAACTATGATGGTTCTAAGCATGGTGTATTCACTGACAAGCCTGAAACTTTAAGCAATGACTTCTTCACTAACTTAATTGACTTTAGCACTACTTGGAAAGAGAGTGCTACTAAAGGAATTTTTGAAGGTGTAGATCGTGCTTCTGGTAAACTTAAATTTACTGGAACAAGAGTTGATTTAATCTTTGGCTCTAATTCTGAATTACGCGCTTTAGCTGAAGTGTATGCTTGTGATGATGCAAAAGAAAAATTTGTACATGACTTTGTAGCAGCATGGAATAAAGTAATGAATTTAGATAGATTTGATTTGTAATAATTAAATTGAATTGTATAGAATAACCCTCAAGTGATTGGGGGTTATTTTTT
>JAFMEV010000045.1 GCA_017856545.1 Chitinophagaceae bacterium
ATTATTTCTTCCTCTCTATTTCTCTGTTGATCTCTTCTATATCCACTGGTCTTTCAGTATGATCTCCCAATAAGTATTTAGAGAAATAATCTGCTGTTCTCCAGAACCAATATTCGTTCATATCACCAAAACCATGTCTTTGTGTTGGCAAGATTAACATATCAAATCTTTTGTTGGCTTTGATTAAAGCATTTACCACTCTAATCGTATTAGCAGGGTGAACATTATTATCAATCTCTCCGTGAATCAATAACAATTTACCTTTTAGATTTTTAGCAATATCTGGGTTCTTGTCAATCATATAACTAAAAGTAGTATCTCCCTTTGCAGAAATTTCTTCTTTTACGCCATGATGTTTTTCACTCCACCATCTATTATACACACTGTTATCGTGGTTACCTGCATTACTCACTGCAACTTTAAATACATCTGGATATACTAACATTGCTGCTGTACTCATAAATCCACCACCACTATGTCCGTGAATACCTACTTTGGTTCCGTCTATATAGTTATATCTATCTGCTAATTGCTCAATCACTGCTTTCTTATCAGCTAAGCCATAATCTCTTAAATTACCATACCCATAATTATGGTACCATTTGCTTCTAGCTGGGTGACCACCTCTATTACCCAATGTAACTACTACAAAGCCTAACTGAGCTAATCTATCAATCCTATCCATTCCCTTGCTGAAACTTTTATTTACAGATTCAGTTTGTGGTCCAGGATATACATATTCAATGATGGGATATTTCTTGGTGCTATCAAAATCATAAGGCTTGTACATTACGCCAAATATATCGGTGATACCATCATCTGCTTTTACTTTGAATGTTTCCGGAAACTTATATCCAGCTGCTAATAAAGAACTTAAGTCTGCAGTTTCTAAGTCCATTAATTTTTTTCCTTCGCTAGAGTACAATGCACTCACAGGCGTGGTGTTTACCCTACTTGAATTATTAACGAAATACAATTTCTTATCATTCAAGCTAAAGCTATGATCAAAATTACCTGGGTTTAATACTTGTAAGCCAGATCCATCAAAATTTACTTTGTATAAATGCAAATAGTAAGGATCTTCTTTTGTGGTATTGTTGATTTGTTCTCTTCCGTTTGCAGAGAAGTATAAAACTCTTTTTTCTTCATCTATAGCCACTATATCTTCTGTATGCCAAGGACCTTGTGTTATTTGATTTTTTACATTGCCATTCTCGTCGTATAAGTAAAAATGTCCCCAACCATCTCTCTCACTCCATTCAATAATTTCTTTTCCTTTATTAATCAATCCAGGTTTTTTAATTTCAATAGAAGTGTTTAAGCTTTCTTCAATCAAAGTTTTCACTGCACCTGTATTTACATCAACAATGCATTGATCAATTTTTTTCAAATCTCTACTTGTTCTAGCGATATACATTTTATCATTAGTACCTAACCAAATAGTAGGTTTAAACTCGTCGTCTCTTGTGTTGATATTTCTTGTTTTATCCCAGATAGAAACATCTTGATCTTTATAGAGGGAAACATTGATTTCTTTATGCGTGTATCCATTAGTTTCAAAAACGTATAAATGATCTACTGGTGCTTCCTTTTCTCCTGGCATCCAGTATTTATAGGTTTCTAAAGTAGGTCTAGGATCTGCAATGCTATTGATTACCCAAAGATCTTTCACCTTTGTATTATCTACTTTATTGATGGCAAAGTGTTTTGCATCTTCGCTCCAATAAGCAAATACAGGCTTCCTCTTATTTTTATTTTTCTCAATATCTACATTGGTTTCACCGCCGCCGCCATAGCTGCTTTCACTATGCCAACTAAAATATAATTTTCCATCAGTAGTAATGGCATGTTCAACAATGGTTGAATCTTCTTCATTGATTAAAGCCTTTTCGTAATTGGCTTTATCCATCCAATACAAATTATAATTTCTTCCAAATAAAACTATTTTTTGATCAGGAGCAATATTTGCCCAATTGGGTTTCTTTTTAGGCTTCTTTAATCCAACCAGTTCGTTTAGTTGATTAGTTAATAAATTGTATTCGAAATAAAATACTTTTTTTACTTTCTCAGGCTTACCATTTTTTGGAATAGAATCTCCTTTATTGATATCAATACTGCTTTTAACTTCAAACTGAATCCAATTTTCGTCTTTTATAAATTTTAAAGAGTCAATAGGTAAGTGTTGTCCATCAAATGGATCTTTTACAATTTTTGTTAATTCTGCAGCCAATTTGTCTCTATCAAACATGGGCTTCTTTTCCAATTTGGTTGGATCAACAATCATCCATTGCTTTCCCTCACTAGTTTCATAAGTATACCAAAATTTATTAGACTGCTTTAACCAGTGTGGATCAACAGCTAATGAAAAAATCATTTTGTCTAATTTTTTGGGAGCAAATCTTGCAGCCAAATTATAATTGGCTTTCTGTTGACTCCATGCAAGCACAGGTAGAAGTAATAGAGTAATTAAAAATTTACGCATGAGTTTTTATTTATTATAGTAAGTTAATATTTTTTGAAAAAATAAATAGGTAAATGACTAAAAATCTGCATAATCTCTAGCATACATTAATACGGTTTCATTTCTACTTACTGAGTTCATGTATTTAGGCATATTCGAAATACTTTGCCATTCTGGAGAAGCCACAAATGCTTTCCAGTGTTCATTTCTGTCTTCCATATTATTAAAACTGGTCATGTAGATTAAATTAGGCATTCTTGCACCAGCAATGGCTTTGGAATAAAATATTGCATTAAAATTTAGACGCTTAAATAATGTCACTTCTCCACCTTGATTAAACATATGAACTTTTCTTAAGTGCATATTTTCTGTAGGACTTTCATAACTTCTGTATTCATAAATACGAGCAGGAGATTTAGTTAAGCTAGATACTTTCTCATATTTTGGTTGATCAATGAAAGATTTGGTAATGATTCTTTCTACTCTTGTGTATGGTAAGCTGCCATCCTGATTTTCAAGGTCTACTAATGCGTTCTTGGTCATAGGGTCTAGCTTCTCCACATCTTGATCTAACAGATCTAATGTATTTAAACTTGGCATGGGCAACCAAACATAAATTCTTTTATCACTAGCAGTATCATTATCAATAGGAGCAAAAACACCAATTTTTTTGATACCCATTTTATGTAAATATGGTAAATAGGTATTTTTAAGATAAGCGTCTACGCCATTTATTTGAGAGGTACTATTGCAATGATATATTTGAATTAAATAAAATTCTCTTTCTGTTTTATTTACAGGAGAGGACCATGTTTTCAAAGAAGCCAATGCAAGAATGGATAAAAAGATAATTTTTTTCATATGATATATTATGTAGTAAATGTATGAATTTAATCTTCTAATAAAGGTTTTGCTTATATTTAAGTAAAATTAAAAAGGATGAATAAAATTAAGTCAACACAGGTCCCCTTTATTTTAATTACTTGTCTTTTCTTTTTATGGGGATTTGCACACAACTTAGATCCTATATTGATTCCTCATTTAAAAAAGTCATTTACATTAACCACTACGCAATCCACTCTAGTGGATTCTTCTGTATTTGTAGCTTACTTTATTATGGCCATGCCTGCAGGCTTCATTATGAAAAGGTGGGGGTATAAGATGGGGATTATAGCTGGTTTATTATTATTTGCTATTGGCTCTTTTTTGTTTGTACCCGCTGCTAATCATCAATCCTATAATTACTTTCTTGTTGCTTTATTTATTATTGCTTGTGGCTTAACTATTTTAGAGACTGCGGCTAATCCTTATGCCTCCAGATTAGGAGATCCTGCAACAGCCACTCAAAGATTAAACCTTGTACAATCCTTTAATGGCTTAGCGGTAGCATTGGCTCCAGCTATTGGCGCTAGATTAATTTTAACTAAGGGATATTCTGATGCAGAATTGGCTACTATGACAGAGACTGCTAGAAAAGCTGCATTAGCTATGGAAGCATATACTGTTAAAACCCCATATACTATTTTGGGGATTGTGTTATTGTTAATTGCTGTTATATTTTATTTTATTCAATTGCCTGATATCAGAGAATCATCTGACCATAAAGTAACCATTAAAGAAACCTTACAACATAGTCATCTTAGATGGGCAGTGATTGCACAGTTTTTTTATGTTGGCGCTCAGGTTTGTGTATTAAGCTTATTTATTTTATATGTAACACAATCTGCGAACGTAACAGAAATTCAAGCAGCTGATTATTTAAGTATTGGAGGGCTAGCTTTTTTAATTGGTAGATTTTTAGGTACTGCATTGATGCGTTTTATTCAACCCAAAAAACTGTTGACTACATATGCTATTATTTGTGTTGCCTTGTCTGCATTGGCAATAGTTGGTAAGGGTACCATTACTATTTATACCGTGATTGCTATTTGTTTTTTTATGTCTATTATGTTTCCAACCATTTTTTCTTTAGGAATTGATTCATTGGGCAAGGACACTGAAATGGCAAGTTCATTGATTGTAATGTCTATTGTAGGTGGCGCAGTATTACCTAGATTCTATGGATTAATAAGTGATAGTACAGGCAATATTCAAAATGGATATATTGTTCCACTTATTGCTTTTGCGGTGGTCGCTTATTTTGGCTGGAAAGGATGTAAAGTGAAATCTAATTAACTACTTAGTGCTTTGAATTAAAAAGGTATAGTAATTAAAACATTTTTCGAAATCTGAAATAAGCATTCTTTCGTCTATTCCATGATAGCCTTTAGCATCTGTTAATGGAGTGAAATTGATAACGCCATTACTGATAGCTCTATAATTTCTTGAATCTGTTGCACCCACCATTAACATAGGAGCCACTACTACATCTTTCACTACAGATCGAATGGCTGCTTCCACTCTTTTAAATGCAGCACTATTGACTTCTGTTGTTGAGGAAGGCATGCTTTCATAATTTGGGTAGATACTAACTTTTACATTGGTATCGTTGATTAATTTTTCTACATAAGATTTAACGCTATTGGGCGTTTCTCCTGGTAATATTCTAGAATTTACCATGGCCGTAGCGAAAGTAGGTATCACATTATCTCTAACACCACTATTCACAACTGTAGGAACCAATGTTGTTCTCACTAGTGCATTGCTTGATCTATTTTGAGTCATATCATTGAGTACCCATCTTTCAAATAACCATAAATTAGACAGTTTCATTTTTTCAAAGAAGTTATTATTATAACTGCTAATTCTTTCTAAATAAGCTTTGATAGGAGGAGTTAATCTGGTTGGAATTTGATTTTCCTCAATGGTATGCAAGGCCTTACTAAGTATTCCAATTGTAGATGATTTTTCAGGTATGGAAGAATGTCCTCCAGCTTTTTGAACAGATAAAACCATTGTCACATAGCCTTTTTCACCTACACCTACTGATGCAATGGGTTGTTGAATATGTTTATTGTCTTCGGTTGAAATTTCACCCCCCTCATCAACTACTAGATCAAACCTTTGTTTTTTGGATTGAAAATATTTCACCATTGCAATGGCTCCTCTTCCATTAGACTCCTCATCTCCACCAAAACACAAGAAAATACTTTGCTTGGGTTCGAAGCCTGCCTTTAGTTGTGCTTCGGTGGCTTCTAAAATACTGATCATACTAGATTTATCATCTAACACACCACGGCCCCATATATATTTTTCCTTTACCTCCCCACCATAAGGTTTAGCGTGCCAAAGTTTTACAGCGGATGCTTCAACTGGAACCACGTCATAATGCGCCATTAATACGATGGGTAATTTAGAAGTGTCAGTCCCCTTCCATTCATATATATAATGAAAACTGTCAATAATAGTTCTTGTTAATTTTTGATGAACGAGCGGATAGGTTCTTTCTATGAATTTTCTGTACGCAAAAAATGTAGCAGAATCATATTGGTAAAAGTCATTAGGCGTTTCTGTAGCCATCTGAATCGCTTCGCTAATATGCTGAATAGCATGTTCGGGCAATGGGGCCAAGCTAATTGCATCATTTTGAACAATTGGCTTATTGCTTACTGTTTTTACTATTAATACAATCAATAATAAAAGGCTAATTCCGCCAATTATTTTTAAAATGTTTTTCATGTGACTTTTATTCAATCTATGTAAGATACAAAATAAGCCACAATAAATAAGGGCCTCTCATGTGAGAAGCCCTTATACAATTAAAACAATTACAAAATCCACAACATTATGATCTAAAACCTTTTCTACGCATCATTTCAACTCTTATAGCTTTTAAAAATTCTCTATCTATTTTTAAAGCCTGATTTACTCTTTCATCAGACTTAAGAATAGGCATTAATTCAGTTTTTAATTTTTTCTTTATAGCTAAAACATTTTCTTCAAATTGAATTTCATCAGCCGACTTAGTTTTAACCAATTCATCAATATTTTTTTTTGCTTCATTGTATACTGGCCAAAATAGCTCGGCTTCAGATTTAGTTAAATCTAGTTTTTCGGTGATAAACTGCACTTTAAACATTTCAATTTTTGCTCTTCTTTTCTCATCTAAGGGAGGCATTGTTGTTGGTCTACCTCTATCATGCATAGGAGGTCGGCCAGGCCTGCCAAGATTTTCATGTTGAGCAATTGCACTCAAACTGAGGATTATGGTTACCGTGATCAATATAATTTTTTTCATAAAATATGTTTATTTTTTAATCAATACTATCTTTTGACGAATTATCTACATCAAGGTTTAATCCAATTTTATTAATTTCCATTTGCATTTCAGCATCAGCCATCCATTCATTATTACTTACATATGAATCTATTTCTACCGTAGGAATTTCATGTATGGCAATAGTACTAGCATTGTTTATATAATATGTGCTCACTATGAAATAAGACCCCGCCACTAAAAACAGTATTGCTGCGGCAACAGATAACTTACTTAAACGTATAAGTAAAGATGGCTTCTTCTTCTTTTGAATTGTGAAAATTATGTTTTCAGAAAATTGCTCAAAATAATTTTCAGGAACAGTGTTGATTTGCATTTCGAATTCAGCAACAGCTTGCTGATTCAATAAAGCTTGCACTTCCTTTTTTTCTTGATCTAGGGATGATATGTTGTTCTGTTCTGACATATTCGTTTATTGGACAAATGGTGTTTAATTTGGTTTAATCGGGCTGTATGATTTCTTGCATTTTCTTTAATGCTTGGTGAAAATTGGCTTTTGCCCCGCCAATGCTGGTCTCAGTAATTTGGGCAATCTTCTCATAAGGCAGTTCTTCAAAATACCTTAACATAAATACAAACCTTTGTTTTTCAGGCAATTGCATTATTGCCTGATCTAGTTTGATTTGAATTTGACTACTTTTTGGTCCATTTGAAGTGAAAGCTTCTTGAATTGATCCGTCTGAGGATTCCGTGGGGTGAACAATGGCTAATTTTTTCTTTTTTTGAATAAAATTAATGGTTTCATTATAGCCTATTCTGAACAGCCAGGTGCTAAATTCACTTTCCATTTTAAAGCCGTCCAATTTTTCCCAAACCTTCATCCATACAATTTGCGCAATATCATCTGCATCTGCGTGTTCTATTACCATTCTTTTAATTTGATAATATAGTTTTTGCTGATGCCTTTTCACCAATTCAGTAAAATGCTGTTCTTTTTCAGCACCTTCCTGAAATCTTTCAATAATGATTTGGTCTGATTGCATAGATACTAAGTTAGACAAACTCTTACTCAAAAGGTTTAATGCTTATCTTTATTGCTCAAATGATTGATATGAAAAAAATAGTTGTATCCCTTTTGTTGTTGATCTTGGTATTTCAGTTGTCAGCTCAAAAAATAAATAAATTAATTGATGCTTCAGAAACGGCTAGAATTGAAAAAGCATTGTCTTCTGATGAGATGGAAGGTAGAAGAGCCTTTACGCCAAGTATTGATAAGGCTGCAACATTTATAGCCAATGAGTTTGCCAATATGGGTATTCCAAGTTTAAATGGGGATGGTAATTATTTACAAACATTTAAGATTGCAAGACCAGCAAGATGGCCTAAAGATTTTGGTCCACAAGGCGATTCATTGTCTTTGGCCAATGTGGTAGCCATTTTGCCAGGTAAATCAAAGCCTAATGAGTATGTAATTTTTTCTGGGCATTATGATCATTTAGGCATCAACGGGAAAAGAGCAGTTAATGGAGATTCCATTTTTAATGGTGCTAATGATGACGCTGCTGGTACTACAGCCATGATTATGTTGGCTAAATATTTTAAAGCATTAAATAATAACGAAAGAACTATTTTATTTGCCGCATTCACTGCTGAGGAGATGGGTGGATTTGGAGCAACTTACTTTTCTAAGCAATTAAATCCAGATCAAGTAGTAGCTATGTTTAATATTGAAATGATTGGAACGGAAAGTAAGTGGGGTAGAAATAGCGCTTATATTACTGGTTTTGATAAATCTAGTATGGGGGAGATTTTACAAAAGAATTTAAAAGGATCTAATTTTCAATTTTATCCAGACCCGTATACGGATCAAAACTTATTTTACAGATCTGACAATGCAACCCTTGCAAGATTAGGCGTTCCAGCGCACACTATATCTACTTCTAAAATGGACAGTGAGCCAAATTATCATAAACCAAGTGATCAGTTTGAAACATTGGATATGGACAATATGAATGAGATTATTAAAGCCATTGCCATCAGTTCAAAGACCATCGTTTCAGGAAAAGATACTCCAAGCAGAGTTGATACAACACAGTTAAAAAAATAAATGAGTCCCCATTGGGAGACTCATTTACTAATGATATTATTTCCAAAAAGAGTCTTTTAGACTCTTTTTTATTTTCCTTTAGCTTCTTGTAATTTGTGAAAGCTAAAATAAGAAGTCAATAAAAGTCCAAAGAAAACAACAGCCATAATGGTATTGCTTATAGGATCTCCAACAGCTATATGTGCATTGATGGCACTTAAATACATAATACCAAATCCAACATAAGCCCATTCTTTAAACCTTGCTGGTACCGCTGGAACAATTAATAAAACAAGTCCAATTAATTGACCAATGCTAATTTCTATTCCCAACCATCTTGGAATGCCAACATGGTTAGCACCTTCTTTAGCCATTTCAGAATTCATAAATATTGCAGTGGAAGCAAATAAGCAAATAATACTTGTAGTCACCCAGTAAAGTATTTTTGTTGTTTTCATAATATAAAATTTGGTTTGTAAATGATTATCAATTTACATTTACTTATTCAAATAAAAAAATTGTATGAAATCTCTATATTGTCTTATTATAATTCTTTTTTTGTCTTTATCATTAGATGCACAAGAAAATAGTCAACCAGATAGTGTTGCAGTTGCTCAAGTGATTCAAAATATGTTTACTGCAATGAAGACCAGTGACACTAATTTATTAAAAACCTGTTTTAGTCCAACCAGCATTCTTCAAACCATTGCTAATAAGAATGGGGTAATAGAAATTAAAAATCAATCACTACAGGATTTTATCAATAGTATTGGCAAGCAACCCTCAGGGGCCTTAGATGAAAGAATTGTTATGGATAAATTATTAATAGATGATCATTTGGCAAGTGTTTGGACACCTTATCAATTTTACTATAAATCAACATATTCCCATCAGGGGGTTAATTCTTTTCAGTTAGTGAAAGGCAATGATGGATGGAAGATTCAATATTTGATTGACACTCGAAGAAAATAATGTTTACTGAGCTTTTAAAAAGGTTTCAGGATAATTCGTTGTGATTAGGTGCACTCCCATTTTTTTAAGCTGCTCAAAGTCGGCTAATTCATTTACAGTCCAACTTCCTACTTTTAATTTTTTCGCAATAGCTTCATTAGCTAATGTACTATGATCTTTGAAATTAGAATAATGATAATTAATGCCATTGAATTTTGCATGAGCGATTTGATCCAAAGATTTATCAGCTTCTAAATACAATACAATGGCATTTGGATTCATTTCTTTAATCCATTGTAAAATTTCGAATCTAAAACTTATATAAACCACCCTTTCTTGAATACCTAATTGATTCACTAATTCAACGGTTTCTTTGGTAGTGAGCTTATCTAGATCTGGATGGGTAATAGCCGCTTTAATTTCACAAATCATTAAAGTGTTATGCTTGTCTTTGGTGCCTGTTATGAAATAATTTTTCAAGGTAGGCAAGTCCTCTCCATTACTTAATTTATTCTTATTTAAGTCAGCATACATCTGGTTTTCAATGGTATCATTGAAATAAGTAGGATCGTGGTTAACTACTAAAACTCCATCTTTGGTTCTTCTAACATCAAATTCACTTCCATAACAATTAAGTGCAATGGCTTTCTGAAGAGCAGCAATTGAATTTTCAGGTAAATTAAATTCTTTCCAAGCTCCGCGATGCGCAATAATTTTAGTATCTGATTGTGCCATAAGATTAATTGTTACAGATAATAAGAAAACAAAAAACAATAGATTTTTTTTCATAACCCTACTTATTATTTATTTTCAAATTTCCCTTCAGTTGTATTTTTAACAACCTTTCCTGCCTCAAAATATTGCCCATTCATAGCGATATAAACACCAATTCCTAAAACTTGAACAAAAGCTAGTGCGCTACCTAAATTAAATAACCCATCTGAGCTGCCAAATTTATATGGCACCATTGCGCCAGTAAGTACAATGGTTTTACCAGGGCATGCTGCTAATAAGTATTCAGCTGTAATGGTCATGGTGTCTGTTCCATGAGTGATAACTATTTTATCTTCAGTTGCATGGTTACAAGCTTTTGCAATAGCAGCCCTATCTACTTCAGTAAATTCTAAACTGTCTTTCATCATGAGTGTTTCAACAGATAAATCTAAATTAGATCTACCCAATTCCAACATCTCTTGTAAATGGGTTTCTTTGAAAAACAAAGAACCATTTAATTCATTGTATTCCTTATCAAATGTTCCGCCTGTAACGAGTATCTTAATGCTATTTTGCATAGATATTATTTTTGATGAAAACTATCTCCAATAAAAGATAAAGCATCAATAATGCCTGTTCTCCAATAGGTCCAATTGTGGGCACCATCTCTCATTCTAAATTCATGAGGTACATTTTTCTTCACTAATTCAATATGTAATAAAGCGTTGCCGGCAGTTAAAAAATCATCATCTCCACAATCTATCCAATATCTAACTTTAGAGAGTTCTTCTTTCGTTTTCTTTTGAATATAGTTAAATGGACTATTCTCTAAATAGGTCTCAGTCAATCTATCTTTGCCCACCAAATTCTCTCCCATGGATTTTGCAAATAATGTATTGTACATTCCTTTATCCAAATTAATAATGTCATTATCTGACCATACTGCAGCGCTTAATGGGGCTGCAGCTGCAAATAGATCTGGATGCTTTAGTGATAGAATCAAAGAACCAAATCCACCCATGCTTAATCCTGCAATTCCTCTAAATCTTTTCTCTGATTTAACCTTGAAATTCTTTTCAATATGCGGGATCAATTCTTTTATAAAAAAGTCTTCATATTTGGTTTTACCATCTCCTGAGTTAATATAAAAACTTTGAAATCCATCAGGTGTGACAATAATCATTGGAGGTATTTTGCCGGTAGCAATTGCTTCATCAGCTAATCTATTGATCTCTCCAAACTGAATCCAACCATCATCTGCATCACCATAACCGTGTAATAAATAAGTTACTGGGTAAGCTCTTTCGCTTTTGGTATAGTCTCCAGGTAGATAAATAGAAAAGTGCACATCTTTATTTAAGATCTGACTTTTTATAACTTGTTTTTCTTTAACAATGCCTTGGGCAAATCCAATTATGGTCATTAAAAGAAGCGTAAAGAAAAGGGTCATTTTTTTCATAGTAGCAACTTGAATTGTTTGAATAATTTCAACTCAAGTTACTAAATGAAATTTAATTCTTATGTTCTATCCACATTTCTTTTCTGTCCATGATTCGGCTATCACCTAATGGTAAAGTATTAACTTGTGTAGCTCTTGGAGTAGGCCTCCATTCTAATGCATTTGCTTTGTATGCCACAGGACTAATTATACTCAATGCTTTTCCAAAATATGTTTCAGAAGGATCTCCAAAAGGCTTAAATGGTATTACATTGTCTTTTACAAGGTAGTCAGGTAAAAAGCCATTGACTGTTCCGTAATTGGATTCATCTCTAGCATTAACTGTTTTGAAGGTAATGGGTTGTAAGCCAAAAGACCATCTCTTTTTACTATCTGTAATGGTAAATGAACCTACATTTTTTCCAAAAGTATGTTCACCAATTAAAATAACATCCATGAATGGTTTTAGGTTATTAATTACCAATTCACTTGCAGAAGCGGTACCTGGAGAAGTTAAAATAAATACTCTATTCAATTTTCCAAGATTAGCTGACTCTGCTTTGAAATTGGTTAAAAAGTATTGATCTGAATTTGCTTCTTTTCTTAACACAGCAGTATAAGCATTATTATATACTTTCTTACTCATCACTGTTCCTACTTTGCTGGGAAGATCTTTCACAATCAAACTGGTTAATAAATCGGAAGACACCACATAGCCACCCCCATTATATCTTAAATCCAATACCAACTCATCAATTCCGGTATTTTTGTAACTTTTAAATCTATTAAATACTGCTCTTAAACTGTCATCAAAACTATTTAAGAATTGAATATAATTTAGGTAACCTACTTTTTTCCCAGCCCATTCAACTACGGTATCTTTTAAGATAGGAATGGTTTGCAAAGTAGTTTTAGTGATGCTAAATGGTTTCCCAGTAGCAGTATAAACTCCATTAGCATAATTAGCTAATTCAATACTTAAGGTTTGATTTTGTAAAATACTTTGGTAGTTGGAAACAGTAATTTGTTTTCCATCCACTTTATAAATAAAGTCTCCTCTTTTTAATCCTGCAGCTTCCGCAGCACTTCCTTTTAAAACATAAGAGATAGAAAAAACAACATTGGTTTGTGTATTATCTGCAAAAAATGCGCTGTATTTAATACCTAGTACTGTATTGATACCGTTTAATTGGTTAGTTAAGTTTGTTGCACTCGTATCCATCCAAGAAAATCGATCAA
>JAFMEV010000046.1 GCA_017856545.1 Chitinophagaceae bacterium
TAATAAAGAAAGAGGCCACCGCTTCTGTTGTTCAAAAGCTAGTGGCCTCTTATCATAAAACCTTTCAAAAGAATTTACTTAGTTACGAAGTAAATATTGATGATGGAGCAAGTATTTTATTTCCATCCATCACCGTCTAAAATATTTCCAATTCCTCCTAAAATACTTCCTTCTTCTTTTCTTGCATATGTTCCATATGCTAAAATCCTACCTGCTAATCTACTAATTGGTAAAGATTGAATCCATACTTTACCTGGTCCAGTAAGTGTTGCAAAGAATAAGCCTTCACCTCCGAATAAAGTATTTTTTATACCTCCTACAAATTGAATATCATAGTTCACTGAACTAGTAAATCCTACAATACAACCTGTATCTACTTTTAATACTTCACCAGGTAATAAGTCTTTTTCAAAAACATGACCACAAGCATGAAGAAAAGCCATTCCTTCACCTTCTAATTTTTCCATAATAAAACCTTCACCGCCAAATAAGCCTGTTCCAAGTTTTCTTTGAAATTCAATACCAATACTTACACCTTTAGCCGCACAAAGAAAAGCGTCTTTTTGACAAATTACTTTTCCGCCTAAGTTGGGTAAATATAAGGGTACAATTTTGCCAGGATAAGGTGATGCAAAGCTTACTTTCTTTTTACCTGACTGCATATTAGTATAAGCAGTCATGAATAAACTTTCACCTACTAAAGCTCTTTTACCTGCTTGAAATAATTTGCCTAAGATGCTGTTTTGTTGTTGACTTCCGTCACCAAAAATAGTTTCCATTTGAATACCATCTTCCATCATCAAAAAAGCACCTGGCTCAGCAATAGCTGTTTCTTGTGGGTCTAATTCCACAGAAACATATTGCATTTCTTCTCCAAAAATTTGATAATCTATTTCGTGTACTGACATAAAATTTAATTTTAAAACCAAGAACCATTAAAAGTTGTATCATTATTCGCATTGTTTTTTGCAATACGTTTTGCTACATTCTTTCTTTGAATCCAAGTAGTTACAAATACTAAAGGAATAAAGAGGAATGTCAATGGAGGAATACCCAACATGCTTATCCACTTACCACCAAAATGACGACGCATAGGGCGACGTAATCTTTCTGCAATTAAATACATCGCAGGCACAATGAATAAAGTCATAAAGAAGGCAAAGATCAAACCAAAGATCAAGGTCCAGCTTAATGGCTTCCAGAAAGCAACGTTGTCACCACCAAAGAAGATATGTGGATTCAATTCACTAAATAAAGTAACGAAGTTGATATTGAAACCAACAGCAATTGGAATAAATCCAAGAATCGCAGCAAGTGCTGTTAACATTACTGGAATAATTCTTGTTTTACCTGCTTGAATCACTGCTTCTCTTGTTTTATATCCTCTAGCTCTTAACTCATCTGCGAATTCAATTACCAAGATACCATTCTTCACAACTATACCAGCTAATCCCACAATACCCAATCCAGTCATTACACCAGAGATCTTCATTCCAAAAATAGAGAAGCCTAAGAATACCCCAATAATACTAAATACAATCTCGGTTAAGATGATTACTGATTTAGAAATAGAGTTAAACTGTAATACTAAAGTGAATAAGATTAACATCAATGCAATCACCAATGCTTTACCTAAGAAAGCAACGGTCTCTAATTGTTGTTCGTTCTCACCCGTTTGTTTTACAGTCACCCCTTCAGAGATACCTTTGAAATTAGAAATATATTGTGCAATAGCTGCATTTACTGTGGTTGGGCTATAACCCTTATCCATTAATACATTCGAGCTTAATTGAATCAATCTTTTTTGATCTTTTCTTTTAATACTACCTAAAGTACTAGTTGGCTCAACTTTTACTAAACTACTAATAGGAATATTTTTTACCATTCCACCAGCTGCCATATCTCTAAAAGATAAACGCATGTTTAATAAGTCTACCAAATTATTTCTTTGAAGCTCTTCACTTCTTAATTGAATCTTGTATTCTTCTTTACCATCTTTGATTTTAGAAACTTCTTTACCAAATAAAGCAGTTCTAATCTGCATACCCACTTGTGCACTACTTACACCTTCAGCCAATGCACGATCTCTATCAATGGTTAAGGTTAATTCTGGATTTTGCAAATCCACATCCATCTTTAATACATTGATACCTGGAATTTGTGCAGCATCTAAGTAGTTCTTTAAACCTACTGCTGTCTTTACTAATTTATCAAAGTCTTCTCCTTGAATTTCAATATTCACTGGTGGTTCTGTTGGAGGTCCACTTGCTTCTTGGTCTATAGAAATTTCTGCACCAGGTATACCTTTCAATTCATTTCTTAAACGCTCTAAATAAGGTTCGGTAGATTTACCATGACGCTTTTCAAATTCAACAAAGTTTACTTGAATACGACCTAATTCAGAACGTGTACTTCTATCACCTCTCATTGGATCTCCAGCACCTACCGCAACGTTACTGATAATACTCTCCACTAATGGATTCTTAGTTTTGTCGTTTTCTAAAACCTTGTTCACTCTAGCTTCTAATACTCTAGTAATAGAATCGGTATAGTTTACATTGGTACCAGAAGGTAATTTTAAATAAACATACACTTGGTTAGGATCTCCTTTAGGAAAGAACTCAATGCCCACTCTGCCTGTCGCTACACTGATTCCTAAAATCACAAAAGAGAGAATCAACAACGCAAAAGTACCTATCAATAATTTCACTGGTCTCCATCCGTTCAATGCTCTTCTTAAACCTCTTTCATATGCATCCATCATCTTAGGAAGCGTTTTGGTTTGGAAAGAAACAATCATATCATTGATGAAATACTTATTAGCAACAATAAGGATCATGATAAAGATCAATAGGTTTCCTAAGAAAGTAAAACCTGCAATATCTAATAATATACCTACTGCTACTGGAATCCAAAAGTTCTTCTTCTTGAAAATAGCACTCTTAGGTTCATTAGCCACAGCGTCGTCATCATGATTCATAAAATCAACTGCAAAAACTGGGTTCATAATAAATGCCACCACTAAAGATGCAGCCAATGTGAAGATTAACATGGCAGGTAAATACACCATAAACTTACCAATGATACCAGGCCAGAATAATAATGGGAAGAAAGGCGCTAAAGTAGTAATGGTACCAGCTAATACTGGAATGAATACTTCACCAGCAGCCATCTTAGCAGAAGTAGTGGCGGTTAATTTGCCCTTGCCTTGCACAAAAATTCTGTGGGTATTTTCAATTACCACAATGGCGTCATCCACAATAATACCTAGACCAAATAGTAATGCAAACAATACCATAAAGTTTAAGGTAATATGTGAGCCCACTACTAAATCGCCTGCTGGTAAAAATACAAAGGCAACAAACATACTCAATGGAACAGACAATGCCACAAAAAAGGCATTGGTTACACCCATAAAGAACATTAATACAATCAACACTAATACGAAGCCAATCACAATAGAGTTTACTAACTCTGTGAAAGAACTTCTTGTACGAATACTCTGATCACCAGAAATCACTACTTTAAGGTCTTTTGGAAAATCGCTGATAGAAGCTTCTTCTACAATTTTCTTTACAGCGTCAGAAGTTGCAATCAGGTTTTCACCATTACGCTTAATAATATTTAAGGTAAGTACATTTTTACCGTCCAAACGGGCAAAACTTACTGTGTTTTTGATGGTATCAACAATATTTGCAACATCTTTCAAATAAATGGGAGCACCCGTTGTATTACGCACAATGATATTAGCAATATCATTCGCATTTTTTAGTTGACCCTTTAATTGAAGATTACGCTGCATATTACCCACTTCTAATAAACCACCAGACAAGTCAAGATTCTCTCTCTGAATGGCTGCACTGATATCATCAAATGTGATACCAGCAGTTTCCATGCGGTAATTGTCAACATTAATTTGAAACTCTCTTTCAGGAGCACCTACTAAATCAATTCTATTTACTTGAGGAATGCCCTCTAATTTATCTTTTAAATCGTCTGCATATTTCTTTAATTGAACAGTATTGTAATTACCGCTAATGTTCACAAACATGATGGGCTGATCACTGATATTCAATTCCATTACACGAGGCTCTTGTGTAAGATCATTCGGTAATTCTCCTTTTGCTTTATCTACCGCATCTTTTACTTTTTGCAAAGCCACATCTGTTTTCACATCTGTGCTAAACTCCACCGTAATCAAAGAGAAATCTTGTTGAGAAGAAGAAGTAAACTTATTAATTTTTACTCCACTGATACTTTTAATTTGTTTCTCAATTGGACGAGTCACAAGATTCTCTATATCTTTTGGAGAGTTACCTACATAAACAGTTTGAACAAACATTGTAGGTATAACTACTTCTGGAAATTGTTCTTTAGGTAGTGTTAAGAACTGATAAATACCTCCTAAGCTAATAAACAACATCAATAAATAGATAGATGTTTTATTAGTGATACTCCAAGAAGTAGGTCCAAATTCTTTGAATTTTTCTTTTATTTTATTGATTGTCGACATATGGATCGATTATACTTTTAATGATTAATTGGAACTACTTGTTTGTGCTAACAGTTAAGAATTGACCATCAAATAAATTTTGATAACCTTCAGTAACTACTTGCTCACCTGCACTGATGCCCGATAAAATTTCGATAGAGTTAGCATAAAACTCTCCTATGGTAACTGGTCGCTTACGAGCAATCAATTTTCCATTTTCGGTTGCAGCTACATAAACAAATTTTCCTTTGTCATCGTTTTGAACAAGGTTAATAGGAATACTAATAGCATTCTTTTTAGTATAGTCTTTGATCTTTACTTGAGCCAATTGATTTGGGCGGAAATTTTTGTCAACAGGTAATTTTGCTTCTACAAAAAAGCTTCTGCTTAATGGATCAATTACATTACCTACAACAGTCAATTTAGTATCCATTGATTTATTTAAATCAGGGAATATTAAAGTAACATCCGAACCCACTCTAATTTTACCAGCATAGTTTTCAGGAACCTGACTAGTTAATTTTAATCTATCTGTATTGACAATTTTAAGTTGACCAGGGCCCATAAATAATTCACCAACTTTTACATTTACCTCTTCAGCTACACCATCTACATCACTTCTTACAGATGTATAAGCTAATTGGTCTTTTGCCATACCTAATTGCTCCATAGCAGCTTTTAATTGACTGCTTAAAGCTTCGGCATTAGTTTTAGCAGTTAATAATTGAATTTCACTACCGATATTTTGCTCCCATAAATTCTTTTGCTTCTCGTATACAGATTTTGCTAAAGCAGCTTGTGCTTTTACTGTTTCGATATTTTGAGTTGCAGCAGCAACACTTTGTTTAATCATGGAGTTGTCTAATTGTAATAGCACTTGTCCTTTTACAACTCTATCACCTCTTTTAATGAAAATCGCTTTAACTTGACCTCCTCCAGCTCTTGGTGTAACAAATGATACGCTTTCAGATTCAACCTTACCTTGAATTTCAATAAAGTGGTTAAAGTCTTGTGCAACTACTGGAGCAATACTTACTATTGTAGCTTGTTCGGTTGTGCCAGCTCCATTTTTTGCTAACTCTTTTTCAAGTGTTGCAATTTGAGCATTTAAGTCTAGAGCTTGTTTTTTTAATTGTTCTAAACTCGCTTTTTTACCTTCGATACTATTATCATTTCCACCACATGCCACTAAGAATGTAAGGATAGATAAGAAGAATAATTTTGATATATGTTTCATAGTTATGTTTTTTTAATTTATGTCTTATTATAATTTACCAGTAGCTTTTAAGAAATCAACTTTTGCTATCAATGCACTATACAATGCATTCATATAGTTGTTTTGAGCACTTACTAAATCTGCTTGCGAAGAAGAAATCTCTGTATTAGAGCCAGTACCTGTTTCAAACTTCTTTTTAGTTTGAGCATATACTGTTTCTGCTAATTGCATGTTCTTCTTTTGAAATTGAACAGTTGCAACAGAAGAGATATAATTTAATTTGGCTTGTGTGATTTCATTATCAATATTGTTCTTCATTGCAGTCATTTGATTGGTGACTTGCTCCAATTCTATTCTGGTCCTTCTAATTTTAGCCATTGTACCACCGCCATTAAATATTGGCAAGCTTACATTTAAATTGAAGAATGAAGTGGTAAACCAGTTGCCACCTTTGAAGAAATCAAATTCTTGTCTTTGAGCATTTTTTGTATAAGCACCAGAAAGACTAACTGTAGGAAGATTGCTTAATTGGTAACGCTTAACATTATACTCACTTAATTTTTTTAAAGTTGTTAAGTATTGAAAATCTTTTCTCAAAGCATATTGAAATTGATTTTCAATCAAAACATCTCCTGTTAAATCTTTTTCGTTAATTGTTTCAGTTAATACCAAGCTGTCTTTAACAGGCATTCCCATTAACATTTTCAAACCCATATAACCAATGGCAACTGCATTGTTGGCTTTTAATTTCTCTGTTTGTAAATTGTTTAATTGAACATTTACTTTATCTACGTCTAGCTTTTCTGCAAAACCATTTTTATACATGATTTCAGCGTCATGTGCTAGTTTGTTCAATCTTTCAATATTTGCATCTAAAATGTTTAATTGTGTTTTACTTGCAGATAATTGATAGTAAATCTTGTAAATATTTGCTTTGATATTTTCTTCTGTTAATGCAGCATTTTTTCTTTGCATTTCCAAAGAAGTACTTCTTGCTTGTAAGGCAATAAATACTTGACCATCAAATAATAATTGTGAAAAGTTAGCTCCATAGTTGGCATTAAACTTAGTACCAAACTGAACTGGAATAAAAGTGCCAGCTGCTCCTCCAAAAATTTGAGCGGGCAATAAGCTCACTGGAATTTGAGTATAATCCAGCACACTTGTACTGGTATTAATAGTTGGATAAGCTGCAGCGCCTATTTCTCTATTTGTTTGAACCTGTGCATCAATCGCTAATAATGCATTTTTAACTTGCACATTGTTTTTTTGTGCATATGTCACACAATCATCTAATTTAAACTGATGAATGTTGGGGATCTCGGTTTGAGCAAAGGAATGTGCAATGCTCAAAGTGCCCATGATAAAAAGAAATACTTGTTTCATATATTTTATTGCTTGCTTGTTATTCTGTTAATAAATTCTTCATCCAAACTGTTGTCTTTTCCTGCAACTTTTTCTTTCTTGTATTTTTCCATCAACTCTATACCCTTAGGAGACATCACACCATAAATAAAGTGCTCCATGATTTGAACATTCACTTTACCTATATCATGTTTGTTTAATGGAAATACATTTGGATTAAATGCGATGAATCCAGTTTCTAATCTATAAGCTGCTAAAATTTCAGGATCAATATCTTTTCTGTAAACACCTTGTTCAATTCCTCTTTTTAAATTGGAGATGATGACACCATGCATAAAAACATTTTTATGATGCTCAATTTTCATAAATGCTTCCACATGGTATTTTGCTAATTCAGTAATCGTCAATGGATTCATGTTTCTGAAGATGGTTTGTATGTCTTCTAACAACATGAACATTTCATGCACGGCATTTTCTGCGATTGCCTGACTTTTCTTAAGTCTTAAATTTTGCTCATCCAATTCAAAATCTATTACGGCAGAGATTAAAGCATCTTTATCCTCAAAAAACTGATAGATGGTTTTTTTACTAATCCCTAATTCATTGGCTAAAACGTCCATCGTGACATATCTAGCCCCATTTCTGACTACTAATTCCCTGGCTTTCAATAAAATACGATTTTCCATAAGTTCAGTTGAGGGCGCAAAACTATGGAAACTATTTTAGTATTCAAAGTTTCCATCATGAATATTTAATTATTTATGACAAATGGTAAAAAAGGGCGAAATTTGGCCTTAAATACATTCAAAATGCCCAGTTTCAGGGATAAAATCAAAAGAAAACAGCTTTTAGCAGCCCTAGCCCAGTTCTTTTTTCAGGGGATCGTGGTATTGGCACCTATTGGCGTAACCGTTTGGGTAATTGTGAGCCTATTTAATTGGGTAGATAATTTCCTGCCTAATTTATTGAATATATTGTTCCCGGTTCAGTTTGCAGAAGTAAATGGACAAATTCCTAAAGTAACCGGCCTTGGATTTTTAGTAGTGATTGCTTTGGTATTTGTGGTAGGATGGTTAAGCTCTTTATATTTTATGGAGCGATTGGTTTCGGTTTTTGATAAAGTATTGGAGCGAACACCAGGTATAAAAATTATTTATTCTTCTGTTAAAGATTTTTTGGAAGCATTCGCAGGTAATAAGAAAAAATTTGATGTACCTGTTTTGGTGAATGTGGATGCACAAGATGTTTGGAGACTAGGATTTATCACACAAGAAAACACAGAACATTTTGGGATGAAAGATTATTTGACCGTTTACGTTCCACACTCTTATGCCATTTCTGGCATCACTTATATAGTTCCATCCACTAAGATTAAAAAATTACCTAAAGGTATAAGTGCTTCAGAAGCTATGAAATATGTAGTATCTGGTGGTGTTACAACTGTAGATGAGAATGAGAATGAGAATGAATCGCAGAGCGATTCATGATGAATGAATAAAAAGATGCAGTGCATTTTTTTATGAATGCTGAAAATTTAAATATAACTACAAATGCAATTGCACAATTTTAATTCGGGTCCTTCTATCTTACCTAAAGAAGTTTTAGATCAAGCAGCCAATGCAATTCATAATTTTAATGATACGGGTTTATCCATTTTAGAAATAGGACATCGTACTACACATTTTGTTGCAGTAGTGGAAGAAGCAAAAACCATTGTAAAAAGATTGATGAATATTGGGGATGATTATGAAGTATTGTTTTTACAAGGTGGAGCTACTATGCAGTTTATGCAAGTGCCTATGAATTTATTAGATGAAAATGGATTAGCAGCTATTTGTGATAATGGCGTATGGGGAAACAAAGCTGTGAAAGAAGCTAGAATTTTTGGACCAGTACAAGTAGTTGCAGATACCAGTGCAGACAAGCATACTCATTTAATCAAAGACCTGAAACTACCTGCAAACACAAGCTATTTACACATAACTACAAATAATACAGTAGAGGGAACACAGTGGCATAGCTATCCACAGTTAGGGGTTCCATTAGTGGGAGATATGAGCTCTGATATATTTTGTAGACCCACTCCATTTCATCAATTTGATTTGATCTATGCAGGAGCACAAAAAAACATGGGTGCTGCTGGTGTGACAATGGTAGTGGTGAAAAAATCAATGCTTGGAAAAATCAGTAGAAAGATTCCAGCGATATTAGATTATCAAAAACATATTGAAGCTGGTTCATTATTAAATACACCACCAGTTTTTGCAATTTATGTAAGTTTATTAACCTTAAGATGGATAGAAAAAGAAGGTGGATTAGCAGAAATGGAAAAAAGAAATTTAGCAAAAGCAAATTTATTATATAATACCATAGATGCTTCTGAACATTTTTATTGTCCTATCAAAAAAGAAGATAGAAGTATCATGAATGCAGTTTTCTTTTTGAAAGACGAAACAAAAGAAGCAAGATTTTTAGAAATCTGTAAACAAAATGGAATGATAGGCGTTAAGGGTTATAGAACTGTCGGTGGGATTAGAGTAAGCATGTATAATGCGATGCCACATGATAGTGTTAAAGCATTTTGTGAGTTAATGAATGATTTTTCATAAAAGCATTTCACTAATTCATCAATGTCTCTCACAAACTGAACTCTTTTTATAAAGAGTCCTTAAAAAAACCGATATTCGCGCCCATGGCAAAAATTAGACCCTTTGAAGCAGTGCGCCCGCAGCCACAGTTAGCAAAACAAGTAGCAAGTAAACCTTACGATGTATTGAATAGTGCAGAAGCAAAACAAGAAGCAGTAGGTAATGCATATTCTTTTTTACATATCACAAAGAGTGAAATTGATTTACCAGAAACTGTTGACATCCATAGTCAACAAGTATATGATTTGGCATTAGAGAATTTAAATGCATTCTTACAAAGAGAAGTATTGTTTAAAGAATCTAAACCCTGCTATTATATTTATCAATTAATCATGGACGGTCGCGCACAAACTGGATTGGTATGTGTAAGTAGTATTGATGATTACAATAATGATATCATTAAGAAGCATGAGTTTACTAGACCAGAGAAAGAGCAGGATAGAATCAATCATATCAAGACTTCTGGAGCACAAACAGGTAATGTGTTTTTAGCGTATCGTAATCAAGCGTCCATTGATGCATTGATAGACAAGTGGAAGACAACAAAAAATGCAGTGTATGATTTCACTGCAGAAGATGGTATACAACATACGGTTTGGGCAGTGAGTGATGAAACAATTATTGAACAAATCACACAATTATTTGAAAAAGAAGTTCCTTGTACCTATATCGCAGATGGACATCATAGAGCAGCATCTGCAGCAAAAGTAAAATTAGCTGCACCACAGAGCGCTGATTATTTTTTAACTACTTTATTTCCTTCTAATCAACTACACATCATGGATTATAATCGTGTAGTAAAAGATTTGAATGGACATAGCTTAGAAGCATTATTAGCCGCATTAGACAATCAGTTTATTGTATCAAAAGTGGATGCTGCATATAAGCCTACACAATTACACAGCTTTGGAATGTATTTGCAAAATCAATGGTATAGCTTAACAGCAAAACCAGGAACCTATAACGATACAGATCCAATTGGTGTTTTAGATGTCACTATTTTATCTAACAATATCTTAGCCCCAATTTTTGGTATTCAAGATCAAAGAACGGATAAGAGAATTGATTTTGTGGGAGGTATTCGTGGTTTAACAGAGCTTGAAAAAAGAGTAGCCAGTGGAGAAATGGCCATTGCGTTTAGTTTATACCCCGTAACCATCGATCAATTGTTTAACATTGCCGATGCAGGTGAAGTCATGCCGCCAAAAAGCACCTGGTTTGAGCCTAAATTAAGAGATGGCTTATTGACCCATTTGATTTACTAAAAATTTCCCTATTTAGTCATAGAACCCTTCCTTTGGTCGGGTTTTTTTTGTATTTTGTTAGTCAATTGCTTGACTATGGAAATCAAAAGACTCTTCGATTGTATCGAACATCAATTAAAACATTTCCCTCAAGAGGATATGTTGGCAGCCAAAGAAAATGGTGTTTGGAGAAAGTACTCCACCCAAGAAATAGCGACTACTGTAAACCAGTTGAGTGCAGGTTTATTAACGCTTGGTTTATCAGGGAGGGACTATACTCCAGAAGGCAGTGACAAGATAGCCATCATTAGTTCTAACAGACCAGAATGGTTAACAGCAGATTTGGCTGCACAGCAAATTGGTGTCATCTGGGTGCCTGTCTATCCAACGACCAATCCATTGGAGTTAAAATTTATCTTGAACGATGCTTCTGTACAATACATGTTTGCAAGCAATCAAGAATTGTATGATAAAGTAATGTCCATCAAGGCAGAAGTACCTTGCTTAAAAGAAGTGTATACTTTTGATCATATTGCTGGTGCAAAACATTGGACGAGTTTATTAAATAAGGATGCTGATTTATTAAATCAAGTAGAAGTTATCAAGAAAGAGATTCCAGTAGAGCAGGTAGCAACTTTTATTTATACTTCAGGCACCACTGGTACGCCAAAAGGTGTGATGTTAACTCATAAAAGCATTTATTTCAATTTACAATCTGGTAAAAAAAGTTTTCCATTCCCAGACGCCCCAGATCAAAAAGTGTTAAGCTTCTTACCACTGAATCATATTTTTGAAAAAGTTGCTTCTTACATTTATATGTATAGTGGCATGAGTATCTATTATGCTGAAAGCCTTGAAACCATTGGCGATAATCTAAAAGAAATAAAACCAGATGGATTCTCTACAGTGCCAAGATTATTAGAAAAAGTATTTGAAAAAATCATGATCACCGGTGAATCATTGACTGGTGTGAAAAGAAAATTATTTTTCTGGGCAGTAGCTCTAGGCGAACAATATGATAATCTTAACCAAGGATCTTGGTGGTATCGCACACAATTAAAATTAGCCAACAAATTAATTTTTGTTAAGTGGAGAGAAGCATTGGGCGGTAATGTGAAATTTATTGTAACTGGCGGTGCTGCATGTCAAGTAAAATTATTGCGCATATTTAATGCTGCACAGATTCCAGTATACGAAGGATATGGCCCAACAGAGAATAGTCCAATTATCAGCATTAACCTAAGAACGCCAGGTGGTACCAAATACGGTACAGTAGGTCATGTGATTAGTGGCGTGGATTACAAGCTAGAACCAGATGGAGAAATTTGTGTAGCTGGTCCAAGTGTGATGAAAGGATATTATAAGCGTCCTGATTTAACAGCAGAAACGATTATCAATGGTTGGTTGCATACTGGAGATATTGGACAAGTGATTGACGGGAAGTATTTAAAAATTACCGATCGTAAAAAAGAATTATTCAAAACAAGTGGTGGTAAATATGTTGCTCCACAACCTATTGAAAACAAAATGAAAGAAAGTCCTTTCATTGAGCAAATTGTTTTGATTGGAGATAACTTGAGATTTGTGAGTGCCTTGATTGTACCAGGATTTTCTAAATTAAAAGAATGGGCAAAGCAACATGGCATTGAATATACAAGTAATGAAGAAATCATCAAGAATTCAATGGTAGTGACTATGATTACCGATATAGTAGATGAATACAATAAGTTATTTAATCAGGTAGAGCAGGTAAAGAAATTTACTTTAATACCAAGAGAGTTCTCTATAGACAGACAAGAGATGACTCCTAAATTAAGTATTCGAAGAAAAAATATCATCGCTAATTTTGAAAAAGAAATAGAAGCGATGTATGTATAATTTAAAAAAGAGTCTCCTACAAGGGACTCTTTTTAATTTGAGCTAAAAACTTTTCTTTAATCACGCTTTGTACATCCTTTCCTTGAATTCTACTTTCTAACCAAG
>JAFMEV010000047.1 GCA_017856545.1 Chitinophagaceae bacterium
AGTTCTACCATTTTATATGAGTTTTTATTGGAAAGTGCTTTCTTATGTATCATTGGGGGCTTAGTTGGATTGTTCTTGGTGTGGATACTCACTGTAGCACTAGGTTCTGTTCTACCTTTCCCTTTACATATTGCTCCTAGTATTGTTGTTTTAGCTTTGAGTATTTGTATCATTTTAGGGGTTATATCAGGTATCATTCCAGCATCAATTGCTGCGAAAATGAATCCTGTGGAAGCAATTAGAACGAAGTAGTATCTTTGCGTTCTATTGAGCAAACCCATTACGATATTAGCTATTGAATCTTCTTGTGATGAGACTGCTGCATCTATTGTGGTAGATGGGAAAATTTTATCCAATTTTATTGCGAATCAAACCATTCATGAAACCTATGGTGGGGTAGTGCCAGAATTGGCAAGTAGAGCGCATATGGAAAATATTGTACCAGTAGTGGATGCTGCCATTCAAAAAGCATTTCCAGCAATCACAAAACAAGCAGCATTAGCTCAATTAGATGCCATTGCTTTTACCCAAGCACCAGGATTGATTGGAAGTTTATTAGTTGGCGCCCAATTTGCAAAGTCTTTGGCATTAAGTTTGAATAAACCATTAATTGGCGTGCATCATATGCAAGCCCATGTGTTGGCGAATTTGATTGATGATCCTGCTCCTTCCTTTCCATTTTTATGTTTAACAGTGAGTGGTGGCCATACTCAAATTGTACAATGTAATAGTGCATCTGATTTAAAAATCATTGGCGAAACTATTGATGATGCAGCTGGTGAAGCTTTTGATAAAATTGCTAAAATCATTGGTCTTCCTTATCCGGGTGGCCCATTGATGGATCAATTAGCACAACAAGGAAATCCTTTGGCTTTTGAATTTGCGAAACCAACTGTGCCTGATTTAAATTATTCATTTAGCGGCTTAAAAACAAGTGTCTTATATTTCTTACAAAAACAAGCACCTGATTTTATTGAAAACAATAAAGCCGATTTATGTGCTTCCGTACAATATACCATTGTAACGATTCTTTTGAAAAAGCTTAAAAAGGCAATGCAAACAACAGGCATTAAAGAAATCTGTATTGCAGGAGGGGTTAGTGCCAATAGTGGCTTAAGAAAGGGTATTCAAGCATTGGGAGATAAAATGCAAGCAAAGGTTTATTTACCTCAGTTTCAATATTGTACAGATAATGCCGCTATGATTGCTATTGCAGCACATTACAAGTATTTGGCAGGGGCTTTTGATAGCCTTGATACTACAGCCAGCGCAAGATCTAATTGGTAAGCTGAAATAGCTTAACTTTGCGTCCTCAAATTATTGTTATTTATGATTAGTGCTAGAAACATCACTTTATCTTTTGGTAAAAGAGTTTTATTTGATGAGGTTAACGTAAGCTTCACCAAAGGAAATTGTTATGGTATTATAGGAGCCAATGGTGCAGGTAAATCAACTTTTTTAAAAATATTAAGTGGTGAAATTGAACCCACCAAAGGAACTGTTGAAATTACGCCGGGAGAACGAATGGCTGTTTTGAAACAAAATCAATTTGAATTTGATGAGCAAACTGTGTTGAATACCGTGATGATGGGACATAAAAGAATGTGGGATATAATGCATGCAAAAGATGCTTTATATGCTAAAGAAGATTTTACAGAAGAAGACGGATTAAAAGCAGGAGAACTTGAAGCAGAATTTGGTGAAATGGGTGGATATGAAGCAGAAAGTAATGCGGCAAGTTTGTTAAGTGATTTAGGTGTTAAAGAAGATATGCATCAAATGTTGATGAAAGATGTTGCGAGTAATTTTAAATTAAGGGTTTTATTAGCGCAATCCCTTTTTGGAAATCCAGATATTTTATTATTGGATGAGCCTACCAACGGTTTGGATATTGAAACCATTGGTTGGTTAGAGAATTTCTTAGCTGATTACGAGAACATTGTATTGGTAGTAAGTCACGATCGTCACTTCTTAGATACAGTGTGTACGCATGTTTCAGACGTTGATAGAGCAAAGATCAAAACATTTACTGGTAACTACTCTTTCTGGTATGAGTCTTCTCAATTGATGGCTAGACAGATGAGTGATAAGAATAAAAAGAATGAAGAAAAGCGTGCAGCTTTATTAGATTTCATTGCGCGTTTCTCTGCGAATGCAAGTAAGAGTAAACAAGCTACTTCAAGAAAGAAAGCATTAGAGAAATTAACGATTGAAGAAATTGAGCCTTCCAACAGAAAATATCCAGGTATTATTTTTCAACCATTGAGAGAAGTGGGTAACCAAATCTTGAACGTGGAGAAATTATCTTATTCCATTGAAGGTAGAAGCTTATTTAAAGATGTTTCTTTCTCTGTAAGTAAGAATGATAAAATTGCCTTCTTAAGTAAAGATGCCTTAGCGATTACTTATTTTTTTGAAATCATCAATGATGTGGTAAAAGCAGATGCTGGTTCTTTTGAATGGGGTACTACAATTACCAAAGCGTATTTACCCATGGAACATAATGAAGAGTTCACTCAACCTTTAACTTTAATGGATTGGTTAAGACAATTCGTACCATCTCATATTACTGATGCCGATGAACCATTTATTCGTGGTTTTTTGGGTAAGATGTTATTTAGCGGGGATGATGTTATGAAAAAATCTAATGTGTTAAGTGGGGGAGAGAAAGTGCGTTGTATGGTGAGTAAAATGATGCTTCAGAACCCCAATGTGGTGGTATTGGACCAGCCTACGAATCATTTAGACCTAGAAAGTATCCAAAGCTTCAACGAAGGTTGTCAAAACTTCCCTGGAATCGTTCTAATGACCTCTCATGACCATACTTTTATGCAAACAGTGGCCAATAGAGTGATTGAATTAACGCCAAAGGGAGTCATTGACCGTTTGATGACTTTTGACGAGTATATGGAAGACAAAAGAGTACAGGAATTAAGGGCGGAAATGTATTCTTAATCAATCAATTAGCAATATTTTGCCTTTTTGAGCGTTTGAAAGAAAAAAACTATAAAATAAATGGGATAGTAAGGGTTATTTACTTACCTTTGCCGTCCGTAAAAATTAATTTCTCATGGCTAGAGTATGTCAAATAACTGGTAAGAAGCCGATGACTGGAAACAGCGTATCGCATTCTAATATCAAAACAAAGCGTCGCTTTCTTCCTAATTTACAGAAGAAGCGTTTCTTCTTTGCTGAAGAAGATCGTTGGATCACTTTGAAAGTATCTACTGATGCATTAAGAACTATCAACAAGAATGGTTTAGGTGCAGTAGTAAAAGATTTAAGAGCAGCAGGCGAAAAAATCTAAGTAAACACAAGTAATAAAGTATAATAATATACCATCATGGCACGTAAAGGAAACAGAGTTCAAGTAATATTAGAATGCACAGAGCATAAAGCTACTGGCATGGCTGGAACTAGTCGTTATATTACTACTAAGAACAAAAAGAACACTCCAGATCGTTTGGAGTTTAAGAAGTACAACCCAATTTTGAAAAAAGTAACTCTTCACAAAGAAATTAAATAATCATGGCAAAAGCAGCATCTAAAAACGCGAAAGTAAAGGATTTAAAAGCTTCTGCTGAAGCTAAAAACTGGACAAAAGTAATCAAAGCTATCCGTAGCCCTAAGACTGGCGCGTATACTTTCAAAGAGAACATTGTTCACAAGGATAAAGTATCTGAATTCTTAGCAGCGAAATAATCGCTTCAATTAGTTTTCGAACCATATTGAAAAGCTTTCCATAACAGGAAGGCTTTTTGTATTTTATAGAGCTTTATAAAAATTAAGTTCCTTAAACTACCTATTATGATTTTAAGTCCTACAAGGACTTTAGTTTTATTATCTTTACAGTATGAGCTTTTTAGGAAAATTATTTGGTAAAAAAGAGAAAGAAATTTTAGATCAAGGTTTAGAGAAAACCAAACAAGGTTTTTTTGAAAGAATATCTAAAGTGATCATCGGTAAGACTACCGTGGATGATGAGGTATTGGACCAATTAGAAGAAGCTTTAATTGGGGCAGATGTGGGTGTTGATTCTACCTTAACCATTATTGAGAAAATACAAGAGAGAGTAAGAAAGGATAAATATATTTCTACCCAAGAATTACAACAAATCCTACACGAAGAAATGGCTGGCTTACTAATTGATGCACCAGCTGATTTACAAGGCTTCAATCCTCCGGCAAATAAAAAACCATATATCATTTTAGTAGTAGGCGTCAATGGCGTAGGTAAAACAACTACCATTGGTAAATTAGCACACCATTACAAAGAAGCCGGAAATCAAGTGGTATTAGGTGCTGCTGACACATTTAGAGCAGCAGCAGTGGATCAATTAACTATTTGGAGTGAAAGAGTGGGTGTGCCCATTGTGAAACAAAATATGGGAGCAGATCCAAGTGCAGTTGCATTTGATACGGTGCAATCAGCTGTTTCAAAAAACGCAGATGTGGTATTAATAGATACTGCTGGCAGATTACACAACAAAGCGCATTTGATGGATGAATTGAATAAAATCAAAAGAGTGATTCAAAAACAAGTACCTGATGCACCTCATGAAGTATTATTGGTATTAGATGGCTCCACTGGTCAAAACGCATTAGAACAAGCCAAACAATTTATGGCAGTGACGGATGTAAATGCATTGGCGATTACCAAATTGGATGGTACAGCTAAAGGTGGAGTAGTGCTAGCAATTGCACATCAATGCAAAATACCAGTAAAGTATATTGGAGTGGGAGAACAAATCAAAGATTTATTATTATTCGACAAAGATGCTTTTGTAGATTCTTTATTCAATTTGAATAAGAACTAATCATCCCTTTTAAATGGGTGATATATTTATTTTAATACATAGCGAACACTGATACCGCCATTATTTTTAAAATAAGACTGTATAATACTAAATGCAGGTTGCCAATCCACACTAATATTGAGTGGACTATTTTTTAATTTATAATCAAATCCAATAATACCATCAAATCCTACCGCAATATTGGAATTGGAAGTATTTGTATTGGTCTTTTTCCACTCTTCACTCCATATCCCCATGTGCCCTCCATATCCTATATACCAACTTAGGTTTTCCACTCCTTCAATTGGAGTGTAGATCTCTTTTAAAACAGCAGCACTAAAACCATCTAAGCTCGCATATCCAATAACTTCTATGGCTCTTGCAGTCTTATACATGTTTTTATAGGTAATTGCACCTGGAGATACTTTAACACCAATAGATTTAGTATATGGATTTACATAGGGGCCAGTTGCGATGGCAGTATCTAAAGTAAAATCTTGAGCTATTAGCTTCGAAACACTTACAAAAAAGAGGAAAACCAGGGTTAGTTTTTTTAGATTCATAGTGCCTATTTTGGGGGTACGCAAATTTAGTAATAAATGGCAAAAATTCACTGTTTAATAAATGCTAAAATTTGGTTAGGTTTGTAATATGTTAAGCTTTCAAACATTATCAGAGCGATTCAATAAAGGTTTCGACACTAAGCACTTTCCTTCAAGTCCTGCGACTTTATATGAACCAGGAGAATATTTCTTACAAATTGGAGGAAAGAGAATTCGACCTGTTTTATGTTTATTAGGGAATGAATTATTTAGTGATATCCATGAGGACGCTTATCATGTTGCAAGAGCGATAGAGTTGTTTCATAATTTCACATTGGTGCATGATGATATGATGGATGAAGCAAGTTTAAGAAGAGGTAAAGAAACCGTTCATACTAAATACGATTACAATACGGCATTATTGGTTGGCGATGTGATGATTATAAGAGCGTATGAGTTTTTACAACAAATTCAACCTAGTTATTTACCCAAGATTTTACAATTGTTTAATAGAACAGCTAGAGAGGTTTGCGAAGGGCAACAATTAGATATGGATTATGCTAAAATGGATTCTGTAGATATGGATCAGTATATAGAAATGATCACATTGAAAACTTCCGTTTTATTAGCTGCTAGTTTAGAAGCTGGAGCAATCATTGGAGGAGCCAGTGAAAATAATTGTAGACAATTGTATGAGTTTGGAAAGAAAATTGGTATTGCGTTCCAAATTCAAGATGATTACTTAGATGCATTTGGAGATGCCGCTATATTTGGTAAAGAAGCAGGTGGTGATATTAAGCAGAATAAAAAAACATTTTTGTTATTGCATGCCTTAGAAGTTGCTAATGAGGAGCAAAAAGCTAGATTAGAAGCATTGTTGAAAACGAATAGTGAAGATAAAGTAGAAAAAGTATTGGAGATCTTTAAAGCTTGTGGTGTGGATGCATGGGCAGAAGATTTAAAAGCAAAATATTTAAAAGAAGCTTTCGAGCATTTAGAAGCCATAGCGGTTGTGTCCAATAGAAAACAACCCTTGATTGAATTGGCTAATTATTTAATGAATCGAAATCAATAATCAACTTACATGAGTTTGTTCAGAAAAAAATCAATTGATAAAATTGTTGCAGATGCGAATGCGGGTTTAACAGATGGGCATCATGCAGGTGGATTAAAAAAAGAACTTGGTGTAAAAGACCTTACATTAATGGGTATTGCAGCAGTGGTAGGCGCAGGTATATTTTCAACCATTGGAACTGCCGCTTTTCATGGAGGTCCAGGTATTTCTTTATTGTTTGTAATTACTGCAATTACATGTGGCTTTAGTGCTTTGTGTTATGCCGAATTTGCAAGTAGGGTACCTATTGCTGGAAGTGCTTATACATATGCTTATGTTACATTTGGAGAAATTGTAGCTTGGATCATTGGATGGGCATTGATTTTAGAATACGCCATTGGAAATATTGTTGTAGCCATTAGTTGGAGCGGATACTTTGTAAATCTATTAGAAGGTTTCCATATTCATTTACCAGGTTGGCTAAGTACCAATTATGAACAAGCGCAGGCAGGATATGATGAAGCATTGGCCCATTTGTCAGCTGGAGGAACAAAAGAGACCTTTAGTAAATTAGCAAGAATTGGATATGAAGCAATGACCAATGCTCCCATGATTGGTTCTACTAGAATTATTTTAAATATACCTGCATTTGTGATTGTAGTCTTAATCACTTTATTGGTGTATAGAGGGATCAAAGAAAGTAAAAAGAGTACCAATGCAATGGTGATTTTTAAAATATTGATTATTTTATTCGTTATTGTTCTTGGATTTTTCTATGTGGATACCACTAATTGGATGCCATTTATGCCTAATGGTTTCAAAGGTGTGTTAGCAGGTGTTTCTGCAGTATTTTATGCTTATATAGGTTTTGATGCAATTTCGACAACTGCAGAAGAATGTAAGAATCCACAAAGGGATTTGCCTAAAGGAATGATTTATTCTTTATTAATATGTACTGTTTTGTATATTTTAATTGCCTTGGTATTAACAGGAATGGTTTCTTATACTGAATTAAAAGTGGACGATCCTTTAGCTTTTGTTTTTGAAAAAATTGGTCTTCATAAAATTGGATATATTATTTCAGTAAGTGCAGTAGTTGCTACCACCAGTGTATTATTGGTTTTTCAATTAGGTCAACCAAGAATTTGGATGAGTATGAGTAGAGATGGCTTAATGCCAAAGAAATTTGCAACAGTACATAAAAAGTTTGGTACCCCAAGTTTTGCTACGATCATTACAGGTATTTTTGTGGGTGTCCCAAGCTTATTCATGTCTATTAGTAGAATGACCGACCTTACAAGTATTGGAACATTATTTGCCTTTGTGTTAGTTTGCTTTGGTGTTTTAGTTTTGCCTCGTATATCACCTGATATTAAATCCAAGGCATTTAGATTGCCCTATATCAATGGTCAATTGATCATTCCGGCCTTGGCTGCAATTTTTATTTATTTCAGTAAAGAAAGAATTGCTACTGCTTTTATTCAAGCTGGAAATGAAGGATATCAAGAAATTTTATTCTTGGTATTTATTTTTATATTAATCATTGTAGCAATTTTTTCCTTTATCAGAAAATATTCAATCATTCCTATTATTGGCGCCATGTGTTGCTTGTATTTAATGATTGAAATTCCTCCAGTAAGCTGGTTATGGTTTTTTATATGGATGGCCATTGGATTAGTGTTTTATGCTAGTTATGGCAGAAAGCATTCCAAGCTAAATTCTTAATATGAAGTACCAAGTAGGAGATGAGATTTTAGTGATTCATAGTAATGAAGAAGGAAGGATTATCGAAATCATGAACGATAAGATGGTGATGATTGAAGTTCGTGGTGTGAAGTTTCCCGCTTACATGGATCAAATTGATTTTCCTTACTATAAGCGGTTTACTGAAAAAAAGTTATTTCCTACAAAAGCGGCGACTAATAAAATATATGTTGATCAAATTCCTAAAGAGAAGATTCAAAAAAATGATAGTAAAGAAGATGAAGGAATTTGGTTGTATTTAGTGCCTAAATTTAGATTGGATGATTTTAATGATGAAGTAGTAGATTCATTAAAAATATTTTTATCTAATCGAACTAGGGTGGGCTATCAATTTGATTATGTTCAAAATACCCATATCAATGATGGATTTTCTATAGCATCCACTTTAGCTCCACATACCGATTTTTACATACACGATATTGATTTTGAAATGGTGAATGATGGATTGGGATTTTTTATAGATTTTTCTTTAATAGAACCTCATAAAAAGAAAGCAGATCATTTTGAGACCCAGGTGAAAATTAAGCCAAAGCAGTTCTTTCAAAAAGTAGAACAATTAAAAGAAGACGGCACTCCCAATATTGCTTATCATTTGTTTGATCAGTATCCAGATAAAGAAGAAGATAATTATGTGCCTTTAGATATGCTTAGGAACGCTGGTTTTAAAGTATATGATGCTTCTAAAATTAAAGAACATATACCAGCAGCTAGATCCGTTGTGGATTTGCATATTGAAAAATTGGTTGACAAGTTTAGTCATTTGACCAATGCGGAAATTCTTCAAATTCAATTAGGGGAGTTTGAAAAATGGCTTGAACTAGCTCAATTGAATCAATTGCCAAGTATGATTTTTATTCATGGAGTAGGTAAAGGGAAGCTCAAACAAGAAATACACGATTTATTGAAAGTCAAGAAAGGCATAAAAAGCTTTGTAAATCAATACAATGAGTTTTATGGTTATGGTGCCACAGAAGTATTCTTTTCATAGAACGGCTCATATATGGACTCATATAGAGTCCCTTTGGAGACTCTAAGTGGAATGTCTTACCTTTGTATGACTACAAACCCGAGCTATCGTGGCAAGCAATTGCCAAGGAAAGTCCGGACAGCACAGAGTAACCCACCGGTGAATAGCCGGCGTTTCAAGCAATTGAGACAGAGAAAGTGCCACAGAAAATAACTACCTCGTAAGAGGAAAAGGTGAAAATGTGAGGTAAAAGCTCACAGATCTAATAAGTAATTAGTAGATCGGGTAAACCTTGGGTGCTGTAATGCCACGTATAGGAACGTTTAAGAGCGACTCGTTCAAGTTCCAGGGTAGGCAGCATGATTTCAGCAGTAATGTTGAAGCTAGATAAATGATAGTTTAGAAACAGAATCCGGCTTATGAGGCTTGTAGTATTTTTTAACCAGTATCTTAATTGATACCAAATATAGATCATGACGATAGAACAATTGAAGCGCATGAGGGACCAAGTAAGTGTCCTGAGGAGGTTTCTTTGACGTTGATAATAGATTACAAAAAATAGACAAGGATAAACAGATGTCTATGTCTCCAGGTTTCTGGGATGATAATACGCGTGCTACGGGTATTATGAAAGAAATTAAAGTAAACGAGTATTGGGTTCAATTATACAATGATGTTGCAAACAGTGTAGAAGACTTTGCTGTACTATTTGATTTTTGGAAATCAGGTGATGCAACTGAGCAAGAAACACAAGAAGCATTTAATAAAGCAGTTGCCTCAATTGAAGAAGCTGAGTTTAAAAGTACATTGAATAAGCCTGAAGATGAATTACCTGCAGTGATGCAAATTAATCCGGGCGCTGGTGGTACAGAGAGCCAGGATTGGGCTGAAATGCTTTTGAGAATGTATACCATGTATGGGGAGAAACAAGGATGGACTGTAAGTTCCTTAGATTATCAAGAAGGAGATGGTGCTGGTATTAAATCTGCAACGATTCAATTTGATGGACCCTTTGCATTTGGTTTCCTAAAAGCAGAGTCTGGGGTACATCGTTTGGTTAGAATATCACCCTTTGATAGCAATGCTAGAAGACATACCAGCTTTGCGTCTGTATATGTTTATCCATTAATTGATGATAGTATTGAGATAACGGTGAATCCAGCGGATATAGAATGGGAGTTTTATAGAAGTGGTGGAAAGGGTGGTCAGAACGTGAACAAAGTGGAAACAGCGGTAAGATTAAAACATATACCTTCTGGAATTATTGTAGAGTGTCAACAATCCAGAACACAGGGAGAAAATAGAGAATTGGCAATGAAGATGTTAAAGAGTAGGTTGTATGAAGAAGAGATGCGTAAAAAACAAGAAGCATTGAATGCCAGCAATGCAAGCAAAAAGAAAATAGAATGGGGTAGTCAAATTAGATCTTATGTTTTTCATCCATACAAGATGATAAAAGATCATCGAACCGATTATGAAGTAGGAAATGTGGGGCCTGTAATGGATGGAGAAATAGAAGGCTTTATAAAGGCTTACTTGATGATGGAGAAAGGATCTCAAACTTAGATTTAGGTCGAATTGATTCCTGCCATTTAAATCCTCTTAAGATTAAATCTTCAGGTACTGTTTTATTTAATGGATTCATCTTTCCTTGTAATTGATTCACAAACTTTACTTTGGCCGGTTCGCTGTTTTCAAATTCTATCTCCATTATTTGAGCAGTAGAATGATTTACACCAATAAATTTCTTTTCATCATCTAATACGAAATACAAATTTTCAGCGCCTCCTTTTGTTTGCATTTTACTGATAGATCCATCTTCAAACCATACTTTTAGTCGAGTGCCTTTTATTTGGTTAAAATATTGAGTAGTATCAACTTTATTGATAGCAAAAGCATTATTGATTACGTTTAATTGCTCGGGTTGTTTATTATTTACAAACATATAAATCGTATCTCCCGTAATTTGATTTTCATTTGACCAAACAATTGGTTGAGTGATTAAACGTATCGTTGAATCAGCTAATCCATAAAACAAACTATCGCATTTTGCTTGTAATGAATCTGAGAATATTTTAACATTGTGAAAGGCTTCAAAGTATTTATCTAAACTACTGTCTGTATTGACAACAGGTACATCTCTAACTTGTGGCATGGGTCTTTTTAAATCAGAAATTTTTGCAGAGAATAAGGTGTCGGCACTTATAAAAAGTGTATCCTTTTTTTGTTTGATCAATAAAGTAGGTAATTCAGTTGCTAATAAAACACCTTTTGATCTGTTGGTTTTAATATGATTGGCAATCATATCGAAAGACAATGAATCTTTGGATTTATATAATGCATTGCCTCTGAATTCACCCAATCCTAAAGAGTCGTCTATAGCCATTTCGTCTGCTGTGAAAATATAGGTACTATCGTCAATGACGGAACGTTCATATAAATATCCTTTTTTGGTGCCTAAATTATAATTTCCGTTTGATGTCTTTATAATTCTAGACCCATTGATAATTTTAGTAGGGCTAATAAAATTTGTTAACTGAGAATAGGTATTGTACTCCAGTGTATCTGTTATAATGGTGCTTTCGGGATCAATCAATTCAACCTTCTTTCTAAAAATGACATCACGTGTAATTCCATAATAAAATCCCTCAACACTTTTGAGCACGGTCTTATTTCGTACTAATTTTCCTCCTTTATTGTATTGTCCTACTTTAATGGAGACATCGTAGTCTAAAGAATCTGTAGTTAGTACACCTCTGCCATCTGTTAATTTTACTTTCTTTCTAAGAAAGGCTTTCTTGTTATTTCCCAAGTACCTTAAATACTCTGCATAAGTATGAACACTATCAGCATCATTGATGTGAATATGTCCAAAACCTTCTAGAATATTACTAGTTGTATTTAATACAATACTATCACCATACATTAAAGTTTTACCTTGTCTAATTTGAACATTACCAACCAATATCACATAATTAGTGGAATCTACTTTTTTTACATTGTAGGATGCAGCGGATAAAAATTCAATTAATTTGGAATTACTATCAACTAAAACAGGGGTTGAAGTGTTTTGTGCCTGAACATTCAAAATGGAAGCACAGGCAATCATCAATGTCCAATATAATTTATTCATTGGTTACAGTGTCCGCAATGGGCTTACTTAATGGAGTAGTTTTGTCTTTCTTACCAAAAACGGAGATATTGATGTATCTCTTTGGATGTACTTTAATATCATCAACTAATGTATTTACACTATTGATGGTATTTTTTAATTCTGTATATACCGAAGGGTCATTCATGATCTTGGCAGCAGTTCCATTGCCAGTATTCAATTTTTGTAAAGTCATATTAATCCCTGCAAGAGCTGATTGAATTTCTTTAATTGTTTGATTTAAATTAGCATCTTTGATTGCTTGAGAAGTGCTATCTAAATTATTAATGATATTGGTAATCTTTTTATTATTCTCAGCTAGATTTTTCGTGAAACCATTTATATTATCAGCAGTTTGTGCAATGGATCCACCTTTTTGATCTACCATCTGTTCAATGGAAGCCATTGATTTATTTAAATTATCAGAAGTTTTAGTAAGGTTGGAGATGAGTTCTTTAAAATTGGCTTTGTTTTGATCATCCATTAC
>JAFMEV010000148.1 GCA_017856545.1 Chitinophagaceae bacterium
ATTCAATCTTGCTTTCATAGTATTGATTGCTAGTACACTACAAAAATACGCATAAATAGAATTTGTACGCATAAATTATTAATTATTAAATGAGGGTAAATATATTTGATCCATTTGCCTCAAAACCAGGTATTTATACTCTATTTAGATATACATTTTAGACTATATGTTCAATGAATAATTAGGTATATTTAAAGATCAAATTTGCACTATGAAACGATTGATCTTGCCCGTAGTATTATGCTTATGCTTTCAAATTGGAACGAGCAAACAAGTCACAGCTCAAACAGCACCAACTGCTGCAAATCGTCAAGCTACTTATTGCAATCCTATCAATATAGATTATGGCTATTGCCCCATTCCCAATTTTGTACAAAACGGGAAGCATCGCGCAACGGCGGACCCTATCATAAGTGTTTATAAAGACAAGTACTTTATGTTTAGTACCAATCAATGGGGTTATTGGTGGAGTAGTGATATGAAGGATTGGAATTTTGTTCCCAGAAAATTTTTAAGACCATGGAATAATGTGTACGATGAATTATGTGCACCTGCAAGTTTGGTATTGGGAGATAGTTTATTGGTGATAGGTTCTACTTATGAAAAGAATTTTAGTTTATGGTATAGCACCAATCCAACCAAAGACGAATGGCATGTAGCGGTAGATAGTTTTAAAGTAGGTGCATGGGATCCAGGATTATTTGTAGATGATGATAATCGTTTATACATCTATCACGGTTCTAGTAATTTTTATCCTATTTATGGACAAGAGTTAGATAGAAAAACATTTGCTCCCATTGGAGAAAGAAAATCATTGATTCGTTTAGTAGATAGTGTGCATGGATGGGAGCGTTTTGGTGAGCATCAAGACAATACTTTTTTAAAACCATTTATGGAAGGTGCTTGGATGAATAAGCATAATGGAAAATATTATTTACAATATGGCGCACCGGGAACAGAGTTTAGTGGATATGGAGATGGTGTGTATGTGAGCGATCAACCGCTGGGGCCGTTCACTTATCAAAAACACAATCCTTTCTCTTATAAGCCAGGAGGTTTTGCAAGAGGTGCAGGACATGGAGCAACTTATAAAGATTTGTACAATCAATGGTGGCATATTTCAACCATCGCGATTGGGGTGAAAAATAATTTTGAAAGAAGAAATGGTATCTGGCCAGCACAGATTGACAAGGATGGATTGTTGTATAGCAATACAGCTTATGGAGATTATCCGCATTATATCCCTAACGCCAAAGCGAATCATGATTTGTCGCAATTTACGGGATGGATGTTACTCAATTATAATAAACCAGTACAAGTATCTAGTACACTGAGTGCATTCACTGCAAACAATGCGGTAGATGAAAACATCAAAACCTATTGGTCAGCAACCAGCGGTAATAAGGGAGAGTGGATACAAACAGATTTAGGAGCCATAAGTACGATTGAAGCGATTCAAATTAATTATGCGGACGAGGGTTCTGAATTAATGGGAAAGTATACCAATATCTATCATCAATATCAAGTGTATGTATCTAATGATGGAAAGCAGTGGTCTTTAATAATTGACAAATCAAAAAATACAAAAGATGTGCCGCATGATTATGTTGTATTAGACAAACCTACTCAAGCTAGATTTGTGAAGATGGTAAATATCCATGTGCCTGATGGGAAGTTTGCGATCAGTGGATTGCGTGTATTTGGAAAAGGCACTGGTAAGGATCCTGGAACAGTGAAAAATTTTGTACCCTTAAGAGGAGATAGCGAAAGAAGAAATGTTTGGTTGAAATGGGCACAAAATCCTAATGCAACTGGGTATCATATTTACTTTGGAACAGATCCAAATAAATTATACAATAGTGTGATGGTATATAGTGCAAGTGAATATTATTTAAATGCATTAGAAAAAGATCAAACTTATTATTTTCAAATAGAAGCCTTTAATGAAAATGGGATTGGTCCGAGAACACCTGTATTCAAAGCAGATTAAGGTTATTTTTTATTTTTGTTGATATACAATACTATAATAAGGAGAATAATATTGAAAGAACAATAAATGATTAAACCTTTATGTGTTGCAATAATTGATTTAAGAAATAAGAAAGAAATAACTACATACAGTAGCGAAAGGGAATTGATTATATTTTTCATAGGTTAATTTATAAAATTACAATAACTATTCATGCATTGAGCCCCGGCGGCTACTTGAATAGTCCCGCAAAGTAATACACATGCTGGTGCGCCAAATCCTGCAGTACCTCCAATACAACTAGAGTGACAAATGATAGCACCTGCAGTAACACCTGCAATACATAAATCATATCCCCAGGTGCAATGGTTTTTTGCACTTGGTTTTATACTGTTTGAACGAATCTTATTTTCGCTTACTGCAAAAAGTTTTTCTTGTTCAAAATAAAATCTGCTTGCGTCCTTGATATCTTGCTCATTCATTTTTCCATATCTATTCTTAAGGTTGTTCCAGGCTTTATAATATTCTGAATTGAATTGAGTTAAATAATTGAGTAGGTTAGGATCATTCACCGAGTTAGCATTAATTTGTTCTTTTATGATTTTATTTTTTAATGCTAACTCAAGTTGGACTAGCACTTTAAAACTACTATCCCTTGAAAGAGATTCATGGATATGGACATTAGCGGGCAAATTAGTTTCAATCTTCTGACATCCACTTAGCATATATCCTAAGATTATGATGATTAAAAGCGTATTAATATTTTTCATAGAATACTTTTATAATG
>JAFMEV010000048.1 GCA_017856545.1 Chitinophagaceae bacterium
TGAGTGCTTTCATCGGATGATGCAATAGCATCATCCTCTCCTTGATCCCCGATAATTGATGTTGCTGCGATATCGTCTTCTTCGTCTAAACGGATCAATTTCACGCCTTGAGTGGCTCTACCTGCTTCACGAATATCGACAATACTAGTTCTAATGGTTACACCAGATTTACAGGTAATCATCAAATCATCTGAATCCAATACATCCATTAATCCAACCAATGCTCCTGTTTTATCGGTAACATTGATGGTTTTAACGCCTTTACCACCTCTGTTGGTGATACGATATTCGTCAATTGGCGTTCTTTTACCGAAACCTTTTTGGCTCACCACCAAAATGGTTCTATCCTTGTCTTCTCTGCTTACACATACTAGACCCACTACTTCATCGCCATCATCATCTACTTCAATACCTGCCACACCAATAGCACCTCTACCAGTTGGTCTTACTTTTTCTTCAGGGAAACGAATGGCTCTACCCGATTTCACAGCCATCATAACTTCATTGTTACCGTCTGTTAATCTAGCTGCCAACAATTCATCACCTTCATTAATGGTAATTGCATTTACGCCACTTACTCTTGGACGACTGAATTCTTCCAAACATGTTTTCTTGATGATTCCCTTCTTAGTACATAAAACAATAAAGTGGTTATTTACATAATCCTTATCATCCAATTTACGCACTTCGATGATTGCTTTAACTTTATCATCAGGAGGTATTTGAATTAAGTTTTGAATTGCTCTACCCTTACTTGTTTTCTCTCCCTCAGGTATTTCATACACTCTTAACCAGAAACATCTTCCTTTTTCGGTAAAGAATAACATCGTATCATGTGTGGAAGCAATAAATAAATGCTCCACATAATCTTCTTCTCTGGTTTTAGAGCCAATTGCGCCTCTACCACCGCGTTTTTGTTGACGGTATTCAGAAACAGAAGTTCTCTTGATATAACCCAAGTGAGAAATAGTAATTACCACATCTTCTTCTTCGATCAAATCTTCAATACGCATTTCGTCTGCTAAATATTGAATCTCTGTTTTACGCTCGTCACCAAACTTATCTTTAACTTCTAATAATTCCGTTTTGATTAATTCATATCTTAAATGCTCGCTACCTAATAACTCTTTTAATGAAGCAATTAAATTCATTAATTGTTGGAATTCTTCTTTAATTTTTTCACGCTCCATGCCAGTTAATCTTTGCAATCTTAATTCTAAAATTGCTTTGGCTTGAATCTCTGAAATACCCCATCCTGCTGTAATTAAGGCTTCTTTTGCAGCATCTGGATTAGCTGAATTTCTAATTAAACGAATTACTTCATCTAAATGATCCAATGCAATTAAGTAACCTTCTAAGATATGTGCACGCTCTTCTGCTTTTCTTAATTCATATTGCGCACGACGAATGACTACCTCCATTCTAAACTCAATAAACTCTGAAATCAAGTCTTTTAAGTTTAAAATTCTTGGTCTACCCTTACTTAGAGCAACGTTGTTAATACCATAACTTGTTTGAAGTTCTGTGTATTTATACAATTGGTTGATGATCACTTGTGCAACCGCATCTTTTCTCAATTCAATAACGATACGTGTACCTTCACGCTTGTTACTTTCATTATTCACATGAGAAATACCTTCAATCGTTTTATCATTGACTAATTGACCAATTCTATCTGTTAAATTATCACGATTAACTTGATAAGGAATTTCATTGATAACAATTAATTCTCTTCCATTGGCTTTAGTTTCAACATTACATTTTCCTCTCAAAACAACTCTTCCTCTACCAGTCATCAATCCTTGCTTCACGCCTTCCATTCCAAAAATCACACCACCTGTTGGAAAATCAGGTGCTTTCACATATGTAATTAATTCTTCGATAGTAATATCTCTGTTGTTGATGTAAGCAATACAACCATCCACTACTTCACCTAAGTTATGAGGCAACATATTGGTAGCCATACCCACTGCAATACCTGAAGAACCATTGACTAATAATTGAGGTATTCTGGTAGGTAAAACACTTGGCTCAGATAAACTATCGTCAAAATTTAGTTGAAAATCAACAGTCTCTTTTTCCAAATCATCCAACATTGCTTCAGAAATTCTTTGCAAACGAGCTTCTGTATAACGCATTGCTGCTGGTGGATCACCATCTTGGTTTCCGAAGTTACCTTGACCATCTACCAACTTATAACGCATGGTCCATTCTTGTGCCATACGCACCAAAGTGTCATAGATAGCAGTGTCACCATGCGGGTGAAACTTACCCATTACTTCCCCGACAATACGGGCAGATTTTTTATAAGGCTTGTTGCTGTTATTACCTAACTCATGCATAGCAAACAAAACGCGACGATGAACTGGTTTAAAACCATCTCTTACATCTGGTAATGCACGACCTACAATAACCGACATGGAATAGTCGATATAGGAGGTTTTCATTTGCTCTTCAATGTTCACCCTTATGACACGATCATTGTCTTGGGTTTGTTCTGGGCCGATAGAATCGTTCAAATTTTCTTCCATATTGGTAGTTTCATTCGTCCAAAAACTAAGTCCCAAAACGGGCCTAGATACGGACGTCTACGAAGATAAGTTTTACCCTATTTTTTGACCTTAAATTTGGGGTATTTTTTACACCGTTTTATCCACATTTTTGAGCCATTTTTACTATCTTTAAGTGATGGATTTTTAATGACTTATACATCACAAAATGGGCAAGCAAATTTTGGTCATTGGAGCAGGTAAATCTGCTACTGTTTTAATCGATTTTTTACAAAAAAAATTGGTTCAAAATAATTGGTATATGGTACTTGCAGATGCAGATGCTCATTTAGCTGCAAAAAAATGGAAAAATGCCCCAAATGGACATAGTGTAGGAATAGACATTCTCCAAGAAAAAGATAGAAAAGCATTGATACAAAAAGCAGATTTGGTAATCTCTATGCTACCTGCTTTTTTACATTTTGAAGTTGCAAAAGACTGTTTATCATTGGGTAAAGCCCTATTTACAGCCTCTTATGTAGATGAATCCATGCGATCTATCTCCCAAGAAATCAAACAACAAGGCTTGCTTTTTCTATGTGAAATGGGTTTAGATCCAGGAATAGACCATATGAGTGCCATGGAACTCATAGATAGAATCAAATCAAAAAATGGGCAAATAACGGGTTTTAAATCCCATTGCGGGGGATTAATTGCCCCAGAGTCAGATACCAATCCTTGGCATTATAAAATTAGTTGGAATCCAAGAAATATCATTTTAGCAGGTAAAGCTGGTGCAGTTTACCTTGAAAATGGCTTGGAGAAACATGTTCCATATCCTTCCATATTTGAAAATTGTGCAGAAATAAGCGTTCCCAATTGGGGGCAACTATCCTATTATCCAAATAGGGATTCTTTAAGCTATATCAATACATATCAATTAGAAGGTGTACAAAATTTTATTAGAACTACCTTAAGACACCCCTCTTTTTCCAAAGGTTGGAATGCTATTGTTCAAATGGGATTGACCAATGAGGAGGAATTTGAAAAACCAATGAATACGATTGCAGATTGGTTTCAGCATCAATTGAATTCAAAAAAAGTAAAATCAATTTGGGATACAATTCAACAAGATCCATTGATCAAAAACCAATTTGAATTTTTGGCATTCAATACCAATGATACTATTCCTGATGCTTGTTTAACCAACGCTTCAGTACTTCAATGGATTTTGGAAACTAAATGGTCTTTAAATAAAACTGATAAAGACGCAGTAGTAATGATGCACGAAGTGGATTATACATTGCAAGGAAAAAAATATTCAGTACAAAGTAGTTTGGTATTGACTGGTACAAATAATGAACATACCGCTATGGCAACAACAGTTGGATTACCATTAGCGATTGCTGCAGAAGCTTATTTAAATGGTGAATTGACACTTACTGGATTGCATATCCCTACTATACCAGCACTTTATCAGCCAATATTAGCAAAATTAAAAGAAGAAGGAATTGAGTTTTATGAAGCGGAATTAGGTTCCCATTCATAATCAATTTGTCTTTTATCTAAATTTGCAGAAACCACACGAATCGTGATTTTATCTCCCATACTGAATTTTCTTCCTGATCTTCTTCCCACTAAAGAATAGCTTGATTCAACATGTCTAAAATCATCTATTCTAGATAAACTAGTGATATTGACCAAGCCTTCACATTTGTGTTCAACAGTCTCTACCCAGAAACCAAAACTTGAAACACCACTAATGACACCTTCAAACACTTGACCAACATAATCACGCATAAATTCGACTTGCTTGTATTTATTGGATGCGCGTTCAGCTTCCATGGCTGCTCTTTCTCGCTCACTACAATGCACACATTTTTCTTCTAAACCACTATCATTAATTGGTCGACCCATTAAAACACTTTGAACAATTCTGTGAACCAATACATCAGGATATCTTCTAATAGGTGAAGTAAAATGACAATAATATTCAAAACCTAAACCATAATGCCCAATATTATTGGTGGTATATACAGCTTTAGCCATAGTTCTAATTCCTAATTGTTCCAATACATGCTGTTCAGGTTTTCCATGTGCTGACAACATTAAATTATTAAAACTTTGTGCAATTTTTTCTGGAGTACTCAAATCAAATGGGTATCCATGTGATAAAGCAAATGATACAAATGGAGCTAATTTTTCTTCATTGGGTTGATCGTGAACTCTATAAGGAAAAGGTAAAACCTCAGATTTTATTTTAATCTTTCCCATTTTTTCAGCAATCAATTGATTGGCTTTTAACATCAATTCTTCAATCAATTGATGAGAGGCTTTACTTTCTTTAACGGTTATGCCAGTTGGCTTACCTTTTTCATCTAATGTAAAACGTACTTCTTGAGAAGAAAAATTAATTGCACCATTTTCAAAACGTTTTTTTCTCAAGCTTTGTGTATAGTCAGCCAACCATAAAATAACATCTGAATGATCTCCTTGTTTTGTTTCAATAATTTCTTGAACTTGTTCATAAGTAAATCTTCTATCTGAATAGATAATCGTTTTACCATACCAAGTATGCACCACTTGATTAGAGGCATCTAATTCAAAACAAGCGGAAAAAGTTAATTTTTCTTCATGAGGTCTCAAAGAACATAATTCATTAGATATTTTTTCAGGTAACATGGGATACACCCTATCTGGTAAATAAACAGAAGTAGCTCTATCATATGCTTCCTGGTCAACTGCAGTTCCTGGTTGAACATAATGGGATACATCCGCAATATGCACACCAATTTCTATATTTCCATTAGCTAATTTTTGAAAAGAAATAGCATCATCAAAATCTTTAGCATCTACTGGATCTATCGTAAATGTTAATACTTTTCGATAATCCTTTCTAGTGGCAATTTCTTCAGGGGTTAAATCTGCATTTAGTTGATTGGCAAAATCCATTACTTCTTTGCTAAACTGTAAATTAAATCCAGCTTCTGCAACAATAGATTTCATTGCTTGATCGTTCTCTTGTTCAGCAGTAAATATCTCTAATACTTCCCCTTCAGGTTTTTTACTGGCTTTATCCCAAGTAGTCAATTGAACAATTACCCTGTCTTTGTCTTTTGCGCCATTTAATTTATTCAATGGTATATAGATATCAGGCATGGGGGTAATAGTATTCGGAATGAAGAAAGCATGCCTTTCGCTTACTTGCATTACTCCAGCAAATGAAACCTGCTTTCTTTTAATTACCTCTAAAATCTTACCTTCTTTCTTACCAGTACCCTGTCTAATTTTGGTAATCTTTACCCTAACTTCATCTCCTTTTAAAGCTGTATTAAAATCTGTAGGAAAAACTAAAATGTCATTTTCCATATTAGGCACCATCACAAAACCCATTCCGGATTTGGCAATATCCAATACCCCTTGATAAGTTGCAGCCAAATTAGTTTGTTTGGTAGTTGTTTTTTTATGTCTAGTACTTTTCTCTTTCTTTCCCATTGTTGTTTGTATAAAATTGTGCTACATAATCCATCACAAGTTGATTGAATATGGGTTCAGCATCAAATAAAAAAATGGGCTTAATAGGTAAAACATATAAAGGGATATCATGTAATTCCTCCGTATATTTTACTAATCTAACAGCATCTTTTTCTGTTGTTAAAATTAATTTATTCTTGGCTTGAATTTCTTCAAACTTTTGTTTGATTTCTTGTAGATCTTCTATAGAAAATATATGATGATCGCTATAAGTTAATTGATAGTATGTATGTGTATGTTCGTGTAAATAATTTTTTAAAGGCAATGGATTTGCAATACCACATACCAATAATACCTCATCTCTCATGGTTAAAATCCACTGATCAGAAGGATGATAAATATGATAAGGAGTTTCATATTCTATTGCAGTAAAAAAAACACTTTGATGTTGTTCAGGATATAATTTTTCTACGATTTCATTTCTTTCAGCTTCTGATAAATCTTTGGGACATTTAGTCACCACAATGATACTGGCTCTTTTTGCAGATTTTCTTTCATCTCTAAGGTCACCTGTTGGAATAAAAAAGTCATCCGTATAAAGATTATTATAATCTGTCAATAAGATATTAAAATCAGCTACAATCTCTCTGTGTTGATATGCATCATCTAAAATAATAGCCTGTAAATTGGGGACGTCTTGAATCAATTGAGGAATAGCTTCAATTCTTCTTTCACATACAGCTACTGCAACATTGGGAAATTTTATATGAAACTGCATGGGCTCGTCACCTATTTCCAGAGCAGTGGTTTGCTCATTTGCTAAAGCATACCCTTTTGTTTTTCTTTTATATCCCCTACTTAGTGTAGCCATTTTATAATCATCCGATAAAATGGATAATAAATGTTCTACCATGGGAGACTTTCCAGTTCCGCCCATCGATAAATTTCCAATACAAATCATAGGTACATTAAACCTTACTGACTTTAAATATTGTTTCTGGAACATCCAATTTCTGCATGCCACTATCCAACCATATAAAACAGCAAAGGGTAAAAGTAAAACTCGAAAAGATTTTAAAAAAAGGTTGTTAAAATTCATAAATGTTCCAAGGCGTAATGCAATGAGACAAAGGTACATCAAATTGATGGGTATCTTCTAATTTAGCAAGGGGTTCAAAATAAGATATGCCAATTCTTTTGACAGGTTTTGTTAATCTAGCAAAATATCGATCATAATACCCTTTGCCAAATCCTATTCTTTGACCAGAAAGATCAAATCCAATCAAGGGTACCATAAATGAATCCAATTGATCGGGATGAATAAGTTGCTTTGGAAGAGGTTCATGTATCCCCCATTTATTTACAGAAAGTTCTGCTGTTTCCTGGTAAAATTCCATGGAAAAGTCTTTGTCATTGATAATAGGATATGCAACAGTAAGATGAGGTATACAATACTTCAAGTATTTGATGAATAGAAAAGTATTGGGTTCGGCATGATTTTCAGATGGATAAAAACAACCTAATATTTTTGTTGTTGACCAATCAAGTTTTTGTAACTGAATAAGTAATAAGTCATCTAATTTAATGCAGTCAGCTTCGGTAAGCGCTTGTCTTTTTGCCAATAATGCTTTTCTCGCTGCTGATTTTAATATCATTTATTGTGCATTTTGTTATTATTCAATACATTGAAAAAAACTAAAAATAGTTGAACCATAATTTCTAGAAAATTGAAAACCTTCAAATTTTTCATAATTATTTCTAGGAGTATGTTCCAGTACAAAAAAACCTTCTGGAGCAATTAATCTTCTTTGTACAATTATTTTTGGCAGATCATCAATCGTATTTAAAGCATATGGCGGCCCAGCAAAAATTACATCATATTGATTATTACAAGTATTTAAAAACTGAAAAACATCCATTCTTAATAACTGAACATTTTCTATTTTCAACATGTCCACATTTTTCTTGATAAAATCTGCCATCGCCCCATCTTTTTCAACAATAGTTAAATGAGTAGCTCCTCTAGAAGCAAGTTCATAACTGATGCAACCAGTACCACCAAATAAATCCAGCGTATTAGCATCTTCAATAGAAACCCTGGTATGTAAAATATTAAATAAACCTTCTTTGGCAATATCCGTAGTAGGTCTTGTATAAGGCATATTGGTTGGAGGATGAATTCTACGGCCTCCATATTTTCCAGATATAATTCTCATTAAAAAATAAAATAAGTGGCAAAATGATCCCCATAACCTTCTGGAGCTTGTTCAATCATTGCTTTATTAAAATAATTACCTAATTCAACCGCCCATTGATTATATTCAGCATGATACCCTTTTAAATATAAACTTGATGCATTTGGATCAACATGTATATGCTTGCAAATATTTAAAATATTATAAACATTTTGGGCATCTTCAGCTTCTTCAAAATATTTCAAAAATTGAACAGACTGATGATGAATGATTAAAACAATATAATAAGATTCAAAAAAATAAATGTAAACTCCATCATCAATAGCATCATTTATAATAGCATTCACATAATGCATCCATTTCCCCGTAGGAAAAGCTCTAGTTAATAAGGTCTGGTATGCATCTGGTATAGAGGAAATTAAAACTTGATTGTTTTGAAAAGAACTCACCATTAATTCCTGATCTGTTTGATTACCAAATATCATATTCAATTCGTTTTGATAAATGGTATTATCCTTTATTTTCTGCTCTTTTGAAATTAAAACACTTGAATTATTCATTACAAAATGAACTTGATGATAAATGGCATGTATTAATTTAGAATTATTTTGCAAATAAGCTAATAGTTGTGCAAAACCATTTACATCCGAACCATTCACAAAAGATTCAAAAGAAACGTATTTTTTAGATTCAATATTTTTAACAGAAAAATGAATAGATTGATGATCTACAATGATGTATAAATCTTCTACTTTATGATTAGCTGTACTTTCTAAAGTTCCGTAAATACCAATTTTCTTCTTTGCCATGGTGTAAAATCTTATGCAATGATATAAAAAAAGAGGCAGTTCTTTACTAAAACTAATTGTAGATTTGTAAATATATATGAGTTATTCCGCTTCTACCCCATCCTTACAGGTTAATATTAGCAGTAAGCAAATATTAGCCATTTCATTGCCTATTGCCTTGGCTATCCTAGTTCCTCAAATCAATTTTGTAATCAATAATATTTTTCTGGGGGCTTTAAGTAAAAAAGCCCTTGCCATTGGAGGAATTACAGGCGTCTATTATCTCATTTTTGGCGTAATGGGCCAAGGGTTGAACAACGGTTTACAAGCATTAATTTCAAGAAGAGCAGGCGAAAATAGAATAGATGAAATAGGTACATTGTTTTCCCAAGGGGTACTTATTTCCTTATTCTTATCGATTTTTGGTATCAGTTTTACCTATTTGATTGCACCTAGTATTTTTCATGCACTTTTACAAGATGCAGATAGAGCCAATATAGTGATCGAGTTTTTAAAAATTAGAATATGGGGAATCCCTTTCTTGTTTATTTATCAAATGCGCAATGCCTTACTCGTTGGTACCAATCAAAGTAAATTCTTAATCGTTGGGACTGCAACAGAAGCAGTGTTTAATATTTTCTTTGACTACGCTTTAATTTTTGGTCATTTTGGTTTTGTCGCTTTTGGAATTAATGGTGCTGCATACGCGTCTATTATTGCAGAAGCTATGGGCTTATTAGTGATATATTTAGTAATTCATTACCAAAAAATTGGTGAACGATTTGAATTATTCAAGAATTTTAGTTTTAAATGGGATTATGTGAAATTGATCATGGTTCAGTCCATGCCCATTATGGCTCAGTATATGATTAGTATAATTAGCTGGGAGTTTTTTTATATTCTCATTGAACACAGAGGAGAGCAATCATTAGCTGTATCTAATTCTATGAGAAATATATTTGGATTTTTTGGCAGTTTTACTTGGGCTTTTGCAGCAACTTCTAATACAATGGTAAGTAATATCATTGGTCAAAACATGCAAGAAAAAGTTATTCCCTTAATTGTTAAAATTATGAAATGGAGTCTTGGATTTGCTGTCATTATATTTTTGTTGTTGAATATATTCGCAAGACCCTTTTTATCCATTTATGGACAAGGCGAGGATTTTATGCAAGAAGGCATTCCTGTATTAAGAGTTGTTTCAGTTGCTTTATTATTGATGTCTATTGCAACAGTTTGGCTGAATGCGGTAACTGGAACTGGAAATTCATCCATCAATTTAGCCATTGAATTTGTAGCAATCATTATTTATATCATTTACTGTTACTTAACAATTGAATACTACCAATTACCTATTACCATTGGATGGATGTGTGAAATTATTTATTGGATTAGTCTTTTAATCCCATCTTACTTATATATCAAATCAATGAGATGGAAAACTTTGAAAATATAAAATTATTCTCTACTTTTTTCAATTGAAACAGAAGTAATCCCTTCAAAAGATGGAATGTAAAGTTGCTGCTTGGTAATTTTTACAAAAACTTTATCCGACATTAAGTGCTCTGATAAAATTTGTGAAGCAATTTTATCTACCAATGTTTCCAATAAAGGAGTTGGCTGATCCATGATCAATTGCACTTGCCTATAAACTTGAACATAATCTATTGTTTGATCGATATGTTCCACTCTTTTTACGGGCGGGGTAAAATCTATGACAATATCAAGTTTGAATCTATTACCGATTTTCTTTTCAGCTTCATACAAACCATGAAAACCAAAAAATTCTAAATCTGTTAAATAGATTTTCATAAGATTAATGACCTTTTGCAGTTAGATATCTTTCTGCATCTAAAGCTGCCATACATCCGCTTCCTGCAGCTGTAACAGCTTGACGATAGTTTTTATCTTGCACATCACCAGCTGCAAAAACACCTTCTACAGAAGTTTTTGTAGTACCAGGTTCTGTTTGGATATATCCAGTTTCGTCCATTGTTAAGAATGGTTTGAAAATATCAGAATTAGGTTGATGCCCAATGGCTACGAAAAACGCACTCACTGGAATTTCTTGCGTAGTTCCTTCTTTAGTATTTTTAACTCTTACTCCTTGAACAGTTTTTTCTCCCAATATTTCTTCTGTTTCCGTATTAAAATACACTTTAATATTAGGCGTATTCAACACTCTATCTTGCATTACTTTACTTGCTCTCATTTGATCTTTACGAACAAACATATGCACTGTAGTACACATTTTTGATAAATAATGTGCTTCTTCAGCTGCAGTATCACCAGCACCTACAATGGCAACTTCTTTTCCTTTAAAAAAGAAGCCATCACATACAGCACATGCACTTACACCAAATCCATTCAATCTTTCTTCACTTGGTAATCCTAACCATTTAGCACTAGCACCAGTAGAAATAATTACAGCATCAGCTTCAATTAATTTTTCATCATCAATCCAAACTTTTTTAGGACTGCAAGAAAAATCTACTTTAGTAGCTAAACCATATCTAATATCAGTACCCATTCTTGCGGCTTGTTTTTCAAAATGCACCATCATTTCTGGGCCTTGTATCCCATCTGGGAAACCAGGATAGTTTTCTACTTCAGTAGTAATAGTTAATTGACCACCGGGTTGAATACCTTGATACAATAATGGTTTCATATTGGCTCTTGCCGCATAAATTGCAGCAGTATATCCAGCAGGGCCTGAACCTATAATTAATATTGATACTTTTTCTGATTCCATAATGATTGCTTTAAAAAAAAGCCCCGACAAATTAACTTGCTGGGGCTTTAAAAATTTATTGATTGATTAGCCCAAATAAGCTTTAAGTGCATTGCTATATCTCGCTTTTTGTAAACGCTTAATAGCACGCTCTTTAATTTGTCTAATTCTTTCCTTAGTTAAATCGTATTTAATACCAATTTGTTCAATAGTAACTCCATTTTCACCATCTAATCCAAAATAAGCATTCACAATTTCTGCTTCTCTTGGACTCAAAGATTTTAATACACGACGAATCTCTTCTCTTAATGAATCTTTCATTACATCTTCATCCGTATCAGAACCGCCTTCTAATAAGTCACCCATCGCTACGTCTTCCGCTTCATGAACAGGAGCATCTAAAGAAGTGTGTCTTGTGTTTGATTGAAAGATATTATTGATCTCAGTTTCAGACATTTCCAAGATACCAGCTAATTCTTCTGTTGAAGGTTCACGCTCATGTTCTTGTTCAAATGCCATATATGCTTTGTTGGCTTTGTTATAGGTACCAATTTTATTTTGTGGCAAACGTACCAAACGACCTTGTTCAGCCAAAGCTTGTAAAATAGATTGACGAATCCACCATACAGCATAAGAGATAAATTTGAAACCCTTGGTTTCATCAAATCTTTGTGCTGCTTTTATTAATCCTAAATTTCCCTCATTGATTAAATCAGATAAAGATAAACCTTGGTGTTGGTATTGTTTAGCAACAGAAACAACGAAACGTAAGTTGGCTTGCACCAATTTATCCAATGCTCTTTGGTCACCCATTTTAATGCGTTGCGCTAAAGTGGTTTCTTCCTCTGGATTGATCATGGAAATCTTAGAAATCTCTTGTAAGTATTTTTCTACCGCTTGAGAATCTCTGTTGGTAATCTGTGTAGCAATTTTAAGCTGCCTCATGC
>JAFMEV010000149.1 GCA_017856545.1 Chitinophagaceae bacterium
CATTTCACTTATAAGTGAAACTGCAGCGCGGGAATATCTTGTTGGGCTATCAAAAAAATAAGGGGCGCATGCTAGCATGCGCCCCAATATATCTAATTAACTATAAAATGCTTTAAAACACCAATGGCACATTCACTTTAATACTAAAGTTACGTCCCATATTAAACACACCCATTCTTCCAGTAGCCATATTCTCTGCAGTGTACTTTAATCTGTTTAAATGATTTTGGTACGCTACATCTGTTAGGTTCTGTGCGATCAAAGAAACTTGGAACAATACTTTTTGCTTGCGCATAATATTGGTACTGTATCCCATATTAATTAAATGGTACGCAGGGGTATTGGTCTCTGTATTGTATCCAGTGAAGGCATTGTTTTGAGCAAAATTATTATCTAGCTGAATACTCAAGGCTGAATTTCTTACCGCATTGGCTCCTTTAAACAAATCAAATCTTAATTCTGTCAACCATCTTGCACTAGGTATACCTGGTAAATTTTTACTTCCGTCAATAGGCTGATCAAATTGTGCCTTGATCAAACTAATGCTATTTTCTATGTGCAACCAATCCAATGGATGTGGATGGATATCTACATTCAACTCAGCTCCATATAAATGTGCATTGCTTTGTTTGAATGCAAAAGCATATAACTCGTCTACTGAACCATCTTCATTTTCTTGATTGATAATACTATCTGCTCCATTCACCCCAGTGAGCTTTTGATAGAAAATATAATCTCTTACTGTATTGTAAAATAAATTTCCAGCGATACTTAAATGCGCGTTGCTCCATTCAATGCCCGCATCCAATTGTAAACTTTTTTCTGATCTTAATGCTGAGTTACCATATTCAAAACGATTGGTTCCCTCGTGTGCACCATAAGAACTTAACTCTGCTAAATTAGGCGCTCTAAATCCTCTCGCTAAATTAAATTTAATGGTGGTGGATTCATTTAAATCATGTGCCACACCAATTGCGCCAGAGATATTGTTGAATGTCTTTTTAGTGGGTACTGGCTCTCTGTATATTAAAATACAAGCCATGCCTACTGGACATCTATTTGGATCAGTGGCTGGATCTATAAAGCTCATTTGTTTTTGATCCACTCTAAATCCTCCGCTCCACTGTGTTTTAGCCGTTCTATATTGTGTGTAATGAAAAGCGCCAATTTCAAAACTTTTATAATCAGGAATCAAAGTTTCTAAACCTCTATTAGTATTGGTTTGTTGCATACCATTAATACCATAGGTGTTTTTCCAATTATTCTTCTCCGCAACTAAATATTGTAAAGAGTAATTGATGGTTTGTAAATCAAAATACAATTCTCTTTCTTTTAAATTCTCTTCATTACCAAATTCCATTCTTTGGTTTCTCTGTAATCCGATTGTTGCTTTTAATCTGTCTGCACCAAATTTGATGGTATTGTCTAAAGTGTATTTAGTATGTTGGATTTTTTGCATAGGGATAGCAGGCTTAAATTTACCCGTGCTGCCACCCGTTTGTATAAATGCACCTGTCTCATCTCTTTCACCTTCTACTATACCTAGGTTTTGATAAAAATTACTATAAGTGAATTGCGTACTTCCCCATTTTTTCTCCACTCCTACATAAGCACTTCCACTGCGCTCATTGAATCTTGAGTTAAACACTTCACCATCATATTTATTTTTATAATCACCCGCATCCTTCATACTGGTGTTCACTCCCCAGAACAATCCTTTTTTGTTGGAAGCAAAATCAATATGTCTTCCAAACAAACCATTATTGGATTGGTAGTTGGTAAATACATTTCCCTTGGTCACACCCTCTGCAACTGGTGCGTTAGAAATAATATTGATCACCCCCGCCAAGGCGTCAGATCCATATATCAAAGATGCTGGCACTTTTAATACCTCTGTTCTTTGAACATTATATTCATCTATCTCTACCCCGTGTTCATCTCCCCATTGTTGTCCTTCCTGTCTGATACCATCATGCATCACCACTACTCTATTATATCCCAAACCTCTAATGATCGGTTTTGAGATGGCTGGACCAGTTGATACCTGTGATACCCCTGGCACTTTGGATAAGGCGTCGATTAAATTAGTAGATATGCCTCTGAATAATTCATCTTTCTTGATAATCGTTACTGGTGTAGGTGTTCTTCTTGAAGAAGTAGCTCTTAAAAAACTGGTCACCATTACATCTCCCGCTTCCACCACAGTGGAGTTCATGATAAAATTAATGGTGGTTGCAGCTTGTATAGTAATGGTTTGTACCTGTGTAGCATAACCCATATAACTTACTTCTACCACATGTGATCCTTGAGGGATACTTATTTTGTATTCTCCATCCTTATTAGTGATGGTTCCTAATTTTAAATCAGAGAAAAACACTGTAGCTCCTGATAATGTTTTTCCAGTTTGTTTATCTGTAATTTTTCCAGATAAAAAATAATCTTGTAATGCAGTTGCTCCAATGGCATTGCTAACAAATAACAATGCAACAATTAAAATATTTTTCATGTCCTTGTTTTAATGATAATAAAAAATCTATGCGATATCTTAAATCATTGCAGGCGGACCTCGAGAACTTTGATGGAAAAAAATAGAAGCTAGTGCTGCTTCTTTATAAGTAGCGTTCTGAACAGTGATTGTTTCAGGCGCTTGAAGGTTTAATGTAAAATCAAAATCAACAAAGGCAGTAGTGGCTACCTGAAAATCAAAAGTACAATGCAACTTTGCGTTTTCTACCTGA
>JAFMEV010000150.1 GCA_017856545.1 Chitinophagaceae bacterium
AAATCTTCTTTATATAAGAAAACCTTATGACGATCATAACCATTATCATCAAAACGCTTTCTACTTTCTGTAATCGTTAAAAAATAATCATTGGCACGTGTGGCTCTTACATCAAAGAAATAAGTTCTTCTTTTTCCAGCACGAATACGAGTACTATATACACTCTCTTGCTTTTTCTCGTTGTTGTCGTAATTCACAGTCTCTCTAATTTTAATTTTTACTTTAGATGTCTAAAATATTAAAATATTACGAAAAACTAAAAAAAATAACCTAAATATGAATAAGGTGGGGAAAAACCTGCTAGTTGGAGGCTTGGGATTGTTGACTATGGTATAATTCAGCGTACAATCCATTTTTTGCTAACAATAGTTCGTGTGTACCCATTTCTGCAATTTTACCATCCTCTAAATAAATGATCAAATCAAAATTAAAACCAAAGAAAATTCTATGGGTAATCATGATAGTGGTTTTATGCTCGATATAATTTTTAAAGTTCTGTAAAATTGTTTGTTCTGTTTGGGCATCAACAGCACTTAAACAATCATCAAAAATAAAAATAGAGGGTCTCTTTATTAATGCTCTTGCAATAGCTACTCTTTGTTTTTGACCTCCACTTAAAGTAGTTCCCCTTTCTCCTACTAAAGTTTTGAAAGCCTGAGGAAGATTTTCAATTTCGTGTTTCACATGTGCCGTATGGGCTGCATCAATCAAATCTGTTTCTTGTAATATGTCTTGTAATCCAAAATGAATATTATTTTCAATACTATCACTAAATAAAAATACATCTTGTTGAACATACCCAATAGCAGTTCTCAATGATTGTATATTCATTTCATTAATCAAATTACCATCAATAGTAATTTGACCTTTATCGACCTGATACATCCTTGTTAATAACTGTGCAATAGTAGATTTTCCAGAACCCGTTTTACCAAGCACTAGCAATTTAGTTCCTGCAGGAATATGTAAATTAAAATCACTTATTGCATTAACACCCGAATGAGGGTAAGTAAAACTAACATCCTTGAATTGAATATCGCCATTGGTTGGTTGTAAATGGCTTTGTTTATTCTGTGTAATAATGGGTTGTATAGATAAAAATTCATTCAATCTTTTTTGAGATGCAGCAGCTCTTTGAATCATACTAGCTGTCCAACCTATGGCACTTACTGGGAAAGTTAACATATTGATATATATCACAAACTCAATCACCGTTCCAACTTTACTAGGATCTTCAATGGCTTGTAACCCTCCTAAATAAATTGTAAGTAAAGTACTAATACCTATCATTAAAGACATAGTAGGTGTATAAAAAGCTTCCACCATCGCTAAACTAGTGGCATTTTTTCTGTACAACTCACTATTGGTTTTAAAGAAACCTAACATCGCTTTTTCTTGTACAAAAGATTTAATAACTCTAATCCCAGAATAAGATTCTTGCGCATTGGTGGTTAAATCAGATAGTTCCCCTTGTATTTCTTCACTTTTTTTATTGATAATACTATTCACAATATAAATAGTGACTGCCAAGATGGGCAATGGCGCTAGTACATACAAACTTAATCTTACATCTTTAGTAAACATATTGTATAAACAAAATCCAATGAGAGATACCAAATTGATTAAATACATCAAGGAAGGGCCAGTATACATTCTTACCCTACTCACATCCTCCGTTATTCTACTCATTAAATCTCCCGTACTATGTGTTTTGTAAAATTCAGTATCTAATTTTTGATAATGTTCATACACCTGGTTTTTTTGATCATATTCAATATGTCTACTCATTACAATAATGGTTTGACGCATAAAGAACATAAACACTCCTCTAATGATTGCTAAGATTAAAATGGTAACACTGCAAAAAGTAATCAACCAACCAAAGCTAAATTTGAAATAATCACTTAAACCCATTATTCCACTAATGATCAAATCGGGTTGAATGGGAGTCGTTGGTTTACCACCTGGAAGTTTCTCTTGAACCAGCCCAACCACATAACCTGTAATCTGAGGTGCTAAAACCGCTAAATAGTTGGTAGCAATTACCAAGAATATTCCAGCAAAAAAACGGAATCTATATTTCCAAAAAAATGGGTTTAATGCCGCTAATTCTTTCACTCAGTCAATTTTTGTAAAGATACATGGTACTCAACTAATTAGCATCAGTCGTTCATGTAATAAAAAGGCATTATTTTTTGCATAATTGGGTTTCCTGCCCTACATTTGCCGCGGAGAGATGGCAGAGCGGTCGAATGCGGCAGTCTTGAAAACTGTTGACTGTAACAGGTCCGGGGGTTCGAATCCCTCTCTCTCCGCCAAAAAGGCGCAAAAACCACGATTAATCGTGGTTTTTTTGTGTCCAAAACTGAACGAAGTGAAGAAAATGGAGTGAGAGCAGCAAAATGAAGCTAGCTTCAATTTTGATGAGAGCACTTCATTTTTATTGCGAAGCAATAAGTTTTGGTTATAAATACTATTTGCGAAGCAGCAGGTTTTTGCGCCTTTTTGTAGCCCCCACTTTGGATGCTGGAGCGTAGCGACAGCCATCCACTTAGACTCAATTCTAAAGTATTAACCGAAATAAACTGAATTTGAAGATGTGGTAGGTTTAAAATAAAATGCCTACAATACTTTTTATCTATGGTTGGAGACTATTCTTTTATTCAAATGAGTTCAATGAACCTATCCATGTACATGTACAAAAAGG
>JAFMEV010000049.1 GCA_017856545.1 Chitinophagaceae bacterium
GATTTATCTTGACTTGAGTAATCAAAAAAATCGGCCTCCATCTGATTGACGAGGCCAACGGTCGGAACTAAAATCAATATTTTGCGGTCGGTATTTAATACCTTTTGTAGATATCGAACCAATACGTATATAATAAGACTTTTTCCAGAGCCAGTCGGAGATATCAGAACTGAACGATGATTGTTCAATCCATGCATAATAGCTTGCACCTGATGTGTGTGCATCTTTACTGATTGTTTGCGGACGCAAACTTTCAGCGATTCGTAGAAAGCCTGAAGTTCCTCCTCTGTTACGCATAAAGGATTTTTGCTCTCTTTTATATTTAACCCATAACCCCGGTCTTTGCAAAATTTTTCTAGGTAGGTTTTTAAACCTCTGGGAAGCGTAGATGAGAGAATATCATACAGCCGAATTTTTCCATCCCAAATACGCCTTTTAAACATAGGCATAAACTGAGCACCGGGAACCATGAATGAGAAATAATCTCTCAATTCTTGTTTTATTCCCTTTTCGGTCTTTACATAATAACGAACTTCATCTGTAGATTCAACATCTATATCCACATAATATTTAGATGATTCCGTTCATCATTTTTTGCCACTCAATGGCAGACTTTATCATAAAATTTCTGTTGTTTACAGATTTTATAAACTCCTCCACCATACGAAGTTTAACTTCACTGACAGCAATTTTGGCTTTCAGTTCTATTACTTTTGGATCTGCTTCTACAAACTGTTCAACATCACTTTTTAACAATGTAAAATCACAAGCTTCTTCGCCCCAAGATTCAAGTTCCTCTTGAGATGCTTTTCCTGTATAAATTTTCCATTTACGTAATTTTAATACAGCAAGATCGTTTTGTTGTTTTGTCAAAAGTAATTTGACATCTGATAAAATTGTAAGATACTTGGAGTGTATTTGAGGTATCTTAAGAGACTCTATACCTAACTCTGTAGAGTCTATTTGAGAGTCTTTAGTAATAAGTTCTTTAAGGTTCTCTAGATTCATCTTTTAAGATGTATTTTAAAGTACTCTAGAGTAAAGTCAAATAAATATTCTTGACATTTCTTTAGAGTAATCTATAATTGTTAAAAGGTCTATAGGCGATGAAAATTGATTTAAGAGAAATACCGGTTGTATGGATAAATTTAGATTCAGCAACAAAAAATGCTGAATTGATGCAAGAAAGATTTAACAAATTTGGGTTTAAAAATACACACAGAAAATCTGGTGTTGTGATCCCACCACCACCGAATACAGATAAATCCATAGCACATTTTAGAGGTTGTGGTACATCTCATATTCAAATTTTAGATGATACAAAGTATTCTACACCACTTCTAATTTTAGAAGACGATGTTGAATTTGTAGACAATTTTAATCCAGTATTAGATATCCCAGATGATTCCGATGGAGTCTATCTGGGAATTTCACATGGTAATGTATTTTATGGTTCTTGCCAACACAATGAAAATTATTTGAGAATAGCTGGAATACTTGCTGCACATGCTATTCTATATGTCACAGATGCATATAGAAAAGCAATGTCGGAAATTGGACAATATTGCTTATACACTTTGAACAAGCCTTGGGATCTTGGAACAGCGGGGATTCAAAAAGATTTTAAAGTTTATACTCCAAACAACCCACTGATATACCAATCAGACAATAGACAAAGTTCTAATAAATGGCAAGGTCTTACTGACAAGCCACTTCAAAATCGAAATACAGTGTTTTCATGATAACTTTTAATTTAATGGGGCAATATGGGCGCATGGGTAACCAGATGTTCCAATATGCAACTTTATATTCTATTGCAAAAACAAGAGGATATGAATTTGGCATACCAATGCAAAAAAAGTCAGAAAACCCATATCAAAATTTTTGTTTAAATGAATGTTTTTTAAACCTTTCTGCCAAAGACAGTTCAAACATCATTTTAATTCACAGAGCACAAGAAAGACAATTCACTTATAATGCTGGAATTTTTGGAATACCAGATTCAACTGACATAGTGGGTTATTTTCAAAGTGAAAAATATTTTGTAGATTACAAACCACATATATTAAAAGAATTTACTTTTAAAGATGAAATATATGAAAAATGTTTAGACATAAGAAATATTACTAAAGAACCAGTAATATCAGTACATCTCAGAATGGGTGATTATAAAAATTTAGTAGGAAAACATCCAATATGTTCTTTGGAATATTATCAAAAAGCTTTAGATCATTTGCCAAATGATTTATTAATCATAGCATTTAGCGATGAGCCAAACGAAGCTAAAAAATTATTTGATTCTATTGGCAGAAAATATTTTATACCGGAGAATGACCAATATCATGACATGTGTCTCATGACACTTTGCAATTATCATGTAATTGCAAACAGCAGTTTTAGTTGGTGGGGATCATGGTTAAGTGAAAGTAAAAAAACAATTGCACCAGCAGAATGGTTCGGGGATTCTCCGGAAATGCCCAAAAACTGGTCAGATATATATTGTGATGGTTGGTGTATTATATGAATAAGTTGAACATTTTTACTACGGCGTTTAACAATCATTCTTGTTTAAACAGTCCCCCCAAAAATTTTGAGTGGATCTTTAATGTATATCCTAAAAACAAAGAGCCTGTTGTTTATTTTGATGATGCCATTTTTAGATACATGAATGACGGCTACAACGGTCCAAAATATGGATGGCTGGGAGAATCTTCTGAAATAATAGCACCACTTATAATGGGCGTAACTTCAAATAAAGATATCTTAAAATTAAGATACAAAAAAATATTTACTAATGACAGAAGAATTATAAGCATAGATCCCGAATTTTTTTCTTATAACCCTCCTGCGTCTAATATGCCATGGATTAAAGAACCCAATGTATATGAAAAAAATAAATTGTGTTCTTATATAACAAGTTTTAAACAATTTACTTCTGGTCATATAAAAAGAATGGAGTTGTTTGAAAAATTAAAAAATAATGCTAACTTTAAAGATCATATTTTTGGAAGAGATTATAAATTTATTCCAGACAAATTGGATGGGCTGAAGGATTATATGTTTTCTATAGTTGTAGAAAACAGCATTTATCCAAAGTATTATACAGAAAAAATTACTGATTGTTTTGCTACCGGAACTGTACCTATATATTATGGTGATAGGTCAATATCTGAAGATTTTAATAGTAAAGGTATTATTTTTATAGATGATATGGAAACCCTTGATGTACTTACTCCAGAACTGTACCAAGAGTGTTTACCATATGTAAAAGAAAACTATATTAAAGTGAATAATCTTATTGCAGCTGACGATTCTCTTTACAGGAGTGTGATGAATGATTAAATTAAGTATACATAATTTTTGGCCTGATTTTAATTACGATGAAAGTTTTTTTATATCTTTATTAAAAGACATATATGAAGATGATTTAATTGTTACAAATAATGTAAATGATTGTAATTTATGTCTTGTTGCAGAAAATTATGTTCCCAAAGAAATAGACAGGTCAAAAACAAAAATATTGACATTTATGGCTGAACCAAAACCAGTTCAGTATCAAGATGGTGACTATCATATGTCTTTTGATCCAGATCGGGAAGATTTAAAAAACATAAGATTGCCATTGTGGTACATCTACATTAATTTTTATAATCTTCAAAATCAAAAAAATCCAATTCCAGCAATAAATCAATATGAGCTGGAAAACAATAAATGGGCTAATACAAAAAAATACAAATTTTGTGTTGCCCCGTTTTCTGCAATACACAAAAACAGAGTTGATTTTTTAAATATTTTGAGTACTTATAAACCAACGTATGGATTTGGTTTGCCTTTTGGTAATGGTGATCACGACAGAAATCAATTAAAAAAATATGATGCAATCTGTGGATATAGGTTTGCAATGGCGTTTGAAAATACAAATAAAATTGGATATGTAACTGAAAAGTTTTTGCAAGCCAAAACAGCAGGGTGCATACCAATTTATTGGGGTGATTCTTATGTTTTGAGTGATTTTAATCCGGATTGTTTCATCTACGTAAACAATTTTAAAACATATGAAGAATGTTTAGATTATGTAAAATACGTTGATTCAAATGAAGATGTTTATCAAAAAATAAAAAATGCTCCAATTTTTAAATATGATATAAACAAGTCCCTAGAAACAATAAAACAAAAAATTAAAAGAACAATTCAATTATGAAAACTAGAGTAATAACATTACCAGAAGCGTTTGATCGTCAAAAGAAAATAAATGAGATGTTTGATTCCAAAAAAATTGATTTTCAATATAGAATTGGAGTTGGGCCAAAGGATATCGAAATTACTTCAAATCCTGGATTTATTTGTAAAAACAAAACATATACTATAAACAAAAAAAATTTAATCAAATACACAAACCGTGTTTGGATTCGTTTTGGTGAAATAGCAGCACTTATGGCCCATAAAAATATATGGGAAGAATTGATAAAAGACGAAAATGAAAACGCATACTTGATTTGCGAGGATGATTGTAGATTTTCAGATTCGTTTACGATCGAATGTTTGGATCAGTTTGATGCTACTAAATATGATTTACTTTATCTGCAGGCAGTTACAGCACATTACCAAAACAAAAAAAATCTATTGCAACTTTATAAAAATGCAGATTGGGACAATAGACTGAAGGTGATAGACAAAAATAAAGAAATTATGTTTGAAGGTTTTGCAGGATACTGTATTTCAAAAAAAGGTGCTAAAAAATTAATCCAATATATAGAATCAAATGGATACGATGGACCAATAGATAATTTGGTTTGTCATGTTGATGATTTTGTATGTGTATGCCCGACAAACATAAATGATTATGTTTGTTTGGATGAAGATTCAAAATATTCATTTACACATAGTGGAGATTTTAAACATCAATATAAATTGAATGGGATTGAAATTCATTCTAGAGAAGAAATCGAGGTTATACAATTATAATGGAACACTACTATAACAACATTGGTGAAAATTGGTTTACATACGCAGAGTTTTACAAACAAATATTGGAACATTTTCCTAGTGGATCTCATTTTGTGGAAGTTGGTTCTTGGAAAGGGAGAAGTGCGTCTTTTATGGCGGTAGAAATACACAATTCAAATAAAAAAATTAAATTTGATTGTATTGATACCTGGAAAGGGTCTATAGAACATGCAGATGATATATTTGTAAAAGAAGATAAATTATACGGTGAATTTTTAAAAAACATAGAACCAGTAAAACACATAATAAATCCTATTAGGCTTACTTCACTGGAAGCTTGCAAACTTTATGAAAATAATTCTTTAGATTTTGTTTTTATAGATGCAAGTCACGAATACGAAGATGTTAAAAACGATATTATAAATTGGTTACCAAAAATTAAAAATGATGGTGTCATAGCTGGGCATGACATTAATTGTCAAAATGTAAAAAAAGCCGTATTAGAAACGCTTCCAAATGCAATCTCCCATTTACAATTAGACATTTGGTTTAAAAAAGTAATTAAATAAAATTAATATGAGTTTAAATTTTAAAAATATTACTGCAATATGGATTGATGGCTGTGGGAACGACACTGATGAAATTTTATATTTAATAAATAAAATAAATTTAAAAATAAAATTTAAAAGTATTTTACATTTTTCTGTAAATCCTATTGTGGATTCAAAAATTGTTACACCATTAAAAATTAATAAAATGACATACGGTGAATATAATAATTTTTGTCTTAAAAATGTATATCCATTTTTAATGACAGAGTATTCTATTTGGATGCAACCTGATGGATTTATATTAAATCCAGATCTTTGGACTGATGAATTTTTTAATTATGATTATATCGGATCTCCATGGCCATGGTTTACAAAACATGTTGGAAATGGAGGATTTTCTTTTAGATCAAAAAAATTATTGTATTTGGCCACAAAATTGCCTTATATAGAAAGAAATGAAGATGCTGTCATATGTGATTTATATAGAGAGCATTTTGTTTCAAGTGGTTGCACTTATCCAGATTTAGACTTAGCTGCCAAATGGGGATTAGAAGAACCTATAACAGGTAAAAAAAATAATTTAAATTTTTCTTTTGGTTTTCATGGAAAAAAACATTTAGAAGAAGCAAAAAAAATATTTGAAAAAAATTTTTAAGGATACTACATGAAAATTTACGATTGTTTTCCGTTTTTTAATGAATTAGATTTACTTGAAATAAGATTGAATACATTGAATGATGTGGTAGATTATTTTGTTATTTCTGAATGTACACATACATTTACTGGTAAAGAAAAGGAGTTGCACTTTCAAAATAACGCTAAAAGATTTGAAAAATTTAAAAATAAAATTATTTACAACATTGTTGTAGATTCTCCTCCAAACTATTCAACCGGTGCTAGAGAAATATTTCAAAAAAATGCAATTATCAGATCGCTGGTTAAATGTAATGACGATGACATTATATTGATTAGTGATATAGATGAAATTGCAAATCCAGATAGAATTCCTGAAGTTTCAAAACAAGTTACACAAAATAGTCTTCATGTTCTTAAACAAAATTTTTATTATTATTATTTAAATAATTTTATTGAAGAAGATTATTTTGGAACTAAAAAATGGAATGGAACCAGAATATGTTCTTATTGGTTATTCAAACAAGCAAACGTAAATAATATAAGAAATCCACAACAAATAGGAATGAAACCGGTGGAAATATATGATGGGGGGTGGCATTTTAGTTTCTTGGGCGGTAAAGAAAAAATACTAGAAAAACTTGATGCATATGCCCATCAAGAGTATAATAATGAAAAAATAAGAAATGCAGTAGAAAAAAATATGGAAACATTTGATCAAGATTTATTTTTTAGAAAAATGACAGCCAAAACCGTTCCCATAGACTCGTCATATCCAAAATATCTTGTAGAAAACTTAGATAAATATATGCATCTTGTTAGGAAATAATTATGAGTAAAATATTAATTACTGGTGTTGCAGGTTTGTTGGGTTCTAGACTTGCGGACTATTTGGTTGATACCCACGATATAATTGGAATTGATGATTTGAGTGGAGGTTACAAGGAAAACGTAAATTCTAATGTAAAATTTTACAAACTAGATTTAGCACACTCAGACAAATTACAAAAAGTATTTGAAGAACATAGACCAGAATACATTTTTCATTTTGCTGCATATGCGGCAGAGGGTTTAAGTCCATTCATAAGAAAATTTAATTATGAGAACAATCTTATTTCAACAACAAGATTGATAAATGAAGCCATCAGATATGATGTAAAAAGGTTTGTGTTTACTTCCTCCATGGCAGTCTATGGTCAAGCAATACCCCCATTTAGAGAAGACTACACCCCAAGCCCGATAGATCCATATGGTATCGCCAAGTATGCCTGCGAGATGGACATAAAGGTGGCTGGTGAGCAACATGGAATGGATTGGTGCATTATCCGCCCGCATAACGTTTATGGAATAAAACAAAATATTTGGGACAAATATAGAAATGTTTTGGGTATTTGGATATACAATATTTTGAATGACAAACCTATAACGATTTATGGAGATGGAAATCAAGAGCGTGCTTTCAGCTATATTGATGATTGCCTTCCATACTTTTGGGAAAGTGCAGTAAATCCAAAGTGTTCAAAAGAAATTTTTAACATGGGTGGAGATAAAAAGGTAACCATCAACGAAGCAGCCCAAACCTTGATAGACATAGTTGGTAAGTGGCCAATAGAATATCTGGAGGGGCGGCATGAAGTAAAACATGCTTGGGTTACACATGAAAAAATAAAAAATGTTCTTGGATTTGAATCAAACACAACGTTACACGAAGGTCTCAAGACAGTTTGGGAATGGGCAAAAACACAACCTATGCGAATTAGAAAAGAGTGGTCGCAATACGAATTAGAAAAGGGAATTTATTCATTTTGGAAAAAAGGAAAATAATTATGCATACTAGATTACCAACAATAGAATTACAATACAAGTTTTTAGAAAAACTTTATACTAGATCTGATATATTTGAACATTTATCCATCTTGGCATTAATGTCTTCAAAAGTAGACAGCATAACCGAATTTGGAGTTAGAAAAATTGTAAGTACTTGGGCTTTTCTTTATGGTTGTCCAAAAAAAATGGTATCCATGGACTTAGTAAATCCGTCTGTTCATGGGCAGAACATAGAAGAGGTGTATAAATTGGCCACAGAAAATGGAATAGATTACAAGTTTGTTCAAGGAAGTACTCTTGAAAATGATATTGAGGAAACCGATCTTCTCTTTATTGACACTTATCATGAATACAATCAATTGAAGAATGAGTTGTCTAAGCATGGAAACAAAGCAAAAAAATATCTTGTATTCCATGACACGGAACTGTTCGGTAAACATGGTCAAGATTTTGATACAGATGCGCTCAATACAAATCTAGGTGGTTTAAATCAGGCTATTGATGAATTTATTGCAAAAAACCCACATTGGATTAAAAAATTTACATATCCATTTTCAAGCGGTTTGACCATTCTGGAACGCCAATGAAGATATTGTACATTAACTCTGGTTCTCCAGATTATCTAGCTGATACAGTTTTTCATGGTCTTAGAAGTTTATATGGAAATGGTGTAGTAGATTTTCCAAAAATGGAACACATGTATTCCAATGCATATCCAGAATCAGAAATGAAAACTTGGGGAAAGGGTTTTACTATATTCAGAACATTGGAGGACATTGAAGTGGACAGAAGTCAAATTCTTAAAAAAATAAACGACAAATATTTTGATATTATAATATGGGCCTCTGTCCACAGAAATATTTCATATTTTTATTCAGCAATAGATTCTGGAATTAAATGTATATTTTTAGATGGAGAAGACGGGCAGAGTTTTCACAATATGGCACCACATATAACTTGGCGTGCCAAATACTTTAAAAGAGAATTAAACACGATACCACACCCAAATATAAAGCCAATTGGGTTTTCTTTCCCTAAAGAAAAAATTACAACGATATACAACAAAACACAAGATAGTGCCACAGTTGTCCCCGGATATTTGAATACATATATTTTTGAAAATGAAATTGATTATTATTTTGATTACCAAAAATCATATTATGGCATAACGCATAAAAAAGGTGGTTGGGATTGTATGAGGCATTACGAAATTATATTCAATAATTGTATACCTTTTTTTACAGACATAGAAGAATGCCCTAAAAATACACTTATATTTTTACCAAAAGACCTACTGATTGAAGCAAAAAATATTCCCGGTGTAAACTTAATTAATGATAAAATTCCATCGGTTAAAATAGATAAAACAAAATTTGATGAATTAAAATACAAACAATTATTAAATGAAATTTTAAATTATTGCAAGAATACTACAACAACAGAACAAATAGCACAATATATTTTAAAAAATTAACAAATAATAAATTTTAATTTAAATTAAAAAATATAGATAAATTTAAGTATGGTATTGTATTTTTTGTATAATTACAATTTTTAAAAAGATATACCAAAAAAATTCATAATATTTTCTTAGTAATATATTTGAAATAATCCATGATTAAAATAAACCACTATGGCCGTTTGGGAAACACAATGCTTCAAGATATTGGGGCTAGCATTTTAGCCAAAAAACACAATCTTAAAGTTAAAAATTATCAAAATTATTACGATGAAATTAATTTAAATTTACATCAGGGTGAAAAAACTATATCTGATAATATTGTACAGGTGATAGATTCAAATGTTGATGAAATATTAAAAATGGAAAATATGAATTGTGGCTTTGAGATATGCAGTTACTTTCAAACAAGTTTTTTTGTAACTAATTTTGAAAAAGAAATAAAAACACACTTTAATTTAAATCAAGAATCTAAAAAAAATAAAGTTTTTGTGCACATAAGACTTGGAGATGCATCAAGCAAAAACCCAGGAATAAAATATTATGAGATGTGTCTTGATAAATTAAAATTTGATTCTGGGTATATTTCTACAGATTCTATTGATGAAAAAATGATTCATAAATTGTGTGAAAAATACAATTTATCTCTTTATGAAAACACACCAGGAAATACAATTTTATTTGCAAAAAATTTTGATAATCTTGTTTTATCGGGTGGAACTTTTAGTTGGTGGATTGGATTTTTATCACAAGCATCCAATATATTATATCCAAAAAATTATTTGAATTGGCACGGAGATATTTTTGTAAACAACAATTGGAATGGAATATCATGTTAATAGAACTATCTTTCTTAAAAGACAAATATAATATAAAGACTGAAAACATCTTACACATAGGCGCACACCAAGGACAGGAATCACAATCTTACATTGATTGTGGTGCCAAAAAAATACATTGGGTTGAGGCAAATTATGGTTTGTTTGAAAAACTCCAATCAACATTAACTGGACCAGTGCACTACATTAGCAATGAAGTAATATCAAACGTCGATGGAGCTGAGGTAATCTTCAATATAGCAAACTCAGACCAATCATCCTCCATCTTGGATTTGGGGGAACACAGTTCTCTTTTTCCTGACATTTTCTATGTTAATAGAGAAGTAAGAAAAACAAAAACTCTTGATACTTTGTTGGATGAAAGTCAATTTTTAAATAAAATTGATTTTGTGAATATTGACATTCAGGGAGCGGAGTTGTTGGCTCTCAAGGGATTTACAAAACATTTACCAAAAACAAATGCAATTTATTTAGAAATAAATGAAAAAGAAGTATACAAAAACTGTGGTTTGCTGTCCGAAATAGATTTATTTCTTAAAAACTATGGTTTTAGCAGAAAAGAAAAAAAACTCTGGGAAAACCATCCTTGGGGTGATGCATTTTACCTTAAAAATAGTTGATTATTTTTTATTTTGTGCTATATAATTATTATGAATAAATTAGCGTTAATTATTGGAGCAAATGGACAGGATGCTTCTTATTTGGCTGAGTTTCTTTTAAAAAAAGGATACAATATTCATGGAACTATAAGAAGAAATTCAGTTTCTGAATCTCAAACAACTCGCATTCAACATTTGCACGATCAAAATTTAATAACCTTGCATTATGCTGATTTGACCGATGCACTTAGCATAGAAAGTGTTATTCAAAAACTGCAGCCAAACGAAATTTACCATCTTGCAGCTCAGTCACATGTTCAAATATCATTTGAACTCCCACAATATACGTTAGCTGTGAATGGTGGCGGAACACTTTCAGTTTTAGAAGCAGTTAGAAGATTTTCACCACATTCAAAGGTGTATCATGCAGCGACATCTGAAATGTTTGGTAATTCAAAAGACAGTGACGGCTACCAGCGTGAAACTACTCAGATGACACCAGTAAGCCCATATGGTTGTTCAAAACTTTACGCACACACCTTGTGTAGAAATTATTCACAAGCTTATGGCATTTTTGCATGTTCTGGAATATTGTTTAATCATGAATCACCCAGAAGAGGGATAAATTTTGTAACAAATAAAGTTGCTCTTCAAGCTGCAAAAATAAAAATGGGATTTCAAAATAAGTTGATGTTAGGGAATTTGAATGCATACAGAGACTGGGGGCACGCAAAGGATTATGTAGAAGCAATGTGGTTGATGGTTCAGCAAGATATACCAAAGAGTTATGTAATTGCAACCGGACACACTAGATCAGTTCGTGAGATGGTGGATTACGTTTTTGACTATGTTGGATTAAGTGTCGATAAATACGTATTCACAGATGAAAAATACTACAGACCGGAAGAATTAAATTATCTCCGGGGCGACTCTAGCAAAGCACAGAACGAATTGGGTTGGAAGCCAACAATATCATTTAACCAAATGATGGAAGAGATGGTAAATTATTGGACAAATAGACTTTCAAATAAAACAGTTGATTTGCTTGAAATCTGAGTTATATTACTACCGTGAAAAAGCCAAAGAAAAAGAAAGCCAAGCCATCAGACGATGATTATGTAGATAATCAGCAGTTATATGATGCGCTTGTGGATTACCGGAAAAAAGCAAAAGATCATGAAAATTCTGGTAGAAAAAAACCAAAGCTTCCTGATTATATTGGTGAATGCATTTTAAAGATAGCCAGTAGACTTTCATACAGACCAAACTTTGCAAATTATCCTTACAGAGAAGAAATGGTCTCCGATGCAGTGTTAAATTGCATAACATACATTGATAACTTTGATCCAAAGAAGTCAACCAGCCCGTTTGGTTATCTAACCCAAATATGCTGGTTTTCTTTTGTTCGTATTATAAACAAAG
>JAFMEV010000050.1 GCA_017856545.1 Chitinophagaceae bacterium
ACAAATAAGGCGAAGCTGATCATCTTCCCTTTTAATCTTTTAGTGACACTGCTTATTTCGAATGTTCTAAAAGACCATTCTTTGGTTTTGATCAGTGTATACAATAAGTATAACATCGGAATCAGATAAATGCCACTGAATAAGGCAATAAACTGGTCCAAATTAATTACATGAAATCCAAAAAGCAGTATCAATACCGTAGTTAATATTCTTATGCTGGTTTCCCTTAAGAAATTTGTTAAAACTCCTTTATGTAAGCCCCATGCAAAAGCTTCTAACCAGTAAAACAATAAAAGAAAAAATGTATAAGGGTAAACATAGGAAAAATAATTCGCCAAGCTGGGGGACTTTCCTAATTTTCGAATAATCAAATCTTTATTGGTCCAGCCAATGATCAATAAAATACCAAAACCAATTAAGTTGATGATCAATGTTAAAAAAGGAAGTTCGTTTTTTTCTTTACCTAAGTAGTGATTGTAAAAAGGGAAGAATTTATACACCACGGGTAATGTTCCTAAAGTGCAGAATACAGATAGGGTGGCGCCAATATCAATCATGGCTCTTACCAATCCTTGATCGTTCTTGTTAAAGAACATGGGGAACAACACTAATAAATTAATGGCACCAATCAAGAATCCTATAAAAATATAATAGGAAGATTTTATACCTTGTTTTTGAATGATGCCCATAGTACAAATATATTATTATTTATACTTACCTATAAGTCTATTCTTCAATAGCTTCCAGATAGTTTGATATGAAATGCGACTTTCGGTATAGATAACCTGTTTTTGATCAATCAAGTCGGTTAAACATCTTGCATACCAATCTTTGTGCTTTTCTAATATATATGCAATAATCTTTTGTCTATTAGGATGGGTTTGATTCTTTAAAGTAGACTTATCTGTTTGTCTATAGAATAATAAATATTCAGGAATCAAATGAATCTGCCATTGAGCTTTTGTGATTCTAATATAAAACTCCCAATCTTCGTAACCTAATGTCATGGATTCATCGTATCCACCCACTTGATCCCATGCTTCTCTTCTAATCATGGCACAAGCTGAGCATTGATTGGAAAATAAAAAGTTAAATGCATTGCCTCCCCTAGGCCTGGACTTATCGTTTTTATTTCCAAAATATTGAATATAGCTGGTCACTACACCTGTAGTAGGCTCCTTGTGTAGAATGTCTATTCCTTTTTGAAAAAAACGATTATCAAAATAATCATCTGCATCTAATGTTACAATAATATTTCCAGTGGCATGATGCACACCATAATTTCTTGCAGCACTCATTCTGCCATTTTCTTTATGCAATACTTTTACTAAAGATGCTTTATCTAAATCTGCTAACACTTTTAAAGTGTATTCATCAGTTGAACCATCGTTTACCACAATAATTTCATGAGCAGCAAAAGTTTGCTCTTTTAGCTTATGGATGGTTTCTTCTATATATTTCCCGTCGTTGTAACAAGGAATGATGACGCTGATTTGATCTTGCATAATATATTATTACTTGTAGCAGAAAATATTTAATTGAACATCGTAGATGGTGCCAGTATCTTTTTGAGTAAATGGCTGCTTTAAATTGTCGGCTGCCATTTTGATATACACTTTAAAGCCAGCGGTTTCAACTAATTTCAATAATTCATTGAGTTTATGTGTATCTGTAGCTTTTCCATGATATTCTAAAAAGAAATTTTCAATCTTGTGAAGATAAGGGGCGCAATCTTTTACTACTTCATATTCTGCACCTTCAATATCCATTTTTAAAAAATCGACAGCATCTAAATTGGCTAAAATGCTAGCTAATTTTTTTGCTTCTACTTTATTGGTAGATTGTCCTGTTGTATCTATATGACTTGCTTCCGATCCTTTATTATCAAATGAAAGGATAGTGTGCTCTGTCCAAATTGCTGCTTGATGTAATTCAACCTGTTTAAAGCCATTCGCATGAATGTTCTTGGAAAGTATTTCAAATAAATTGGCATCTGGCTCAAATGCGTGCACAATTGCATTGGGATATATTGTCTTAAAATATATTGTACTTATACCAATATTGGCCCCGCAATCTAATATGACTGGATGAGATTTATTAGACTCGAATTTATATATCTCTTCTACAAATATTTCTTGATATGTTTTGAGTACTTCATAAGGTCGAATATAATGAAGTATAAAATGCTCGAATTGTCTAGATTTAAGTTGAGTATCATCCTGGTTTTTCAAAAGGCGAGTGGCTAACCAGGATACTTGTTTGAATCTTGGTTTTTCAGGGCGCTGAATCCATCTTTTTCTAATACCCTTTAGTATATTTGTAATAATCATTAATGGTTACTTTTCATGTCTGAACCTAAAATTTCAATTTGTATACCCGTTTACCAAAAACCTGAATATGTAATTAGGGCTATTCAGTCTATTGCCAAACAGGATCACAAAAATGTAGAAATCATCCTTTCAGACGATTCTCCTAGTTCAGACCTAAAATTAGCAATTCAGCCTTATATTTCTGAATTGGATATCAAATATTATCACAATCAGCCGGCATTAAAGAGTCCAATCAACTGGAATAATGCTTTGGATAAGGCTACTGGAGATTTTTATATGCTTTTGCATCAAGATGATTGGTTGGAATCAGATAAAGCCCTATCTATATTTTTGAAAGCTTTTTCAGAAAATCCTTCTGTGGGGTTTGTATTTTGTAAAAACACGGCGATTCAACCAGATGGTCAAATAATTACTTTGCAAGCCATTCCATCTTTATTGATGGATATGTCAAAAAGACCTCATCATATTTTAAGAGCCAATGTGATTGGTCCACCAAGTAATACGATGTTAAGAAAGGGTATCCAAATACGATATGATGAATCTTATATCTGGCTAGTAGATGTAGATTATTATATACAATTATTGACAAAGGGGTATCAATATCAATATCTTGATCAGCACTTAGTGAGTATTGGTCTGCATGAAGATCAAACTACTGTTTTCTGCAGAAATAACGAGGACGTTATTGTCAAAGAAAATATCTGGTTCGCGCATAAATTAGGGAATGCTGCATTTAATGATGTATTGATCTATGATTATTACTGGAGACTTCTAAGAAACTATTCAATAAGGTCCATTGCAGATTTAAACGCCATGGGAGTAGAGAATCCTAAAATTTTATGGGTGATTAGAAAGATGTTGAATGTGCAAATGAAATTTCCATTAGCTCTGTTAAAGATTGGACCTATCTCCAAATTACTCATGTTCTCTTGTTATTTAGCGCGTCCCAAAAACAAATAGGTTTTTGAACCTGAGCATTTTCTTTTCTATTAATTTCCAAGAAGCAATTCCCAAAATAAAAGAAATGATGGTACTTGACCAAAGTAAGAACATTACAGAAGGTTGGAAACAATAAATAATTAATTGTTGAACTGGAAAAGCGTATAAATAAATTCCGTAAGAGGGGTCTTCGATATTGTTGTGAATCCAATCTGCTAATCTAGAGCTTCCTTGACCAATATACAATACCAAATAAGGCCAGCTAAAACCTAGCCAAATAGGGTTTAGTTTAAAATAAATGATCACAATGCTGGATATCAAAGCAAGTATTGCCAATTGAGTTCTATAGGGAATGCTATTCCAATCCAAAGCAGCCCAAAAAGATCCTATCAAGAAAAAGAAACCTAGTTCAACAATAAAGTCTACTCGAAGTTTGAAATTGATATGTTTTAAAGAGGCAATATGGAATATATTTCCATACAATAAGCCCAAAATGGTCAGTATTAAAATTGAAATCACTAACCATTTGAATTGCCTAAAAGGAAATAGGAATAATAATACAAGGTAAAAGAAAAACTCAAATCCCATTGTCCATAAAGAACCATTGATAGCAGTATTTACATTCTTATCAAAAACTCCATGAATCCTCCATTGGTTATGATAAAGGGTAAGATTATTTAAAATATAGCTAACTGCTTCTTTTTCGAATTTAAAATAAGTTTGTTTGGGCTGATAAATGATGTAAGCCATTCCAACGGATAATAATAATACAATGATTAATCCGGGATAGATTCTTAAAACTCTTTTCCATAAATAATCTAATACATTAGGGCTTCTCTCTAAGCTTTTAAATATCAAAAAGCCGCTAATGGTGATGAATCCTTTAACGCCAAAATAGGATAAATTAATATAATGATCCGTCCATTCGCACAATGGGTCGCAGCCTTTATTTCCAATTAATACATAAGAATGAGAAACTATTACCAGCCATGCAAAAATGATTCTAATGATATCGAAATTATTAGCTTTTCTAATATGCGTCATGCCTGTACTCATAGTATTGAATACAAATATAAAAGATTTAGTATCTTGGGAGCATGTTACTCTCTATTATTATTGTCAATTACAAATCCACTGCAGATATTCAAAATTGTTTGAGATCTGCTACAACATCTTTGATAGAAAATAAAGATATTGAATGGATTGTGGTAGATAATGATTCTAAAGATGGTAGCGATCAGATATTGTCAAATGAGTTTCCCTTTATTCAATATATTCAAATGGGCTATAATGCAGGTTTCGCAAGAGCGAATAATGCTGGAATGAAAATAGCTAAGGGAGATCAGGTTTTGTTGTTAAATCCAGATACGCTGATAATGGCTGGCTCCATTGAAAAATGTGTTGAAAGACTAGTGCAATCAAATCATATTGCTTGTGGTGTTCAGTTAATTCATGCAGATGGTGCCCCACAATTTTCAGGAAGTAAATTTGTGAATGGTGGTTTAAACCATTTATTGGATTTGCCTTATTGGGGTGCCAGTTTAAAAGCTATTGCTTCTTTGTTTAAAGCGAATAAGCCATCAGTCATTAAAGCGATTAAAGAGCAAAAAGTAGATTGGATAAGTGGTGCATTTTTGATGGTCAAGAAATGGGCTATTGAAAAAGCAGGATTCATGGACGAGGAATTCTTTTTATATGCAGAAGAAGTAGAGTGGTGCAGTAGATTGGGCAAATGGGGTTCTATGTGTTTGTATGGTGATATTGAAATAGTTCACTTAATTGGCAGTTCAATTCAACATGCAACAGGATCTGCGGATAATAGCTATACCAATTTATCCGATAAAAAAGGTTTACAATTAATGGTATCAAATCATTTAAGAATCAGAAAGCAATATGGTGTTTTTTGGTACTTATTTCAATTGCTTAATTTTACTTGGGCAATTGTATATGCTTTTGTGATGAGTTTTTTATTACACTTAGCTCATGGAAAAAATCCATTCACAGACTTCGATAAATTAATGGGCTTCACAAAAAATGTATCTAAGCTTTGGGGCTATAGTTATCCAATGGTTATAAGAAAACCTTATTTCTATAAGTGTTTTTAATGACCCAATAAGCCTTTTAATGTATCTATTCTAAACTGAATAACAGGCCAGGTTTTAGAAGGGTTTCCTTCTAATGTATATTTGATTCCTAATACAATAGCAGCGCCTAATTTAAAGAAGTATTCTACTATCTTATAAATGAATGCTTTTTGACTAATTGCTTTGGTTCTGGCTCTTTCACCTCTTCCCATGCCACTTGCTACACGGTACATGTATTCCTTGGTAAGCTTCTTGGTTTCTACAACATGTTCCACTATAATGTTTGGATCATAATAAATGGTATGTCCAAGATCCATGATCTTATAAAACAAATCTTTTCCTTCTCCGCCAATTCTTACAGTTCCAACTACACCCGGAAGTTGTGTATTGAATCCACCTATTTGTTCAAATATTTTTTTAGAAACAATCATATTGGATTCCAAAGGATATTTCCCATTTTTAAATGCACAAGCAATAGGGGAGTAATCAAAATTACCCACCATACTAGATACATAATAACTCATCCATTTGGGTTCTGCAGGTATATATCTTGGAATGATCCTGCCTCCAAAACCATGAACAAAAGGTTGATCATTGATGTGCTTAATAATATTTTGAACAAAATCTTTATGAGCAATGGCATCGTCATCAATAAAACATAGCCAATCAAATTGAGCTATTTCGGCTCCTGTATTTCTTGCAAAACTAGCACCTTGTTTTGTTTCAGTAGTGTAATAAAAATTTCCATTTGGATGTTGAGCTTTCCATCTTGTAAATACTTCTGGAGTTCCATCAGTAGAATTGTTGTCCACCACAATAGCTTCAAAACAATCTAAACCAGAAGATTGCTGATACAATGCATCTAATGCAGCACCAATATAATTGGCTCTATTATAACTACAGATAATAATAGAAAGTTTAGACATCCTATGCTTCTTTTTGTTTTAGTGCTTTGTAACCTACAAAGATGATCAATCCCCATAATAATATAGAAGCAATACCGGAAGCTTTTTTAGAAATATCGATGGAGCTTGGTCTGAACTCGAATTTAATGTCATGTTTTCCTGCAGGAACCACTAATCCTCTTAATACATAGTTTACTTTTACGATAGGTGTTTCCTTGTTATCGATATAAGCTTTCCATCCAAGATTATAATAAATCTCACTAAATACTGCTAATTGTTTTTTAGAAGTATTCGCTGTATATAAAATATCATCATTGTTATTCTTGACTAATTGAATACTTGCTGCAGTATCTACTTCAAGGTTGCTTAAATCAGCAATTTTATCTTTTTCTTCAACAATGGCAGTATCTTTTGGATTGAAAGTATCAAGCGCCTTCATTACACTCGCAGCATCTTTTTGATATTGCACCCCTTTTACAAACCAGGCATTTCCTAAAGCTTCTCTGTTTGGAATAGTGTCTGTTGCTGGATTGCCAGAAATAACATATTTGGTATTCAGCATATTGATTGTTGGCATACAGTTAGGGAACTTATACCATTGGTTTTCTATAAGGTCTTGGTAGATGCTTAATTTAGCAGGGTTGTATCCACCTACGGTTTTATGATGGTATGCAATTAAAGCGCCTCCATTGAATGCATTTTGAATTCCTCCGCGGATATCTAAAACTCTATAAGTACTAGTATCTTTTTTCAAAGCGATATCTAAAGGAGTTAAATTAAATGCCGCTTCGTTTTCAGTTGCTTCGATGAAACTATCAGGCTTTAAATATTTGGTATTTAAATTAAATAAATCAATCAAGGTCAATACTCCCAATCCAACAAAAAAGATAGTTGGGTTAATTATCTTTTTGATGCTTAAGAAAACAAGTGCAGCTATTAATAGTAAATACAATAAAGCTTTAGTGATATCTGATTCCATTAATGATTTTCTATCTGCCACCAAACCATTGAATAAATCATTTGCTGGAGTAATATATGCCGCAGCTGCTTGTGGATCTTTTACTTGTGAACTAACCATCTGACTCCATTGCGCTAATTTTTGTTTATCCTCTTCATTTTTAAAATCAGTGGTAAAATAAATCGCGAATACTGCAACAAAGCTTAAGGCAATCAATGCTAAACCTGTTTTATATTTCTGTATAAAACCTTTTAATGAATTTTCTTTGCTCAAAGCATCTGCGCCGTACATGGCCATCATGCCCATCAATAATGTTGGGATAACCATGATCATACTTGGCGCTCTAAACTTATTATAAAATGGTACATTGTTCAATACAAATTCATTGAAGCCCTTTAAATAAGAGCCTGCTGCTAATAAACAAGCCAAGACAATGGTAGCAGCTATCCAAATTCTATGTGGATTTGATTGTACCGAGAATCCAATCAATGCTAATATGCAAATAACGATACCGATATAAGGAGGGCCAGCTGTGAAACCTATACCGCCCCAATAGAAATTTAAAAAACCTTGTAATTGTTGTCCTAACTCTGGTGGCATTTGTTGTAAAGTCTCTACTGCTTTTGATTGAGTAATATCCATTACTGCATTAGGATCTGCACCACCACCATAAATATTAGGAAACATTAATACCAGTGGTTCCGAAGTAAACATGCTATAACTTAAAGCATAATCACTATTTAATCCAGTGGCATTGGTTTTACTTTCTTTGGTTACTAAAGCACTTCCGCCTCTAATAGATGCTTTGCCATACTCATAGGTGCTTACTAAGATAGGAGCATTGACTGCTAATCCTAATAAGCCTGCAATCAAACCAGCAGCTAATGTAGTATAGATGGCTTTAAAATCTTTTTCTTTGATCCAAGTTATCAAATAATACAATGACATGAATACGGCAATGATGATTCCGTAATAGGTTATTTGCAAGTGATTGGCTTGCACAAATAAGGCGGTGGAAATACTCGTTAATAAAAGTCCCCAAATGTATTGCTTTCGGAATAGAATGAATAAAGATCCAATAAAGAATGGGAGATATGCAATGGCATGCATTTTAGTAATATGTCCAACCGTTACAATAATGGGGTTATAAGTTGCATAACTATATGCCAATGCGCCTACAACACTAATGATGCTATTGAATCCTAAAACCTGTGCTAAAAAGTAAAAGCAAATACATGCTAAAAAGAATAAACTGATTGGTTCAGGCAAGTATAAGGTGAACAATCTATCTAATACACCGATAGAATATGCATAACCCACAACCCCTGTAATTTGATAAGTGGGCATACCACCAAACATACTATTGGTCCATAATGGTGTATGGCCATATTGTTCTCTATATTGAAGCGCATCCTGCGCCATTCCTTTAAATTGTGTAATATCTGATTGTTGCAATACTTTGCCTTCTAAAGCAGGTTTGCAATAAACAATTGCCACTATGGCAAATACAATTACTGCAATTAAATGAGGCAGAGCAGATTTAAGAAAGTTCTTCAACATAATGTATTAAATTAGTGTAACAAACCTACAACTAAAAAGGCTTTTTTAGTAATTTTATTGCCTTCTAACATGTTAAAAACCTCCGAGTTGATATGAATTATAAAGCCTATGTTCCCTTTCTTTCAAGATTAGCCGTGCTTTGTAATATTTGTTTTTTGATAGATATGGCCATTATGTATATTCCAGGATGGCATCTGCCTAATTTTTTAGCTAATTTTTTTGGAGTATTAGGTTTAGAGATGGCACCATTTGTGAATCTACTATTGGGCGTATTAATGTTTATTGTAATTTTCAAAAAAATAGATCTCGATTTACGTAAATGGCAAACCTTTTTCAATATGGGTATGTTATTGATTCAATTAATCACCTTATTTGCCTAAAACACATGATATCTTCCATACTTAAAGACAAACCCACTAAATTATTTTTAGGCATTACCGCATTCTTTGTAGCCAATGCTTTAATTGCTGAATGTATTGGAGGAAAAATATTTTCTTTAGAAGGGGTTTTGGGAATTGCACCTGCAAACCTAACCATCTTTGGAGAATCGGGGCTTTCATTTAATTTAACTTGTGGAGTTTTGTTATGGCCTCTAGAATTTGTGATTACAGATATTGTGAATGAATATTATGGCCCCAAAGCAGTTAGAAGAATTAGCTTAACTGCAGTGTGTTTAATTATTTATGCATTCTTAATGTTTTATTTAGCGATGCATATTGCTCCTGCAAGTTTTTGGGTAAGCTCCAAGCAAGCAGATGGTATCCCAAGCATGCAAGGTGCATTTGAAGCCATTTTTGGTCAAGGCATGTGGATCATTGTCGGAAGTTTAATAGCTTTTTTGGTAAGCCAATTAGTAGATGTTTATGTCTTTCATAAAATCAAACAAAGAACTGGAGAGAAGTGGGGTTGGCTTAGAGCAACTGGATCTACAGTGGTGTCTCAATTGGTAGATAGTTTTGTGGTTTTGGTGATTGCATTTAAAATTGGCAACAATTGGACATGGTCCTTTGTGATTGCAGTATGCATTGTAAACTATATGTATAAGTTTAGCATGGCTTTATTGTTAACGCCTGTTTTAAGTTTTGTAGAAAATAGGATAGAGCTTTATTTAGGTCATGAGACGGCAGCAAAAATGAAATTAGCTGCCATGGGAAAATCAAACGAGCTTTAAACTAGCTTTTTTTGAAAGTAGCATTTGTATAGCTACTTTATCAATAGGTAGTGTCATGTCTTCCACTTTCAATTCAGATAAAGGTATCCATCTTAAATGTTCTGCAGTACCTTTTATATCTGCAACCTGTTCGGGTAAAAAATCAAAGGCAACAGTCTTCGCTTGAATATCTTTTGTATTTTCTGAGTGCACTAAATAATAGATAGAGATAATTTGATCTACATTATTAAATGCAGAAATTTGAAAAAAATCTGTTGTATAAAAATGATCTCCTACGGTTATTTTCAAATTAGCTTCTTCCATAAATTCTCTCGCTAATCCATCTCTGGTACCTTCACCAATTTCTAATCCACCCCCTGGAAGTTTTGTGATATATGCTCCTCTAATAAATTCATCGCTTACTAATAATCTGTCTTCTTCATCAATTAGAATACCATATACTCTTACATTAAATAAAGCCATAGATGTTCTTTATTTAAGATGAATATTTCCTTTGAAAACAAAAGTGCCAGGGCCCATCAACCAGATATTGTTAAAATGCCCACCACCTTTATGATGTAATTTGACTGCTAATTTACCCCCAAGGGTTTCAATGTTAATGGTTTGATCTCCTTCTTTATGCAAACATGCAATTAAAGCTGCAGCAGTTACTCCAGTGCCACAACTATAAGTTTCATTTTCTACACCTCTTTCATAGGTTCTTACAAACAAACCGTCTTGTTGTTGTTCAACAAAGTTTACATTGATGCCTTCTTTTGTGAATCTTTCATTGTATCTGATGGATTTACCTTCTGCATAAACATCTAAAGCTTGAACGTTATGAACTTGTTTGATGTAGTGCGGTGATCCAGTATTGGTCACATGAAAATCATTACCATGTTCCACTGCATTCACTTCTGACATTTTTAAATGCACCCATCCTTTATGATCCATGGTTGCTTCATGTGGTCCATCTACTGCAATAAAATGATAATGTTCTTTCACAATACCAATATCATGCGCAAATTGCACTAAACATCTGCCACCGTTGCCGCACATACTACCTTCTTTTCCGTCAGCATTATAGTAGGTCATAGAAAAATCAAATCCTTTTTCATTACCCAATAACATTAATCCATCAGCACCAATGCCTTTTCTTCTGTCGCATATAAAAGCAATTTGATTTTGAGAGAGGGAAGTCTTGCCATCACGATTGTCAATAATCACAAAATCGTTTCCGGTGCCTTGGTATTTTGAAAATTGAATATCCATTGTACTAGATTAAATGTTGGCTAAAATGCCCAATGATTTTTGAATCATTTGATCTACTGCTTTAGCAGGATCTTTGCTAAATTCTTTCTTTACTCTATTCGCAACAATTACATTGATACTTAAACAGTGATGGCCTAATGCATTACACATTCCATAGATTGCGCTGGTCTCCATTTCAAAATTAGCGATATGGTGATTGCCGTATCTAAAGCTGGTCATTTGATCAACTAAATTAGGCATGCTCAATGGTAATCTTAAAATCCTTCCTTGAGGTCCATAGAAACCAGGACATGTAACGGTAATACCATGACTATATCCTTCTGTAAAATGTTTTAATAAACTAGGGCTTGCACTAGCAATATAGGGATGAACATTGTTGGATAGAATTTGAGTATGTTGTTCAAAAGCATTTAAAATAGCTTTCTCTTGTTCGTTGTTTTGTAATTTGTAAAAATGCATCAAATTATCTATGCCTAATCCATGTGTTCCTGCTACTAATTGATCCACACCTACTTCACCTTGCAAAGAACCACAGGTACCCATCCTTACAATATTCACTGATTTTTTGGTGTCTTTGATTAATCTGGTTTCAAAATCTATATTTACTAAGGCATCTACTTCGTTTAAAGCGATATCGATATTATCTGGACCGATACCAGTACTCAAAACAGAGATTCTTTTGTTGCCAATATATCCTGTATGGGTGATAAATTCTCTGTGCGAAAGTTCAAATTCAATAGAATCAAAATACTTGCTAACATGTGCAACACGTTCAGGATCTCCTACAGTAATGATGGTATCCGCAATTTCTTCCGGACGAAGATTGAGATGATATATAGCCCCTCTATCGTTAATGATCATTTCTGAAGCTCCAATGGGTTGCATTTGTACTGTTTTTATACCACAAATGTCGTTTAAATCGCAATAGCTGTAAAATTCTTTTATAATTAAGTTCTTTGTGCTATTTTCGCGTCCCAAAAGGGTCCTGTGGCCGAGTGGCTAGGCAGAGCTCTGCAAAAGCTTCTACAGCGGTTCGAATCCGCTCGGGACCTCGATACAAAGCCT
>JAFMEV010000151.1 GCA_017856545.1 Chitinophagaceae bacterium
AACCTTACAATAATTGACTAATGAAATGTAAAATCTTTTTTTATAGTATTTTATTCACTGCATTGTCATTCAATGCTTTGGCTGATAATTATCCTAAAAATTATAATATAGATGTACTACATTATAATTTCAAGATTCAGTTATCAGATAAAACAGATGAAATTTTTGGAACCACAAAAATCAATGTAGTTTTTAAAAAAGAAAATATAAAAGATTTTAGAGTTGATCTAGTGAATATTGACAACAATATAAAGAAGGGAATGCAGGTACAAGAAGTTTACTTCAATGGTGTTCCTGCAAAATTCATACATGAAAATAATAATTTAACCATTCGTTGGGAAACTGCATCTACCAAAGAGCAGACTGCAGAATTTACCATAAAATATAAAGGCATACCTGCTGGTGGATTAAGAATTGGTTTAAATAAGTACGGAGAAAGATGCTTTTTTAATGAGAACTGGCCAAACAATACTAGGCATTGGCTACCAACCATTGATCATCCTTATGATAAAGCCACAAATGAGTTCATCGTAATTGCTCCATCTAAATACAAAGTAGTGTCCAATGGACTATTAATGGAAGAATCCAAAATAGACGCAGAAAACACATTAACGCATTGGAAACAAAATGTCCCTGTTTCTAGCTGGTTATATGTTTTAGGCGTTGCAGAATTTGCAGTGCAGCATGTAGATGTATTTGATCATAAATCCATTCAAACTTGGGTATACTCAAAAGATAGAGTAGCAGGATTTAGAGATTTTGAAACGCCTACTAAAGATGTGCTCGCCTTTTATTCGGAGTATGTTGGTCCCTTTGCCTATGAAAAATTAGCAAACATACAATCACCAAGTGTAAGCGGCGGTATGGAAACATCTTCTGCCATTTTATATGCAGAAAATTTAGTGGATGGCAAGCAATCTGAAAGATTAAGAAATGTCGTAATACACGAAATTGCTCATCAATGGTTTGGTAATGCTGTTACTGAATCTACCTGGGATGATGCCTGGTTGAGTGAAGGATTTGCAACTTATTTTACACTATTGTTTCAAGAAAGTGAATATGGTTCCGATGAATATATTGCTGGATTGGCCAAAGCAAGAAAATTTGTGATCGACTACACTAAGAAGGATTCTAGTTTTAGTATCATTGACAATAGAACTGCGGAAACAGGACCAGTAACAAGTGGTATTACCTATCAAAAAGGTGCATGGGTTTTACACATGTTAAGAAATAGAATGGGTAACGAAAATTTTAAAAAAGGCATTCAAGCATATTATAAAAAATATTTTAATAGCAACACTACCACAGAAGCGTTTATTGAAACAATGGAAATGTATGCGAAAGAAGATTTAAAATCTTATTTAAATCAATGGTTAAGAAATCCATATGTTTTAAAATTAGATGGCTCTTGGAAATATGATTCAAAAAATAAACAAGTAATCATTGATGTAAAGCAGTCACAATCCAGCAATTTTGTTTTCAATACTCCAATAGAGTTTGCTATTTACAATTCAAACAATCAAAATTCTACAATCATCAAACTTGATTTAAATAGTAAAAACACAGTTTATAAAATACCAGTTGATCAAATACCATCACATATAGCAGCTGATCCAAGAACGGTTTTACTTGCTGATATCCATTTTAGTAAGAATTAATGTATATTGATGGATGCTTAATATAATACTGGAAGTTTGTGCTGGTTTGGTACTTTTTTTATACGCTATAAGTAGCTTGTCTAAAACACTGATTCATGCCATTGGAGATAAGGCAAATCATTGGATTCAAAAGTTTACATCCAATACTTTAAGCAGTATTCTTGTAGGAGCTGTTATTACTACTTTATTAGATTCTTCTTCTGCGGTCATTATTATCACTATTATTTTGGTGAATTCCAAAATACTAAGCTTTAAACAAGCAATGGGTATTGTATTAGGAGCTAATATTGGAACCACTGTTAGCAGTCAAATCATCTCCTTGAATATTGGGAAATATTCTCCCATTTTATTAGTGGCAGGATTCTTGTTGATATTATTTAGCAAGAAAGAGCAATTTCAAAATATTGGAAAAGTCATACTTTATTTTGGCTTATTATTTTTTGGATTATATACCATTGAAAATGCAGTTGAACCATTGAAAAATGAAGTGTTTTTTGCAGACCTAATGAAAAAAGTAGAAAACCCTATTGCAGGATCTATAGTTGGAGCGATTGTTACATTATTCATTCAATCATCCTCTGCAACAGTAGGTATGGCTATTCTATTAACTAAAAAGGGATTTTTAAGTTTAACGGGGGGCATTGCCATAATGCTTGGTGCAGAATTAGGTACTTGTAGTGATACCATCATCGCAACCATTAGAGGAAGCAGAGCAGCCATTAAAACTGGTTTGTTTCATGTAAGCTTTAATTTACTATCCATTTGTTTAGGATTGATTTTATTTACTCCATTTGTTGTATTGGTAAACAAAATAAGCGCTGGCACATCTATTGAAAGAGCCCTTGCCAATGCTCACATGATTTTCAATGTTTCAGGTGTATTACTATTTGCTTGGACACTTCCTTTTTTTGAAAAGATATTGAACAAGTTGATTCCAGAAAAAGT
>JAFMEV010000152.1 GCA_017856545.1 Chitinophagaceae bacterium
TTGCCTTTCGGCTGTGGGCCCACCAGGGCATGATCCTGGGACCCCCTGATTATGAGTCAGGTGCTCTAACCAACTGAGCTATAGGCCCGCATCTTTCGATGTAGGCGGCAAAAATAGGATATTTTAACCTTTTTTAAAGCTATCTACCCAATTTTTCAGCTATTTTTGCGCCATGAAGAAAGTATTATTATCTATTGCAGCAGTATGGTTCTTTGGTGTGTTTGCAAATGCTCAGTCAAAAAGTTCAACAAGTGCAAATTTAACTGGTAGAGCGGCGGATCATTTAATGTTTCAAATCGGTACGGATACATGGATTAATACCCCTGATAGTGTGAAATTGGGTAGTGGAACTAGTCGTCATTTTAATATGTACTTTATGTACGACAAACCATTTAAGTCAAACAATAAATATAGTGTGGCTTATGGTGGAGGTATCGGTACAAATAATATCTTTTTTGATAACAGAACTAATGTAGATTTAAAATCAAATGCAGCAACATTACCTTTTAGAAGAATTGATGCTAATGCAAATCATTTTGATAAAGTAAAAGTGACCACTATTTATTTACAAGCACCTTTAGAAATAAGATATTATAGTAATCCAGCAAATCCAGGAAAATCTTGGAAATATGCAGCTGGAGTTAAAGCTGGATTTTTATTTAAGTCTTATACAAAATCAAAAAACTTTGTAAACTCCTCTGGTAGCTCTATTTATGGTAAATCATATATTTTAAAAGAATCTAACAGAAGATTTTTTAATGCAACAGATATTACTTTAACAGGAAGAGCAGGGTATGGCATTTTATCCTTTGATGTAGGTTACACTGTAACGGGTGTATTAAGAAGCGGATTTGGTCCTGTGATGAATAAGTTTTCTGCAGGTATTACAATAAGCGGGTTATAATATTAGAACGATACAACATTAAAACCCTCTTCATAGAGGGTTTTTTATTCAAAAGAATCTAAGTTGATTGAAAAAAAACAAATATTACAAGAAGATCAAAGAGCAGTCTTAGTGGGCGTGATTCAAAAAGATCAAACAGAAGATCAGGTAAATGAATACTTAGATGAGTTAGCTTTTTTAGCAGAGACTGCTGGTGCTGCTACCATCAAAATATTTAAACAAAGATTACAACATCCTGATAGTAGAACCTTTGTAGGTAAAGGAAAGCTTGAAGAGATTAAAGAGTATGTTAGATCTAGAAATATCAATCTAGTTATTTTTGATGACGAGTTAACGGGTTCACAAATTCAGAACATTGAGAAAGAATTAGGCACAAAGACCATTGATAGAAGTGATTTGATCTTAGATATATTTGCAAGCAGAGCAAGAACTGCACAAGCAAAAGTACAAGTAGAGTTAGCGCAATATCAATATTTGCTTCCAAGATTAAAAGGTATGTGGTCTCACTTAGAAAGACAAGGTGCGGGAATTGGTTCAAGAGGTCCGGGTGAAACAGAGATTGAAACAGATAGACGTATTGTTAAAGATAAAATCTCTTTATTAAGGAAACGTTTACAGGAAATAGACAAACAAGCATTTACACAAAGAAAAGATAGAGGAGAGTTTATTCGTGTGGCACTAGTAGGATATACGAATGTGGGTAAGAGTACAATTATGAATTTATTGAGTAAGAGTGAAGTATTTGCAGAAAATAAATTATTTGCAACATTAGATACTACTACTAGAAAAGTAGTTTTTGAAGCAACACCTTTTTTATTAAGTGATACAGTGGGATTTATCAGAAAACTTCCTCACCATTTAGTAGAAAGTTTTAAGAGTACTTTAGATGAGGTTAGAGAAGCTGATGTTTTATTACATGTGGTTGATATTTCTCATGCACAATATGAAGATCAAATTGGTGTAGTGAATAAAACATTACAAGAATTAAAAGCATTTGAAAAACCAATTGTCACCATTTTTAATAAAATGGATTTATACAGACAGAAATATTTTGACGAATGGATTTCTGACGAAGTAAAGCAAGACATTGAAAAGGATCTAAAAGATAAATGGATTGGATTAACCAATAACAATTGTGTTTTTGTTTCTGCTATTGAAAAACAAAATATTGAAGAATTAAGAACGATCATTTTACATAAAGTAAGAGATATGTATCAGATCAAATATCCTTACAAAACTGTCTTTTTTTAGAAGTATATTATGGAATGGCATTTAATCACTGACGCTCCTTTAAGTTTGGAATGGTCCAATCAACAAATGGTTGATCTAGAAGTGGCTGGTAAAAAAGTCACTTTGGCTAAATGGATGGATGGCTATTATGCTTTTTCTCAAAAATGTCCTCATGCTAGCGGACGAATGTCAGCAGGGTATATCAATCCCCTTGGCCAGGTGGTATGTCCTTTGCACAGATATGCTTTTGATATGAAAAATGGCCGAAACACCACTGGAGAAGGCTATTTTTTAAAGACCTACCCAGTGGAAGAGCGTCCTGAAGGTATTTTTATAGGTTTTAAGTCGAATTCTTTCTTTTAAACTTTTGTTCTTTAGTAAATTTCATTATTTTTGCGACCCATTAAAGGGAACACTCCTCCTTAGCTCAGTTGGTTAGAGCATCTGACTGTTAATCAGAGGGTCTC
>JAFMEV010000051.1 GCA_017856545.1 Chitinophagaceae bacterium
GTTCTTAAAATAAAAAAGATTGCCACCAACATTCCCAAGGCAATGCCTTTCAATAAATCACTGAATTGTATTGCAATGATGGTCACTATGAATGGTATAAATTGTTCCCATCCTAACTTATACATTTCTTTAAATAAAGAAATTTTAGCAAGTTTATACCCTACAATTAACAATACGGCTGCTAAACAAGCAAGCGGAATTTTATTTAAGATGGATGCCAAAAATGCTACGCTTAATAACAATAATATTCCGTGAAAAATAGCTGAAACCTTTGTTTTACCACCAGCATTTACATTGGCAGAAGTTCTAACAATAACTGCAGTCATTGGTAATCCGCCAATTAGACCTGAAATTAAATTACCGATACCTTGCGCCTTCAATTCTAAATTAGTTGGCGTTACTCTTTTATTAGGGTCTAATTTATCAGCCGCTTCTGTACTTAATAAAGTCTCTAAACTAGCAATAATAGCAATAGTGAATGCAAGAACATACACTTTATAGTTTGCAAATGCTTGGAAATTAGGAAAAGTGAATTGATTCAAAAATCCGTCAAAACTATTGGATACAGGTAGTTTTACCAATTGATTCTCATTCAAAACCCAATTAGGTTGAGCGTTTGCAAAATATTGATTGAGTACTACACCTGCAATCACTGCAATCAATGCACCTGGTACAAATTTAAAGAATAGGTATTTTTTAAATACAGGCAAATCCCAAATTAAAATGATTAATATGGAAACTCCTGCAATAATGATCGATCCTATTTGATAGGGTATACCACTTGCTTTATCATAACCAATGGCTAATGGCGCTTGCTTTAATATTAAAATAATTCCAATAGCAGCTAGCATACCTTTAATAACACTTGAAGGAAAATAGTATCCAATGATTCCTGCTTTTAAAAACCCAAGCATTATTTGAATCATTCCAGCCATTACTACTGCTAATAAAAAAGTATCATAGGTGCCTAAATCAGTAATACCATTTAACACAATCACTGTAAGTCCCGCTGCTGGACCTGTAACACTTAAAGCAGAACCACTTACTGTTGCAACAAGAATTCCACCAACAATACCAGAAATAATTCCAGAGAATAGTGGTGCTCCAGACGCTAAAGCAATACCTAAACATAAGGGCACGGCTACCAAAAAAACAACCAATCCTGCAGGAAGATCATCTTTTAAATATTTTAAAGAAAAGGAACCCATTTTATTAAGATTGCTCATGTACTAGATAATTAATGTTAAGTATTATTACATCCACTAAAGTGATGTATATTTTTTGACTTGTAAATTAAACCCGTCAAAAAATAAAAGTTCATTGTATTCTAAATACTATTGGGGGGCGAATATAAAATCTTGAAAAAACCCTCTTTAAGATCTTCTGAATAATGTAGATATAGCAGTTCATTGTTCATTTGAACCCTATTTACATAATGAAATGAATGATGAAGGGTAATGTCATTCAAATTACTCATTTTAACACCTTCTTCGTCCATATCATCCACCATTTCGGCAACAGGGAAACTCCATGCAATTTCCGTTGAATAAAAATAATTGGAGGCAATAGAAACCCAAGACACAAGTGAAAATACTTGTATGAAAATAATAAAAAGCAGAAAACTAGCTACAAATTTACCTCTCATAGATATACGAATATATTGATAATAAGTGTAAATTCGAATTTAACATAATTTAGTTGATATAAAACAAAGCCCAAAATGAGTCAGCAGGAAATAATTATTGAAACTATTGGCTGGCTAGCCTCAGTGCTAATTGTAGGATCTTATGCACTTAACTTATGGGGTAAAATTGAAACAAATAGCAAAACCTATATGTGGGCCAATATTATTGGAGGCTTGTTTTTTGTAATTAATACCTATTTTCATCACGCCTACCCTTCAATGGTGGTAAATATTATTTGGGTAATCATTGCACTCATTCTATTGATCAAGCCTTTATTCAAAAAAAAGTAAATGTCGTATAATCGAACAATACAACAATTACTACTTTCAATAGCAAAATGGTCATTCATATGTATATTAATTAGTAGCATTATTGGATCTGTCACTGCAATTTTTCTACACTCACTAGACTGGGTTACATTTTTAAGAGAAAAACATACTTGGATAATTTATCTCCTTCCTATGATTGGTTTCATAATTGTTTATATCTATCATTTTTACGGTGCTGAGGCCAATAAAGGCAATAACCAACTAATTGAATCATACCATCAAGCACAAACTGTTATTCCATTTAAAATGGCTCCTTTGGTATTTATAGGAACATTATTAACACATTTAGGTGGTGGCTCTGCTGGTAGAGAAGGTACAGCAGTTCAGATGGGCGGAGCAATTGCTGCGCCATTTGCAAAATGGTTTCAACTAGATCAAGAAGAAAGAAAAACCATCATCATCATGGGAGTGAGTGCTGGATTTGCAGCTGTATTTGGAACCCCTTTAGCTGGTGCAATTTTTGCATTAGAAATAATGGGGTTAAGATACATCAGATGGCAATCCATTTTACCCAGTATTTTTGCGGCCTATATCGCTCACTTTATTTGTTTACAATGGAATATTCAGCATAGTTTTTATATCGTAAACACTATCCCTGATATTAGTTTTAAAAATATAAGCTGGTCCTTGGGTGCAGGATGCATTTTTGGATTAACTGCATTACTCTATTCATTGAGTAATCAATTTTTCGAAAATCTATTTAAAAAAATTAATTATAAGCCATTGATACCTTTTATTGGAGGTATTTTGATTGCAACAATTGTTGTATTCTTTAACGCACAAAAATATATTGGATTAGGTATACCAGAAATTATGAATGCATTTAGATCTCCAGCAGGTCATTATGATTTTATTTTCAAATTATTGCTAACCAGTTTAACATTAAGCCTTGGTTTTAAAGGAGGAGAAGTAACACCTCTTTTCTTTGTTGGGGCTACTTTAGGAAGTGCAATGTATTTCTTTGTACCACTTCCATTGGCTTTATTAGCGGCTATGGGATTAGTGGCAGTTTTTGCAGGAGCAACAGATTGTATTATTGCATCTATTGTTTTAGGAATAGAGTTATTTGGACTTAAAGTTGGAACATTTATAGGTATTGCTTCTATTGTAGCTTATTTTTGTTCAGGTACAAATAGTATTTATAATGCTAAGATAAAATCAGGTCCTAAATTTTCACTTTATACCTATTTAAAAAATATTTCTAAACTTTAAATTATGGTACTCATTAAACAAGTTGAAACAGAACAAGAATTAAATGATTTAAAGAGATTACAAAATGCTAATCTTAGAAAACTTATAGGTGAAGAAGAAGCTATGAAAGAAGGATTTGTTACTTCTGAATATAGTATTGAATTGCTAAAAAAAATGCATGAAGAACATCCATCAATCATTGCCAAAGAAGACGATGAAGTTGTGGGATATATTATAGTAACCAATAAAGCTGTACTAGGAGAACACGAAGAAATTGACCATTTATTTGATACTGTTGATCAGATAGAATATGATGGTCAATTACTAAAAAATACACCCTATATATTAGTGGGACAAATATGTGTTGGAAAGTCACACAGAGGGCGTGGTTTGGTACAAACAATGTATAATTTTTATAAAGAAAATTTCTCGAATCAATACCGATATCTTGTAACAGATATATCACAAGCAAATCTGAGATCTATAAAAGCTCATAAGAAAACAGGCTTTGAAACTATCGGCGTAATTGAGCAAGTAGGAACTGGATGGGATATTGTGCTTTGGAATTGGAATAAAACATCTAATCAATGGCATCCATTTTAAATTTCACATTGCTTGCTGTAATAATAAGAATTTTAGTCAACCCATTTTCTAATGTATTACAGAAACAAATAACCCTAAAAGGACAGCATCCTTTATTCATTAACTTAGCCACATACACACTATTAGCTTTTATTAGTGTATTCTTAATTTATGATATTTCTATTCAATCATTAGATACCGAATTTTGGATTTACTCTATCGCAGGAGGCATCACTGGAGCATTAGGTAATGGCTTTATTGTAAAGGCTTTAGAAAAAGGAGATTTATCAGTGCTGGGCCCCATCAATGCTTATAAATCTATTGTGGGTATGTTATTTGCCTTTATCATTATCAGAGAAGTCCCCAATATTTGGGGCTTAATGGGAATGGGTTTCATTATTGTTGGAAGCTATTTTGTGCTAGACACTACAGAAGAAAAATTTTCTTGGCAACTATTTAAAACACCTGCTATTCAATACAGATTAGCAGCACTTGTATTAACAGGTATTCAAGCTGTGTTAGATAAAAAAGTTATTGAACATTCCAATTTAGAAATCGCTTTTGCAGGTTGGAGTATTTTTGGAGCAGGATTCTCTTTTGTCTTTATTTTATTCACCAAGGTCTCGATACAAAAAGAATTTAAAAATGTAGATGGTGCAATACTCGTAAAATATTTTTTACTGTTACTCACCGTTGGCCTTATGTTAGCCTCCACTAATTATACATTAAGTCATATGCCCGTTGGTTATGCTTTAGCATTATTTCAACTATCTATTTTATTAAGTGTAGTGCTAGGTCACCGATTTTTTAATGAGTTACACTTATTTAAAAAATTGATGGGTGCAACCATTATGGTGATTGGATCTGCTTTAATTATTCTAATGAAATAATTAAACTCTTTCTACAGGTCTAGTTAAACATGTTGGACCGCCACCACCTTTTACACTAATCTCTGCTCCTTCGTATTCAATCACTTTACATCCAGCTTTTTCTAATCTTTCTTTGGTAATGGGATTGCCTTTAACCATTAAGCAAACTCTTGGAGCCAATGCTAACACATTACATCCCATACTATCAAACTCCGCCTCTGGCACTTCTACTAATTCATAACCTCTTTTAATTAATTCGTTTCTAAATACAATAGGAATTAGTGGAGAATACACAACCGCTAAATTACTGTCTACGGGACTTAGCACAGACATTAAATGAAACACATCTGATGGACCACGATAATGAGGCATTGGAACGACTATTACATCTACGCCTATTGGTGCTAATAAAGCAGTAATTTGTTTGATCCCTTCTTCATTGGTTCTATAGGTATGCCCCACGGCTAATGTTTTTTCGTCTAGCCATGCCACATCACCTCCTTCTATAGTTCCAGGCGCACTAATCACACCTAATACAGGAATGCCTTGTTCTTCAAAAGCCTTTTGCTCAGCCAATGGTTCATTTTTTCTTCCCTCTTTACCCATATTGCAAATAATCATTCCATGCGAAGTTGCAATAGCCGCATCTCTGCAATAAATTGAATCCATATTTACTGAGGCGTCTTGTGGAAGATAAAAAATCTCAGTGCCATTATCCTTAAATACTTGCTCGAAAGCTTCATACTCAATGAAAGCTTTATTTATTTCAGGCTTACCTAAATAATTTAATGCTTCCCAATGCTTTGCTATATGTGCGTCATCAATAAATGCATCTTTTGCTCTTTTAATAAAAACTGATTTTAGTTTGCCGCTTTCAGAATGTGCACTCATTGTATAAATTTTATAATTCATTTTTTTTATTTCTCTTTGTCACTCCCCATACATAAACAGGTATAGATGACATACTTAATACAAAACCCCAATAAACAATCTCTTGCCCTGAACCAATAATCATCCACATAAAAAATAAAAAGGCTAATGAAGCTAATGTAATAGCAGAATATTTTATCCATTTCGAAAGATTAGCTTCTTTCAATCTAAAAATAATATAAGCAGCAGTAGAAAATAAATAAGGTATTAAAACAGTTAGGGTAGTGAGTAAGATTAAAAACTTAAACTGATCCACCAATCCTTTTGTATAATTCATCATCATAAAAAAAGAAACCAGTACACTAGAAATGGCAACGCCAATTGCAGGCACTCCTTTGCTATTTTTTTTGGCAAAAATGGCTGGGAAAAGTTGATCATTTGCAATAGCAGCAGGTAATTGTCCTTGTATTAAGATATAACCATTTAATGCACCAAACGCTGCTATAGCAACACCTGCACTCACCCAATACTTAGCGCCAGATCCCCAAATAATGGTTGCTGCATCTGCAAAAGGCGTTACGGTGGTTTTTAATTGTGCAGCAGGAATCATTCCCATGATGCTTACGGTACTTAGTATGTAAACTGCAGTTGCAATGAAAGTTCCCAAAAGTGTTGCTCGGGCAATGGTCTTTTCTGGATTTTCAACACTGCCTGAAGGAATAGTTGCACATTCAATACCCAAAAAGGCAAAAAATGTTAATGTTGTTGTTGCAGTAATAGCAGAAAGCGTGCTAGTACCACTTGCATTAAAAGGTAAAAAATTATCCCATTGAATAAAAAATAATCCAACAATTCCTACTAATAAAATAGGAACTACTTTTAAAATCGTCGTGATTAATTGAAGTTTACCTGAAGTGAATACACCCAATGTATTGATCCATGTTAAGATCCAAATAGTTGCTAATCCTGTAAACACGGCCATTAAAGAATTCGTTGCTAATGCTGGAATAAACGTACTTAAGGCACTTATAAAAGAAACGGTGATCGCTGCATTGGTACACCATACTGAAATCAAATAACCCCAGGCAACTAAGAAACCTGCAAAATCTCCCATTGCAGATTTTGAATATGCATAGGGACCACCATCGGATCCAGGCATCATTTTACTTAAATGCGCAAAAATTTTAGCTAATAAAAAAGCACCAATGGAGGATGCAATCCAACCAATAATACTAATGCCTCCAAAACTAGCCAATGTGGAAGGCATCATAAAAACACCGGCTCCAATCATATTTCCAAGTACTAGAGAAGTACTCGTCCATAAACCTAGTTTTTTGACAGTTGATTGCATGCATCAAGTTAAGAATAATCAACCAAAAGAGCTAACTAATTAAATGAAATTGTTAATGATATTCTCTAAATACTCTTGTCTACCGCTAATGGTTGCAGGCTCACCTTTTTCAATAGCATAGGCTCTTAAATCTTCCAAACTCAATTGTCCGTTTTCAAATTCCTTACCTGCTCCAGTATCAAAAGAAGCATATCTGTTTTTTCTGATTTGCTTGTACTCAGATTTTTGTATGATATGATCTGCTGTAATTAATGCTCTAGCAAAACTATCAATACCACCAATATGTGCATGGAATAAATCGGCAGCATCAGTGGAGTTTCTTCTAATCTTAGCATCAAAATTAATACCGCCTCCTTGGAAACCGCCTGCTTCCATGATAATCAACATAGATTCAGTTAATTCATTCAAGTTAGTAGGAAACTGATCTGTATCCCATCCATTTTGATAATCTCCTCTATTGGCATCCATACTACCTAACATGCCAGCATCTGCAGCAACTTGTAACTCATGTTGGAAAGTATGACCAGCTAAAGTTGCATGATTCACTTCGATATTTAATTTGAAATCGTTTAATAAATCATACTGACGTAAAAAGCCAATCACGGTTTCACTATCATAATCATATTGATGCTTAGTAGGCTCACAAGGTTTAGGCTCGATAAAAAATGTTCCTTTGAATCCATTTTTTCTAGCATAGTCTTTTGCTGTATGTAAAAACTTAGCAAGATGTTCTTTCTCTCGCTTCATATTGGTGTTTAATAAACTCATATAACCTTCTCTTCCTCCCCAAAACACATAGTTTTCTCCACCCAATGCAATAGTTGCATCCATCGCTGCTTTCACTTGCGCCCCAGCATGTGCTAATACATGAAAATCTGGATTGGTAGAAGCTCCATTCATATATCTTCTATGACTAAATACATTGGCTGTGCCCCATAATAATTTTACACCACTTGCTTTTTGCTTTTCTTGTAAATAAGCTGTCATGGTTTGCAAACGTTTCTCATTGTCTACCACATCATTAGTATACTCCACTACATCTACATCGTGAAAGCAGAAATAAGGTAATCCCATTTTAGTCATAAACTCGAAAGCTGCATCGGCTTTGTCTTTTGCTCTCTCTATTGGATCTGCTTTTGCATCCCAAGGATGAATCTGTGAAGGCCCCCCAAAAGGATCAGAACCATTACCACAGAAACTATGCCAGTATGCTACTGCAAATCTTAACCAATCTTTCATTGGCTTTCCTGCCACTACTTTATTTTCATCATACCATCTATACGCTAATGGATTAGAAGATGCTTGACCCTCGAAGGTAATTTTACCAATACCTTTAAAAAATTCTGTGTTACCAAGTACTACTGACATAAGAAAAGATTTTAGTGAGCAATTATTTAAATAAATTTTTGGAGTGATTGTAACCAATCCTGATATAACTCATCGTATTTTTTTGATACTGTTGGTTCTATCGTTTGAATAGGCGTGAAATGGTGGAAGGCTTCTTTTGAAGATGCATAAATACCAGCACCAATGCCACCAGCTTTTGCGGCACCCACACTTCCATCTACATCGTATAATTCAACAGGCACATTTAATGCATTTACAAAAGCTTCTGTAAACAAGGTACTTTTAAATAGATTCGCATTGCCTGCTCTAATAATGGAAGGAGTAATTCCATTAGCTCGCATGATATCTAAACCATACCTAAAAGAAAAAGCAATACCTTCTTGTATTGCACGATACATATGTGAAGCAGTATGTTGATTCAAATTCAAATTCAAAAAATGGGCACCAATGATTTTATTATTAAAAATTCTCTCCGCTCCATTACCAAAAGGTAATACCTGAAGTCCTTCAGATCCTATAGCAATTGTAGACGCCTCCATATTCATTTGCGTATAATCATGTATATCACCAATCCATTTTTTAGCCCAACTATTCATGATGCCTGTGCCATTAATGCACAATAACATGCCTAATCTATTTAGTTCTCCTGTATAGTTGACATGTGCAAATTGATTAATTCTAGAAGCTTTGTCATAATGTAAGGTATCTCCCACACCATATATAACCCCACTTGTTCCAGCAGTTGCAGCAACTTCACCTGGTTCAAATACATTTAGTGAAAGGGCATTATTAGGTTGATCTCCTGCTTTATACGTTATAGGAGTGCCTTCTTTTAATCCAAGTGCAGATGCCGATTGGCTATGTAAAAGTCCATGCGTACTAAACACGTCTTGCACTAGTGGAAATATGGATTCGTTGAATCCAAAGTAATCTAAAATGTCTTTTGAAATGGCCTTGTTTTTAAAATCCCAAAAAATGCCTTCAGAAAGCGCTGCTATACTTGTAGTTATACTACCAGTGAACTTCATCGCAATAAAATCTCCAGGCAACATTAGCTTATCAATTTTTTCAAAAATGGCAGGCTCATTTTCTTTTACCCATGCTAATTTTGAAGCAGTAAAATTACCTGGAGCATTGAGTAAATGACTTAAGCATTTTTCTTCGCCAATATTTTTAAATGCCTTATTGCCTATTTCAACTGCTCTACTATCACACCAAATAATACTATCTCTTAAAACTTTTTGATGCTTATCTACTAAAACCAAGCCATGCATTTGATAAGCAATGCCAATAGATTGAATGTCTAATGGATTGTATTTTTTTGAAGCATGTGCTTTTAAAATGGCTTGCTGAACATGCTCCCACCACATTTCAGGATCTTGTTCAGCCCAATTAGGTTGAATGGAATTGATGGGAGTTTCTATATCAGGGTATTGAACTGTTATTAATGTCTTACTGGAAGCAGCGTCAACAATAGCAACTTTAATAGAAGATGTTCCAATATCAATACCTAATAATAACATAAGACTTATTTATTTTCCCATCCTGTATCTTTTAAAGCTGGATCATTTTCTTTCTTCAAGAAATCGGCATTGCTTAAACTTTCCGCCTCCCACTCTAAAATTGCACTATCAGGAACCACCTCTAAAGGAACTTTCCAAGAAGTGGATGTTTCATTGTATGCTAGATTAGATTGCGAAGAGTAACAAGAAATGATAGACCATCTTGGATAATCGGATTCATTTGCAGCAGATCGATGTAAAATATTACTATGAAAAAACAATGCGTCTCCTGGTTCAATTTCTACATATACTAATTCCATGGTTTGTAAAGCATTATTCACCATGGTCATATCAGCACCTACTTGCTCACCAGCAAAACCATGATTAACCCTACCTAATTTATGAGAACCTTTAATTACTTGTATGCAGCCATTTTTTTTATTCGCTACAGTCAATGCTACCATTACACTAATTAGTTGATCCGGAAACATAAACTGATTCTTATACCAATAACCATAATCTTGATGCCACTCCCAAGCACCACCCACCTTAGGTTCTTTTTGCATTAGTTTAGAGTGAAAATGACAAACTGGAGCTGTACTATCCAATAACTGGCCTACTCGATTGGCCATTCTTTCACTCCTTGTTAAATATCCAAAAATGTCATTACCAGGGGTAAACCATAAAGACAATTTTGTTTTTTTGCCAGATTGGTCATTTAAATCTAAGGCATTTTTACTCATGGCATTGTCCTCTAAAGCAATACTATACATTTTATCAACTTCAGCTTTAGAACAAAAGTTTTTTACAATTAAGTACCCATCTTGATGATACTTTGCTATTTCTTCAGCAGAAAATACGTTGTTTTTCATAGACTTTTTTAGTTTGCAATCCTTGAATTATTAAATATAATCAAACTATTATAAACAATGAAACGATGATGGTTAATTTTTTTGTTAAATTCATGTTCTAAAAATAGAACATCCAATTTTGTTAAATCCATCCTTATGAGCATTACAAAAGAAGCCATTGAAAAAGCGGCAGAAAGAATAGATACTTATATACATCATACACCTGTGATGACTAATCAAAGCATCAATGAAATGTTTGGAATCAATTTCTATTTTAAATGTGAGAATTTTCAAAAAATTGGTGCATTTAAAATTAGAGGTGGGATGAATGCAAGCTTAAGTTTGGATGCTAACCAATTAAAAAATGGAGTGGCCACACATTCCTCTGGCAACCACGCACAAGCACTAGCCTATGCAGCAAAAATGTTGGGTATAAAAGCATATATCGTCATGCCCAAATCTTCACCTCAAGTAAAGGTAGATGCAGTGAGGGGCTATGGGGCAGAAGTGATTATTTGTGAGGCTAACCAAGTTGCAAGAGAAACTGCATTAAATGAGGTAGTAGAGAAAACAGGTGCTGAATTTATACATCCATATGATGACGATAGAGTTATTACAGGACAAGCAACCTGTGTAAAAGAGTTGTTAGAAGAAGTGCCGCAATTAGATGCTGTCATTACGCCTGTTGGCGGGGGTGGTCTATTATCAGGCACTTGCTTAGGAGCACACTATTATAAACCTTCTATGAAAGTTTATGCAGGAGAGCCCGAAGGTGCTGCAGATGCTATTTTAAGTATCCAATCTGGCAAAGTAGAGAAAGCTCCATTTATTAATACCATTGCAGATGGTTTAATGACAACTCTATCTGAAAGAACTTTAGCAATTATCAAAGAACATGTTACTGCTATTTTATTGGTATCCGATGATGAGATTAAAGCTGCGTTGAGATTAGTATACGAAAGAATGAAAATTATTGTTGAACCAAGTTGTGTGGTACCCTTGGCTGCAGCCATTAGAAATAAAGAATTGTTCCAAGGAAAAAATGTGGGTATCATTTTATCTGGTGGTAATGTAGATCTTACCAAATTTGGTACTTGGTTCCCACCACAATAAATTATAAGTTTAATTTTTTAAAAAAGAATTGTTCATCTACTTCTTTGACCTCGCCAGGGGATAAATTTTTTATATTCATTTCTTCTATGGATATTCTAATTAAGCGAATACATTTATGATGTACAGCTGCAACCATTTTTCTTACTTGATGAAACTTGCCCTCCGTTAAACTAATTTCCAACCAAGAGTAATCTGCATTGGGATGTAATGGAATTTCAGGTTCAGTAATGTAGTTAGGCTTAT
>JAFMEV010000153.1 GCA_017856545.1 Chitinophagaceae bacterium
ATCATTTACTTTTTTGTGTTCTTGGTTTTATTGTCTGTAAAGACAATTGCCCAAGTTGAAAATATTGCACCAGCTATTCAGCAAATATTTAAGGAAGAAAAAGTAGTAGGTTTATCCGTTGCAGTAGTAAAAGATAATAAAATTATTTATACCAATTCATTTGGCACAAGCAATTTAGAAAAAGGTACACCACTAAATAATAATAATATTTTCAGAATTGCATCTATCTCTAAATCTTTCTCTGCAACATCCATTATGCAATTAATTGAAGCAGGCAAATTAGATTTGGATGAAGATGTAAGTAATTTAGTAGGATTCCCCATTCGTCATCCTAAATATCCAGAAACTATCATCACGCTTAGATTGCTCATGTCGCATCAGTCATCTATTAATGATAGCGAAGGTTATTTTAGTTTAGATAATATTAACCCAGCTAAAAATCCGAATTGGCAAAAATGTTACAATGATTACGAGCCAGGGAAAGGGTACCAATATTGTAATTTAAATTACAATATGATTGGCACTATTGTTGAAAGAACTTCTGGGGAGCGATTTGACCAATATGTAAAACATCATATTTTAGATCCATTAAAATTATATGGAGGATACTGTGTTGACTCTTTAGATAAAACAAGGTTTGCAAATATATATGAGTATAATGCAGACTCTGCAAAATTTATCATTTCTCCCAATGCATATGCACCTAGAAGTGAAGAGATTGCTAATTATACCATGGGATATACAACACCAATATTTTCCCCTACTGGTGGCATGAAAATCTCTGCAACAGATTTAGCAAAATACATGTCCATGCATATGAATTATGGCATATATAAAGATGGTAGAATCATTACCAGAAAAAGTGCCAAATTAATGCAAACCCCTTTTTCAAATGTAGAACAATATGGTTTTGCTTTAGAAAATACCACTAGTATGGTTGATGGAGTTAGGTTAGTTGGGCACACAGGATCTGCTTATGGCTTGTTCAGTGCAATGTTTTTTGATCCCAAGAAAAAATATGGCATTGTAGTAATAAGTAATGGCTGTCATCCAGCCTATAAAGGAGATTATAATAATGTCATTAAAAAAGCAGTGAATGTGTTATATGAAAATCTCATTGCACATTAACTGCTTTTAAAATATATGTAGAATTACTCTTTTATAAGTTGTTTATAAAAACCTACTGTTCTATTAAGATCTGAAATTCCCACACGCTCATCAATACCATGAAAACCTTTTACATTTTGCATGGGCGTGAAATTCAATACCGCTTCACTAAAATCTCTAAAATATCTAGAGTCTGTAGCGCCAATTAATAAAAATGGCGCAACAATCACATTGGGAACTGACTTGTATAAAACAGTTTCTAATTTTTTAAATGCAGGATTGTCAAATGAAGTGATTGCAGAAGGTTCCATTAAAGAAATAGTTTGTTTTTTAATACTTACTCTTTCGTCATTGACTGCTTTCTTTACAAATGCAACAACATCATCACTTGTCTCGCCCGGTAAAATACGGCTATTAAATGTGGCTTTTGCCACAGAAGGTATTACATTGTCTTTGATGCCAGAATGAACAATAGTAGGCACTAAAGTAGTATGGGTCATCGCATTGGTCTCTTTGGTTTTGCTTAATTCATTTAAAACAGCACCATTAAATAACCATAGATTACTTAACACCATTCTTTTCGTAAAAGATTCTGCAGACTTAGTTCTATTGAGCATTTCAATAATGGTAGGCGGAATCTTGCCTGGCATTTGATTTTCTCTGATTTTTACGATTGCTTTATTTAACACATCTATTGCTGTTTCCTTACTTGGCATTGAAGAGTGGCCACCTGGAATTTCAACTGTTAAATCAATATTTACATAACCCTTCTCGCTAGTTCCAATTAATGCCATTGGTCTTTTTAAATGTTCAAAATGTTTTGTATCTATTTGACCACCTTCATCTAATACTAAAGCAGGCTTAATATTATTGTCTTTAAACCATTTACTATAAATCTTAGCGCCACGCTTTCCCGAAATTTCTTCATCATGTCCAAAGCATAAATATATCGTTCTATTGGGTGTGTAATTTTCTTTTAATAATTGTTCTGTAGCTTCTAAAATGGCAATTACTGAAATTTTATCATCTACTGCACCTCTTCCCCAAATAGTATCATTTTTTATAGCACCGCTAAAAGAAGGAACAGTCCATTTACTTTCTGCTACTGCTTCTACTGGCACAACATCCATATGTCCCATTAAAACATAAGGCGCTAAACTTGTATCCTTCCCAGTCCATTTATATACATAACTAAACTCGTTAAATGTTTGTTTAGGAAGCTTAGCGGTAATATTTGGATAGGTGGTTTCAATGAACTTTCTAAACTTCAAAAACTCAGCTGTATCAATTGCTAAAGTATCTCCAAAAGAAACAGTTTTGATTTGAATAGCTTGACTAAGATGTTGTGCTGCTGAATCACCACTTGTTTCAAAAGATTGATCAACTGTATAAGTTGGTAAAGGTTTGCTATCTCTTAAAGTATTAAC
>JAFMEV010000052.1 GCA_017856545.1 Chitinophagaceae bacterium
TTTCTTCTTGCTCTAGATGCAACGGCATTTTTTGAACGTGGCATAATTAATATTTTATTGAATCTTCGGTCTCAAGACTTCGACTCGGTTAATTTAAATGTGTTTGATTTAAAATTCGGAGGAATTATCCTTTCAATCTTAATAAACGTAAAACGAAGTCTTTGTTCGTAGCACCTACAAGACCTTTTTGTCTCATAGCTCTTTTACGCTTGGTTGATTTTTTAGTAAGGATGTGTCTTTTGAACGCTTTTTGGTAGGTGATTTCACCAGTACCAGTAACTTTAAAACGCTTCTTTGCGCTTGAGTTAGTTTTTACTTTTGGCATTATTATAATCTTATCGATTACTCCCTGCTGGCGGTATTACTCAGGCAATACACTTATTGGGCCTTGTGGGAAATGGATGGCAAAGGTACAGCGGAATCACTGATTAGCCAAAAAAATGAGCCTCTTTCGCTTAAATAAAAAAGAGTCCTCTTTGGAAGACTCTTTTTTATAATATATTGATTAATAATTAGTTAGATGGGCTTGCTTTTTTCTTGCTACCTGTTTTAGGTTGAAAAATGGCAAACATTCTCTTTCCTTCTAATTTAGGCATGCTTTCTAAAGCACCCACTTCAGCTAATCTTTCTGCAAATTTTAATAAAAGCAATTGGCCTCTGTCTTGGAACATAATTGCACGACCCTTGAATTGAACATAGGCTTTTACTTTGTTTCCATCTTGTAAAAACTTCTCTGCATGTTTTGCTTTAAAATCAAAATCATGGTCATCAGTTCCTGGTGTGAAACGAATTTCTTTGATTTCAGATTGCTTAGAATTCGCCTTCATTTCTTTTTCCTTACGCTTTTTCTCGTAAAGAAATTTCTTGTAATCGATGACTTTACAAACTGGTGGATCTGCAGTGGGTGAAATTTCTACTAAGTCTAAACCTTGATCAGCAGCTATTTTCAAAGCATCTTGCGTGTTATAAACACCTACTTCGATGTTGTCTCCAACTAATCTAATTTGTGGTACACGGATACGATCATTGATGCGATGCTCTGGTTCTTGTTGTCTTTGAAACCTTGGGTTAAATCTGGGTCCTCTGTTAGGTAATGCCATTAAATATTAAAACGTTGTTTAGTGTTTTGTAAAGATAGTCATTGTTACGCTTCCGGAGCCAATCTCTCTTCAATTTCTTCCACTACTTTGGCTAGGAATTCGTTTTTGTCCAACATACCTAGGTCTCCTTTACCCTGGCGACGAACAGAAAGTTTACTTTCTGCAACTTCTTTCTCTCCAATCACCAACATATAAGGCACTTTCATGATTTCGGTATCGCGGATCTTTTTACCAATTTTTTCATTTCTATCATCTATCTCAACACGCACTCCCGCTTTTTTAAATTGGGCTAAAACCTCTTGTGCATAAGGCATGAACTTATCACTAATTGGCAAAATCTTCACTTGTAATGGTGCTAACCAAACAGGGAATTTACCCGCATAGTGTTCCAACAAAAATCCAATAAAACGCTCGTGGGTTCCTAATGGAGCACGATGTATAATCAACGGAGTTTCAGGCTCGTTGTCTTTGTTAGTGAAATTTAAGTTGAAGCGTTTCCCTTGTGCAAAATCCACTTGGTTGGTTGCCAATGTAAACTCTCTACCAATCACACTCCAAATTTGAACATCAATCTTAGGGCCATAGAATGCACCCTCATCTTGTACTTCAACAAATGGAGTACCTGTTTCAATTAAAACAGAACGAACCATTGCTTCGGTTTCTAACCAAAGTTCAGGTTCATTAATATATTTCTGCCCCAATTTTGCAGGATCGTGCAAGCTTAAACGCATTACATATTTATCGATTCCAAATATTTTGAAATACTTCAAATACATATCATTTACTGCACGGAACTCAGCTGCAAATTGTTCTTTGGTACAATAAATATGCGCATCATTCATATGTAAACATCTCACACGCATCAATCCAAACAATTCACCAGATTGCTCGTAACGGTAACAAGTTCCATATTCAGCTAATCTCAAAGGCATGTCCTTGTAGCTCTTAGGTTCTGCATCAAAAATTTTGTGATGATGCGGACAATTCATCGCTTTCAAATAATATTTTGTTCCATCTAATTCCATTGGAGGGAACATACTATCTTGATAATATGGCAAGTGACCACTCGTAATATACATACTCTCCTTCGCGATATGTGGGGTTACCACACGCTTGTATCCAGCAGCTTCTTCAGTCTCTTTTGCTAATCCTTCTAATTCTTCTATTATGATTGTACCATTGGGCATCCATAAAGGCAAACCTGGGCCCACATCATCATCCATAGTATAGATACCTAATTCTTTTCCTAATTTTCTATGATCTCTCTTCTTCGCTTCTTCTAATAATAATAAGTACTCGTCTAATTCTTTTTGATTAGGGAAAGTGATTCCGTAAACACGAGTCAACATTTTGTTTTTCTCATCTCCTTTCCAAAATGCACCTGCAATATTGGTAATCTTAATTGCTTTAATAGCTCCTGTATTAGGAATATGCGGTCCACGACATAAATCCGTAAACTGACCTTGTGTATAAAAAGTAATTGTTCCGTCTTCTAAGCCAGATAATAAATCTAATTTGTACTCATCCCCTTTCTCTGTAAAATAAGCAACTGCTTCTGCTTTACTTAATTCTTTTCTGATATAGGCATTCGCTTGCTTAGCTAATTCATTCATTTTCTTTTCAAGCGCAATCACATCTTCTTCTTTAATATGATTGTCTCCTAAATCAATATCATAATAAAAACCTTTTTCAACTGCTGGTCCTACCCAAAATTTTGCACCAGGAAATTGCAATTCAACTGCCTCTGCCAATAAATGCGCAGAAGAATGCCAGAAGGTAGATTTTCCATCAGCATCATCCCAGGTCAATAATTTCAAAGCAGCATCTTGGTGAATGGGGCGCGTGGCATCCCAAACCTCTCCGTTTACTGAAGCCGCTAATACTTTCTTTGCCAAACCCTCACTTATGGATTTAGCAATACCTAAAGCAGTAATTCCTTTTTCATAAGATCTCACTGCACCGTCTGGAAATTGAATTTGAACCATGTTTTATTACAATATATATAAGAGCGCAAAGGTAGCAAAATTCCTTAGATTTGCCTTATGCGTATTATAATCCTTTGCATATTATACTGTTGGAGCGCAAATTCCCTTTTTGCTCAACAAATGGAGGGAAAATGGAAGGGATTCTTTAGTCCAAACAATAGCCCAATTGGAAAAGTATACAGCTATGAAATGGATATTACTCAGGGCCCTCAAGGACATTTAACCATCAGTACCTATACCAAATTGAGCAGTGATTTTTCGGCACATGCATATGCCACTGGATCTTTGGATAAAACCACTCAATTGGTTCATATCGAAGAGCAAGGATTTCTTGATCTATCTATTCAAGAAAATTATACCCCTTGTTTGATGAATAATTTTTTGATGTATAAAAATATTCGAGGACATGAAATCATTGAAGGAACTTATACATCTTATAATAAAAAAACAGGCAAGGATTGTGGTGGTGGTAAAATTTATTTGGAAAAAGACGTACCCATTCAAAAATTAATTGCTTCAGAGAAAGCAGCTAAACAAAAAATTGAAAAAGAAAAAGCTGCTGAAAAAAACAAAGTAATACCAAGCAAAACAATTACTGAAACAAAGACGGTTAATACTGTATTACCCCCTGCAAAAACAAACCTACAAAAAACAAATACTGTAGCAAATGCAAATACCAACAACTCAAGTAAACCTAATAATACCAATAAGCTTGGAGTGGTTAATAATAAAGTAGCTTCAAATACTAAGTCAAGTCCAGAGAACATCAACACTGCTATTCAAAATGTGCAAATCAATAGCATTCAAGATGAGCCTGTAATGGAAGAAGCTATTTTAAATGAGCCAGAAGATATTGAAACAGAAATAAGAATTAAACAAGGTAATGGATTTCAAACCGTGCCATGGGCATTGGTTGCTAGAGAAAATAGATTAGCTAAAAAAATTACTACATCAAGTAAACAATTTAGTATTGATTTGTATGATAATGGAACCATCGACAATGATACCATTATTGTGTATGACAATAAAAAATTATTAGTTAGTAAAAAGAGATTGAGTTATAAGGCCATTCATTTGGAATTCACTTTATCAGAAGTGATCAATGAGCACGAAATCATTATTGTAGCACATAATATGGGGACTGTTCCACCAAATACAGCATTGCTGGTATTAAAAGATGGCGACAGAAGACAGGAATTGTTCATTACTTCTACCAATAAAATGAACGCAAAAATTATAGTAAGCTATACCCCACCTCCCAAAGAATAAAGATTTATGGCTCTTGTAGATTGAAATTGGCGCTATATTCTTGTCTATCTGTTTTGTCAAATGGATTTTTACTAGTCTTTTTTGATCCTATCCAAAACCAATCATTATCACCATCCATTTTTTGAAACACGTAAATATTGGTTTTATTATACCCAATATCTCCTAAAAAATGAACCAAACTAACTGTACACATTTTAAATTGGTCATTTAATGGGAATACATCCTGCTCTAAAGTAAATGCTTCTAATTCGTTTCGAAAACTTTGCAATCCTGGCAACCAAATATTTTGTGTTAAAGAATCTACTGAACTATTGTGCGCAATAATAGTATCGGTGGTTGCTAATAAATTTTGAACAGCAGCTTTTAATGCCAAAGAATCAGCGATATTGTAATTATCTTGAATTTTTTGGTATTCATCCAATAAAATAAAAGCTTGTTGATCCCAACTGTCTTGATGATTTTGAGGATGGTATGCCCAATAAACAGACTCTTGATCTTGATTGGATTGTTCTGTACAGCTAAAAACAAAGCAGACACTCAATAAAAACATTAAATATTTCACAAGGAATAATTTTTTCAAATTTATGCATATTTAGACAGTTCAAGATGCTAACTTTGCGGTCTGAAAATGAACATATGTTAATAGGTCTTCAAAATGTAACCTTCGAATTTGGCGCAAGAGCCATCATTACAGATGCCACTTGGCATATTCAGCCAGGAGAACGCATTGGCCTTATAGGATACAATGGTACAGGAAAATCAACCATTTTGAAGTTATTAGTAGGTCAATATACCCCTTCTAAAGGAACGGTTGAAAAAGGGAAAGACACGACCATCGGCTATTTACACCAAGATTTATTAAGTTTTGATACCAATGAATCCATCACGGAAGTAGCCTTAGGAGCTTTTGAAAGAGTCAAAGAACTAGAAAAAGAAGTTGAACAATTAGGTAAAGAGCTTGAAGCCAATCCGGAAGACAATGACTTATTAATTAAGTATACAGATGCTTTACATGAGATTGATGTATTAGATGGCTATAATATTAACCATAAAGCAGAAGAAGTATTACATGGTTTAGGATTTACAACAAAAGACTTAGCAAGACCTTATAAAGAATTTAGTGGTGGATGGAGAATGCGTGTATTGTTGGCAAAAATGATTTTACAAGCGCCAGATGTTTTATTACTAGATGAACCTACTAACCACTTAGACTTACCGAGTATTGAATGGTTGGAGAAATACCTATTGCATTACAAAGGCAGTGTGGTTATTGTGAGTCACGATAAATTCTTCTTGAATAAAATGGTGAATAAAATTGTTGAAGTGTATCAACAACAATTGAACTTTTATACTGGGGATTATGAATACTATGAAGTAGAAAAAGTACAGAGAATAGAAATTCAACAAAGAGCTTTTGAGAACCAACAAGATTATATTCGTCAACAAGAAAGATTTATTGAAAGGTTTAAGGCAAAAGCATCTAAAGCAGCGCAAGCACAATCTATACAAAAGAGATTGGATAGACTAGATGTGATTGAAGATGTTCAATTAGAAAGACCGAATATCAAAATCAATTTTGCAGTAGATAAAACACCTGGTAAAGTATTAGTGGATTTAAAAGGTGTAACCAAGCAATACCCTACCCTTACCATTTTAGAAAACGCATTTGCAGAAATTGAAAGGGGTGATAAAATTGCTTTGATTGGCGCCAATGGAAAAGGTAAGTCAACCCTATTAAGGATTGTAGCGGGCATGGAAAGTTTCGAAGGTGAGAGAGTTTGGGGACATAATGTAGATGAAAGTTTTTATGCGCAGCATCAATTAGAATCATTGAATTTAAACAATACTATTTTACAAGAAGTGCAAGAATGTGGGACAAAGAAAACTGATCTCGAATTAAGAGCTTTATTGGGTTGTTTCTTGTTTGGTGGTGACGATGTTGATAAAAGGATTAAAATTTTGAGTGGAGGTGAGAAAGCTAGAGTTGCATTAACGAAGACCATTATTAGTAAAGCGAATTTTTTAATGTTGGATGAGCCTACCAACCACTTGGACATGGCCACTGTTGAATTATTGGCTGAAGCATTAACCAAATATGATGGTTCCATTATTTTAGTAAGTCACGACAGATATTTTATATCTAAAACGGCTAATAAGATTTGGGAGATTGAGGACGAAAAAATTATCGAATTCAAAGGTGATTATACAGAATGGGTAGCTTGGAAAGAAAGAATGGCAAAACATAAACAAAACCAACCTGAAGCTACTAAAATCAAACAAGAACCTGCTAAACCCATTGCACCTGTTGAAACAATCAAGTCAACTGCTCCAATTGACAAGGATTTACAAAAGCAAATTCAGAAATTACAAAAAGCGATTGCCCAATTAGAACAGCATATAGAGACTTTGAATAAAGAAAAAGCGGCCATCGAAGTCGAAATGGCTGATCCAGCAATATATGCAGATCCCAACAAGTTGAAACAGATCGAAAAATCCTATCAGGATAAAAATGCACTGATTCAATCCATGGAAAAGGAATATGAAATTGCTTTCAACGACTTATTGGCCCTTGAGTCAAAATAGATATACCCAAAACTAACATTTGCTTGTAAAAAAGCAGAAAAATACCCACATTTTGGTTATTAGGTGGTTAATTGCTTTCAAATGTTTAAATTTGTGGCTCCGTTTAATCGATAGTGCCTTGATTGCAAGTTGTAAATCAATGCTTTAAAGAATAACTCAAAAAATTATGTCTACAAAAAAAGTCAACAAAATTGCCGTTTTAACTTCTGGTGGAGACTCCCCCGGCATGAATGCCGCTATCAGAGCTGTAGTTAGAACTGGTATTTATCATGGGTTGGAGGTTTTTGGGGTTACTAGAGGATATAATGGAATGATTGAAGATGATATCTTTCAAATGGATTCTAAATCTGTTGGAAATATTATACAAAGAGGTGGAACTATTTTAAAGACAGCAAGATCAAAAGAATTCTTCACTCCAGAAGGTCGTCAAACAGCTTATCAAAATCTTAAAAAAAGAGGTATTGATGGGATTGTTGTAATTGGTGGAGACGGAAGTTTTAAAGGAGCACAAAAATTTAGTAACGAATTTGATATTCCATGTATTGGTTTACCTGGAACCATTGATAAAGATATTGCAGGAAGTGACTTTACCATTGGATTTGATACAGCAGTAAACACAGCAGTAGAAGCTATAGATAAAATTAGAGATACGGCTGATGCTCATGACAGATTATTTGTAGTAGAAGTAATGGGAAGAGATGCAGGATATATAGCATTACATAGTGGAATTGCAACCGGTGCAGAAAATATTTTGATCCCTGAATCAAAAACAGACATGGAAGCATTAGTAGCTTCTTTAACGGAGAAAGAAAAAAGAAAAAAATTAGTCAACCTAGTGGTGGTTGCTGAAGGAGATGAATTTGGAGGTGGTACACAAGTAGGTGATTTCTTAAAAGAAAGATTACCTAATGCAGATATTAGAGTATGTATTTTAGGACATATCCAAAGAGGAGGCTCTCCAAGTTGCTTAGATAGATTAATCGCCAGCAGAATGGGCTATCATGCAGTTGAATGTTTGTTAAACGGCACACATAATGTAATGGTAGGTATTGAGGATAATAAATTAAAGTATACACCATTAGATAATGCAGTAAAAGCAAAACAAAAAATATCCGACGAGTGGATGAAAATTGTAAAAATATTAGCTAGTTAAAATCCCCAATAAAAATAAAAATGAGTCAACCAACTTACAAACCAACACATCACAAAACAAAGATTGTAGCCACTGTAGGCCCTGCATGTGAGACTTATGATCAATTAAAAGCTTTAGTGATAGCAGGCGTGAATGTGTTTCGTTTAAATTTTTCTCATGGTAGTCACGAAGACAAGAAAAAAATCATTGATAACATTAGAGGTATTAATAAAGAATTAGGATGCACCGTCGCTATTTTAGGAGACTTACAAGGCCCTAAATTAAGAGTAGGTGAAATTGAAAATAATAGATTAGATGTAAAAGTAGGTGATGTATTAACCTTATCAAATGATAAGTGTATTGGTACCATGGAAAAAATCTATGTATCCTACCCTAACCTTGCAGGCGATGTAGTTGTTGGCAACACCATCATGATTGATGATGGTAAAATTGAAGTGAAAGTAAAAAGTGTAGAAGCAAATGGTGATGTAAAAGTTACTGTTTCTTTAGGAGGAATTATATCTTCAAAAAAAGGATTGAATTTACCTGATACTAAAATTTCTTTACCAGCATTAACTGAAAAAGATTTAGAAGATGCTGCATTTATCATCAAAGAAAAATTAGACTGGGTTGCTTTGAGTTTTGTGAAAAGAGTTGCTGATATTGAAATGTTAAGAGAGATCTTGAATAAACATAATAGCAAATCAAAAATTGTTGCGAAAATTGAAATGCCAGAAGCATTGACGAATATTAGAGATATTATTATTGCAAGTGATGCTATTATGGTAGCTCGTGGTGATTTGGGAGTTGAATTACCTGTAGAGAAGATTCCTTTAATTCAAAAAGAATTGATTAGAAAATGTATTCATAGAGCAAAGCCAGTGATTGTGGCAACTCAAATGATGGAATCAATGATAGATCGCGTAAAACCTAACCGTTCTGAAATAACAGACGTTGCGAATGCGGTAATTGAAGGCGCTGATGCGGTAATGTTAAGTGGTGAAACTGCAACTGGTCAATTCCCTGTATTGGTTATTGAAACAATGCGTAAAATTATTTCTGAAGTGGAGCAAAATGGTTATAAGTATAATCGTTCAGAAGATTTAAAGCCACAACCACATTCTCCTTCTTTCTTGAGTGACGCTCTTTGTTATAGTGCATGTAGATTATCCGACGATAGCGGATCACAAGCATTAGTAGGTATGACACAATCAGGCTACACTGCATTTATGTTGAGTAGTTTCCGACCAAAATCACCTTTATTTGTTTTCACAAAAGAAGCAAGTTTGGTGAATCAATTATCATTAAGCTGGGGTGTTAAAGCCTTCTATTATGATAAAGAAGAGAGTTTGGATGCGATTATTACTGATCAAATTCAAGTATTGAAAAAAAATGGATATGTAAAAGAAGGTGATATTGTAGTAAATACAGGAAGCACTCCAATTAAATTACATATGCCAACTAATATGATTAAAATTAATAAAGTAGATTAAATACTAAAACGCTCCTAAAATTGGGAGCGTTTTTTTTGTATATTTATATCGTAATTATCATAATAAGATTACTATGTTAGAATCATTTGAAAAGATTCCAGTAAAAATTTACAAGAACCCCACTGAGGGCTCAAATGCATTAGCAGCTCAAATTGCCCATTTAATTAAAGAAAAACAAGGTCAAAATTTACCATGTGTTTTGGGCATGGCTACTGGCGCTACTCCTATTCTGTTATATAAGGAATTGGTTCGAATGCATAAAGAAGAAGGATTAAGTTTTAAAAATGTAGTTACTGTAAACTTAGACGAGTACTATCCTATTCCAAGAAACGCTTATCAGAGTTATTGGAGTTTTATGCATCGTCATTTGTTTGACCATATAGATATTGATCCAAAGAATATTCACCTTCCTAATTCAGAATGGACAAAAGAAGAATTAAAAGAAAAATGTGTTGCTTACGAACAAACCATTGAAAAATTAGGCGGTATTGATTTACAAATCTTAGGGATTGGTAAAAACGGTCATATAGGATTTAACGAACCAGGTTCAAGCTTCCATTCCAAAACAAGAGTGATTCATTTAGATCATTTAACTAGAATGGCTAATTTGTATGAATGGCATGATATCAATAAAGTTCCAAGAACCGCCATTACAGTGGGTATTGGAAGTATCATGAAAGCTAAGAAAATTGTATTGTTAGCTTGGGGTAATAAAGCAGAAATTGTAGCAAAATCTATTGAAGGTGATGTGACAGAACAAGTTCCTGCAAGTGTTTTGCAAAATCATGATGATTGTACTTATATCATAGATGAATTTGCTGCAACAGAATTAACAAGAAATAAAGCGCCATGGTTAACGGGTTCATGTGAGTGGACACCACAAAATATCAAGAAAGCGGTTATTGAATTGGCATTGAAACTAGATAAGACAGTATTGAGCTTAACGGCAGATGATTATAAAGAAAATAGTTTAGCAGATTTATTGGTATTGAAAGAATCAGTATACGATATCAACCTACAAGTGTTTTACATGTTGCGTGATTCCATTACTGGATGGCCTGGTGGAAAACCCAATGCAGTTATTCCAGCGCATCCTGAAAGAAGTAGTCCACATCCAAAAAGAGTAATGATCTTCTCTCCTCACCCAGATGATGATATTATCAGTATGGGTGGAACATTCATGCGTTTACATGATCAAGGACACGATGTTCATGTTGCCTATCAAACCAGTGGCAATATTGCAGTAACAGACGAATTTGTAACACGTTTCTTAGATTTTGCAGTAGGTTTTGAAGATCTATTTGGCATTGATAATAAAAAATCTAATGAAATTTTAAGTGAAGCAAGACAATTCTTATCTGGAAAAAAACCTGGAGAATTGGATACTGCAGAAATTAGATCCATTAAAGGATTGATTAGAAGATGTGAAGCAAAAGCAACTTGTAGATATGTAGGTATTGCAGAACAAAATTATCATTTCATGAACCTGCCTTTTTATGAAACAGGTGCAATTGATAAAAAACCAATGGGTGAAGAAGATATTCAAATCACCATGGAGCTATTAAGAAAGATACAACCTCACCAAGTATATTGTGCAGGAGATTTAGCCGATCCACATGGCACCCATAAGGTTTGTTTGGAAGTCATTTTTGAAAGTATGCGCAGATTAAAAGCAGCTGGAGAAGATTGGGTAAAAGATTGTTGGGTATGGTTATACAAGGGTGCTTGGCAAGAGTGGGATATTTCAGAAATTGAAATGGCTGTTCCTATGAGCCCAGACCAAGTAATGAAAAAACGCTTTGGTATATTCATACATCAGTCTCAAAAAGATAGTGTGCCTTTCCAAGGTACAGATGCAAGGGAATTCTGGCAAAGAGCCGAAATTCGCAATGCCAATACCGCTGAATTATACGCTAAATTAGGCCTAACGAAATACGCAGCTATCGAGGCCTTTGTACGCTGGCATTACTAGTATTTAAGCTATTAAAACTCAATTATTTAGCCAAAATCCTTTGGAAGAATGGCTTTTTGGGGTATATTTGCACCCCTTATTGACTGGGTTAGTAAGTGGAATGGCCCCGTAGCTCAACTGAATAGAGTATTTGACTACGGATCAAAAGGTTTCAGGTTTGAATCCTGACGGGGTCACAAAGCCCGCACGAACAGTGCGGGTTTTT
>JAFMEV010000053.1 GCA_017856545.1 Chitinophagaceae bacterium
ATGCACCATCACAGGTAATTATACATGTTGCTTTGGCGTCTTCTAATCTATCTGCAATACTTTGTGCAGAGAAACCTCCGAAAATCACGCTATGTATGGCACCCATTCTTGCACATGCCAATACTGCAATAGCTAGTTCTGGTATCATGCCCATATAAATACAAACACGATCTCCTTTTTTTACGCCATTATTGATAAGTACTTGAGTGAATTGACAAACCTTGGTATGCAATTGATGATAGGTAATGATTCGATGCTCTTCCTTAGGGTCGTTAGGTTCCCAAATAATGGCAGGTTGATTACCCCTTGTAGCTAAATGTCTATCTATGCAATTTTCGGTAATATTTAATTGACCTCCTTTGAACCATTCTACTTTCGGGTCTTTGAAATTCCATTCCAATGTGGTATCCCATTTCTTATGCCATGTAAAATGCTCAGCAATCTCACTCCAGAATTGTGCTGGTTCTTCTATACTTTTTTTGTAAGCTGCATGATAAGCATCCATGCTTTTGATTTGGTAAGGATAAGACATGTCAATCGTTATAAATTATGTAACCAAATTTACGTTTTTCAGTTTAAATATTTAACTTGATGAAACGATTGTTAAAACAAATTCTATGAATGCTTCAAATCCTCCAAGCAAAATCGCCTTTGTGATTGGTGCTTCTTCTGTGGGAACTTTGATTGAATGGTATGACTTTTACATTTTTGGAATGTTAGCTACTATTTTATCCAAACAATTTTTTCCTGCAGATGCAGGAACAGCAGCACTTTTAAGCACACTAGCTATTTTTGCAGCAGGTTTTATTGTGCGTCCTTTTGGAGCATTAGTATTTGGAAGATTAGGAGACTTGATTGGCAGAAAACATACTTTTTTATTAACCCTAGTAATTATGGGTGGGTCCACTTTTGCGATTGGTTTGGTTCCAGGGTATACCACCATTGGTTGGTTGGCTCCGATTTTGGTGTTGATCTTAAGATTATTACAAGGTTTGGCTTTAGGAGGTGAATATGGTGGTGCAGCGACTTATGTTGCAGAACATGCTCCAGCGGGTCAAAGAGGTTTTTGGACCAGTTGGATTCAGACCACTGCTACTTTAGGATTGTTCTTAGCATTAGGGGTGATTATTTTAATTCGTTCTAGTCAAGGAGTGGATCAATTTAGTGCAGAATGGGGTGGATGGCGTTATCCATTTTGGATTTCTATTTTATTAGTTGGTGTTTCTGTTCTAATCAGAATGCGCATGAGTGAATCTCCGATGTTTACTAAACTAAAATCAGAAGGAAAAACATCTACCAATCCATTGAAAGAAAGTTTTGGGCATAAGGCTAATTTTAAAATGGTTTTACTAGCATTATTTGGAGCAGTGATGGGGCAAGGAGTGGTATGGTATACGGGTCAATTTTATGCACAAAGTTTTATTGAAACCGTTTGTAAAATTGAATTTGTGCAATCAAGAAATATTATGCTCATTGCCATATTAATGGCTACACCTTGTTTTGTTTTTTTTGGTTGGTTAAGTGATAAAGTTGGAAGAAAGTGGATTATGTTGACAGGCATGTTGTTGGCCGTAATCACCTACAGACCTATCTATAAAGAGTTTATCCATATTACTGATGCATCCAAAAGAAGCCAATTAGTGGATAATAAGTTGACGAATTATATGACCGCAATACCCATCATTGATGCAGTAGATAAAACCAAATTATATATTAAGAAACAAGAAGATACTTTCTATACAGATGGTTCCATTTTTAAATACACAAAGACAGATACATTGTTTTTGAAAGATTCTTTATATGCTGCAAGACCACTCACATTGATTTTTCCGAGTATGATACAATATCAATCTCCCAAACCTTTTGTACAGGTAGAAAAAACATTAGGTAATGCAGCTTTTTGGAAAATGATATGGTTGGTATTTATTCAAATTGTTTACGTCACAATGGTGTATGGTCCTATTGCTGCTTTTTTAGTAGAAATGTTTCCCACTAAAATCAGGTATACTTCTATGTCCTTACCTTATCATATTGGTAATGGGGTTTTTGGAGGCCTAGTACCTTTTTTAGGAACATTGATTGTGGAGTTTACCAAAACTTCTGCGAATCCGGCTGGTGATGTATTGGCAGGATTGTGGTATCCTATTGGCGTAGCAACAGTTTGCTTGGTGATAGGAGCTATTTATTTATCCAACAAAATGGATGAAAATGTAATGGATTAAATGATTAAAATTTAAATGTATTGATGATGAATACCATAAAAAAAATATTAGGATTTGTTTGGATGATCATGTCTCCAGCCATTATTTTATTTCTAGTTTATCAGGCCTATGTGAAGATTGGTGCCGCTTCAGAAGCTGCCAAGGCCAATACTATTTTACAATGGGTGATTATTTTACTCATATTCTTACCCATTACTATTGGCTTTTTTATTTTTGGCAAATATGCTGCTCAAAATGAATATGGGGATCTGCCCGAATCTTCTAAAGAAATAATGGATTAGCCATAGAAAGAATGTAATTTTGGATATGTCTTTAGTGGTAAGCAATATTCAAAAACAATACGATGGTCAAAAAGCCGTTGATAACATTTCTTTTGATCTGCATCCTGGTGAAATTGTTGGATTCTTAGGGCCAAATGGTGCAGGTAAGAGCACTACACTTAAAATGATTGCTGGTGTATTAATGCCTGATGCAGGGAAAATTACCATCAACAATCAGTTGGTTCAAATGGATTCTATCGCGTCTAAAAAATTAATTGGCTATCTGCCAGAAAGCAATCCTTTGTATAAAGATTTATATGTCAAAGAATATTTGCAATTTCTGGGTACTATTCATCAAGTCAATCAGCTGAGTAATCGAATTAAAGAAGTCATCGATTTTTTACAATTGGGATTGATGCAACACAAAAAAATTGGTGAACTATCAAAAGGGTATCAACAAAGATTAGGTATTGCAGCAGCTATTATTCATCAACCTGCATTATTATTATTGGATGAACCTACTTCTGGTTTAGATCCCAATCAATTAATTGAAATAAGAGAAGTGATCAAACAACTCAGTAAACATTCTATGATTTTGTTTTCTTCACATATCTTACAAGAAGTGACTGCGGTATGCAGTAGGGTATTGGTAATGCATCAAGGTAGATTGGTTGCGAATGAGCCAATGGAGGAGTTATTGAAACCTAAGACCAATCATTTGCATATTCTTTTTGAGGAAGAATTGACTCATTTGAGCGCGCATATCGCTACTTTATCTTTAGACATTGTCAGCATCGACAAACACCTGTTAGTCGTAAAAACCGCTGAGGGAAAGGATGTTAAGAAAATAGTGATGCAGTTTGCATTGGATATGGGCTTGAATATAGAACGTTTGCATACTGAAGAAGCTAGTTTAGAAGAAATCTTCAAATTGCTTACCCATTAAAAAAAATGGGTGTAAATTGCGTTCTCAAACAGTACAATATTTTAGAAAATAAATCATCAAACTATGAGTTACATTGTTGACGTAAAAGCAAGACAAATTTTAGATAGCCGTGGAAATCCTACAGTGGAAGTAGATGTATTAACAGATGAAGGTGCGTTAGGTCGTGCTGCAGTACCAAGTGGAGCTAGCACTGGTGTTCACGAAGCAGTAGAATTAAAAGACAATGACAAAAAGAAATATTTAGGAAAAGGTGTTTTGAAAGCAGTGAAAAATGTAAACACTATTATTGCGAATGGTATTACAGGTTTTGATATTACTTCTCAAGCTGCGATTGATCAGGTAATGATTGAATTAGATGGTACTCCAAATAAAGCTAAATTAGGTGCTAACGCTATTTTAGCAGTATCCATGGCGGTTGCTAAAGCAGCAGCAGAAGAAGCAAACCTTCCTCTATATAGATATATTGGCGGAACGAATGCGAGAACATTACCCATGCCCATGATGAATATTTTGAATGGTGGTGCACACGCAGATAATAAAATCGATTTCCAAGAATTTATGATCATGCCAGTAGGAGCGCCTAATTTTAGCGAAGGTTTAAGATGGGGAGTTGAAATTTTTCATCAATTAAAAAGTACTTTAAAGAAAAAAGGATATAGCACCAACGTAGGGGATGAAGGTGGATTTGCACCAAACATCCAAAGTAACGAAGAAGCTATTGAAACTGTATTAGAAGCCATCCATGCTGCTGGTTACAAAGCTGGTACTCAAATTGCTATTGCAATGGATGCTGCGAATAGTGAATTATGGAACGCGAAGAAGAAGAAATATGTTTTCCATAAGAGCTCAGGTAAAGAAATGAGTTCTGATCAATTAGTAAAGTATTGGGAATCTTGGGTGAAAAAATATCCAATTGTTTCTATTGAAGATGGTATGGCAGAAGACGATTGGGCTGGTTGGAAGAACTTGACTGATACTATCGGTTCTAAATGTCAATTAGTAGGAGATGATTTATTTGTAACCAATGTAAATCGTTTACAAACTGGTATTGATAAGAAAATTGCTAATGGCTTATTGGTAAAAGTAAACCAAATTGGTACTTTAACGGAAACCATCAATGCGGTGAGTCTAGCGCAACATAATGGATACAATACTATTATGTCACACAGATCTGGTGAAACAGAAGATACTACGATTGCTGATTTAGCAGTAGCATTAAACTGTGGCCAAATCAAGACTGGTTCTGCTTCAAGAACAGATCGTATGGCTAAATACAATCAATTGATTCGTATCGAAGAACAATTAGGCGAAACTGGTGTTTTCCCAACTAAGGGTAAACTAAAGTTTGGAAGTAAATAATAGTATAATCGAGTCCCTCCGGAGACTCAGTTATTAAAGAATGAGTCTCCTAAAGGGACTCATTCTTTTTTTGTGCATAATCCTAACTAGCTTATTTTTACCTAGAATCTTTTATATGAGCATCTTGAAAAAAATATTCCCTGTAATCATTAACCGATACTTTTTAGTTTTGGTGGGCTTTGTGGTTTGGATGTTGTTTTTTGACCAAAGAGATTACTTTTTACAAAGAGAGAGAAAAGCAGAATTGGAAAAACTAGAAGCAGCCAAAAAATATTATCAAGAAGAGATCAATCTTACTCAAAAGCAATTGGAAAATCTTCAAAGTAATCCAGCTGCAGTGGAGAAATACGCAAGAGAAAGATATTTATTAAGAAGAGAAGGGGAGGAAGTGTATTTGTTTGAAGATAGCGCGGAGACCAATACAGAAAAGCCTCAATAAGCTTTTGCTTCATGAAAAAACAAGAAAGGTATAAGGCGGTCATTGATTATTTTTTGGAGCATGTCCCTGTTGCAGAAACAGAATTGTATTATGAAAATCCTTTTCAACTTTTAGTAGCAGTTATTTTATCTGCACAGTGTACTGACAAAAGAGTGAATCTAACTACGCCAGGCATTTTTAAAAAATATCCTACTCCTCAAAAAATGGCAAAAGCCAGTTTTGATGATTTGTTTCCTTTAATAAAAAGCATTTCTTATCCCAATAATAAGACCAAGCATTTAATTGGCATGAGTCAATTACTCTTGGATAATTTTAATGGTGAAGTACCTATGACTATTCAAGAATTGGTAACGCTCCCGGGGGTTGGAAGAAAGACTGCGAATGTGATTACCAGTGTTATTGATCAACAACCCAATATGGCGGTGGATACTCATGTATATAGAGTGAGTAGAAGAATTGGCTTAGTACCTCAAACAGCTACTACTCCTTTAGCAGTTGAAAAAGCATTGATTAAACATATTCCCTCCGAACTAGTGCATAAAGCACATCATTGGCTAATTCTGCATGGTAGATATGCTTGTCTTGCAAGAAGTCCAAAATGTGATGAATGTGGGATTCAATCCTATTGCAAATATTTTCAGAAAATGCATAAATAAAAAATGGGTCCCTTTCGGAGACCCATTTAGTAACTGAGTCTCCCTAAGGGGACTCAGTTACACTATAAGTATGATTCTATTGCAGTTACCAATTCTTGTTTCGTAATTGGCACACCCATAATTTTATTATATCCCTTTGCGTCCACAAAATATTGGTCACGAATAATTTTGATTAATTGTCCATTGTTAATTTCTGGAATTAAAATAGTCTCAAAATTTTTCAAGATATCTCCTAAGTTTTTTGGGAAAGGACGCATGTATTTGATATGTGCATGGCTTACTTCCTTGCCTTGACTTTGTAATTGTAAAGCAGCACTCTTGATGGTGCCATAAGTAGAGCCCCAACCTAATACCAATACTTTTCCTTTCTCTGCACCACTATCAATGGTTTGTAATGGAATATAGTCTGCGATCTTTTCTACTTTAGCAGCTCTCGTTTTTACCATGAATTGATGGTTCTCACTATCGTAACTTACATTCCCTGTTTCGTGTTGTTTTTCTAGTCCGCCAATTCTATGTTCAAAACCTTTTGTTCCAGGAATCGCCCAAGGTCTTGCTAATTTTTCATCTCTTTTATAAGGCAAGAATTTTGCTTCGCCTTCATCCAAAGAAGTTTTGAATTTCACTTCAATATCTGGTATCTCACTAGCATTAGGAAATTTCCAAGGTTCTGCACCATTCGCAATATATCCATCGCTTAATAAAATAACAGGAGTCATATGTTGCAAAGCAATTCTTACCGCTTCATAAGCCATGTGAAAACAATCACTTGGTGTAGATGCTGCTAAAACTGGTATGGGCGCTTCTCCATTTCTACCATAATAAGCTTGTAACAAATCACTTTGTTCTGTCTTTGTAGGTAAACCCGTTGAAGGTCCACCTCTTTGTATATTGACAATTAATAATGGTATTTCCAACATCGTCGCTAAGCCAATGGCTTCTGTTTTTAAAGCCATACCTGGACCTGAAGTAGTGGTTAATCCAATAGATCCACCATAACTAGCACCAATTGCTGCGCCAATTCCTGCAATCTCATCTTCTGCTTGGAAAGTGCGAATACCAAAATGCTTATACTTACTTAATTCATGTAAAATATCAGAAGCAGGTGTAATAGGGTAAGATCCTAAAAATAAAGGCAGCTTTGCTTTTTGAGAAGCAGCCACTAGTCCCATTGATAAAGCTTGGTTACCCATGATGCTTCTATATAAGCCAGGTTCCATCTTTGCTCTATCCACTTTATATCTTGCATTAAATAATTCAGCAGTTTCTCCATAATGGTATCCTGCTTTTAATACATCGATATTGCTTTTTAAAATATATTCTTTCTTACCAAATTTCTCTTTCAAGAATTCAATCGTTGTATCTAAGTCTCTATTATATAACCAATAGATCAATCCTAGTACAAACATGTTCTTAGCACGATCTCTTTCTTTATTTCCTAATTCTGTATAAGCGCTTAAAGCTTCACGCGTTAATTTAGTAATATCTACCTTGGTTAATTCGTATCCATCTAAGCTTCCATCTTCCAAAGGATTGATGCCTTCTGGGTAAGCAGCCAATCTTAAATTCTTTGCATCAAATCCATCAATATTGGCAATAATTTTTCCGCCTTTTTTTAATCCTTTTAAATTTACTTTTAATGCAGCTGCATTCATGGCTACCAATACGTCACAAATATCTCCGGGAGTATACACTCTGTCTGAACTAAAATGTAATTGGAATCCACTTACCCCTGGTAATGTTCCAATCGGGGCTCTGATTTCTGCAGGGAAATCAGGGAAGGTTGCTAAGTCTATTCCTAGTAAAGCGGTATTATTGGTAAATTGTTGACCAGTTAATTGCATTCCATCTCCACTATCACCCGCGAACTTGATCACCACATCCTGTAAAACAATATCTTTTTGCATGTTGAGCCGTTTGCTGCAAAGGTAAAGCTTCAACCGGCAAAACCTTCATTTTTATACCTAAAATACCTATTTCTTGTCTAACTTTGCGGCCATTCTAAGGACGAAAAATATGATTGGTTACTTAATTTACTTAGCAGCACATTTATTTACTCTATTTCCGGCTCCTTCTGTAGCGGTACAAAAGTTGGCTCCAGTAAAATCAGATCCCCTAACCAAATACATTTATTTAAGTTTTGATGATGGCCCATTACCCGGTACCAACAATTGTATTAACATATGTGAGCAAGAGCAAGTTGCTGCTACTTTTTTTGAAGTGGCTTTCCATCAGTCAAGAAGTAATTTTGGAAGAAGTGCTTATAAGAGAATAGCGAGTAATCCGAAATTATTTTTGATTGCTAACCATAGCTATTCACATGCTTTTTATGGTGATTACATTCATTACTACCATCAATCAGATTCCTCATTGGCAGATTTTATGAAGGCTGGGCGAATACTACAAACCAATAATAATATTGCTAGGTTGCCAGGTAACAATGCTTGGAATACATCCAACATTAAACGAGCTAGCGGTTTGGTAAGACCATTGGTGAAGAAAATGGATAGCGTTGGATTTAATGTAGTGGGTTGGGATATGGAGTGGCGTTATAATTCATCTGGAAGACCCATTGATGCTCCAGAAAAGATCGCAGCCTTTGCGGACAGTTTGTTGAAATTCAATAAAACGAAGACCAATAATCATTTGGTTATACTCATGCACGATCACGAGTTTAGAGCAAGTGCTGATTCTGCTAAATTGGCTAAGATGATTGGTTTACTGAAGCGTAATCCGAATTACCAGTTTAGGAAATTAAATACCTATCCAGGCTTAAAAAAATAGGATTAACTATTTTTTATAATGCCTAATGACTATTTATCATTCAATATGTAGTATTTTTATATACGTTAAATAAAACAATATTTTATGTCAACATTTAAAACAGGGAATCCAACATTAACAGAAAAGATTTTTGATAAAAGCCTTCATGAAACAGCAGGCTCTTTTGGTGTAATGAGCATCAGAGGAACCATGAACAAGTTTGGGTTTTTACTGTTGATGGTAATGGCTTCTGCAATGTTTATTTGGAATATTTATGCAGAAGGTAATTTTCAAACTGCTACTACCTTAATGTTAGTAGGTGCCATCGGCGGATTTATTTTAGCATTGGTCATTATGTTTAAACCAACTTGGGCTGCATATATCGTTCCTGCTTATGGAATTTTAGAAGGTTTATTTATTGGAGGTATTAGCGCATTCTTTAATCAAATGTTTGCAAAGTCTTATCCAAATTTAATCATTCATGCAGTTGGTTTGACCATGGGGGTAGCATTAGCAATGTTCTTATTGTATAATTTCAGAATCATTACTGTGACCAATAAGTTTCGTTCTATCATCATGAGCGCAACCATGGGAATTGGTTTATTTTATTTGATCGTTTGGATCTTAGGTTTGTTTGGAGTAGATATGGGCTTTGCATTTGATAGTTCTCCATTAAGTATTGGTATTAGCTTATTTATAGTGGGTATTGCTGCAATGAATTTATTATTAGATTTTGATGCAATAGAGCAAGCTGCAGAAATGGGCGCACCTAAATATATGGAATGGTATGGCGCATTTGGATTATTAGTAACCTTAGTGTGGTTATACCTTGAAATTTTGAAATTGTTAAGCAAATTAAATTCAAGAGAGTAACTTTTAAAAGTATACATAAAAAACCCTCCCAAAAGGAGGGTTTTTTATGGGCTTTATTTGGTAAATTTGAAACACTAATTTAAGCTTGATGGAATTCAAAAGAGGGTCTTTAGACAATCAACAATTAATTCATTTATATCGTTCTATGGTAGTACCAAGAATGATAGAGGATAAAATGTTGGTATTGTTACGTCAAGGTAAAATTAGTAAATGGTTTAGTGGGATTGGTCAAGAAGCTATTTCAGTAGGTGCAACTTTGGCAATGGATCCAACAGAATGGATCATGCCTTTGCATAGAAACTTGGGAGTATTTACATCCCGCAATATGTCATTGGTTGATTTGTTTAAACAGTGGCAAGGGGATAGGGATGGTTTTAGTAAAGCTAGAGAGAGAAGTTTTCATTTTGGTTCAGCGGCACATCATATATGTGGGATGATCTCGCATCTAGGTCCACAATTAGCGATTGCTGATGGCGTTGCTTTAGCATATCAACAAAGAGGTTTATTAAAAGCGACCATTGCTTTTACGGGTGATGGTGGAACCAGTGAAGGAGATTTTCACGAAGCATTGAATGTAGCTGCTGTTTGGAATTTGCCAGTCATATTTATTATTGAAAATAATGGATACGGTTTAAGTACGCCTACCAATGAACAATATGCTTGTGAACATTTAGTTGATCGAGCAAAGGGCTATGGGATGGAAGGTATTCGAATAGATGGAAATAATATTTTAGAAGTATATGAAACCATTAAGGGTGTTAGAGAATATTGTATTAATAATCAAAAACCTTATTTGATAGAATGTGTCACTTTTAGAATGCGTGGACATGAAGAAGCAAGTGGTGTAAAATATGTTCCAAAAGAATTAATGGAAGCATGGTCTAGAAAAGATCCCATTAAAAACTATGAACAATACTTAGTGAGTGAAGGAGTGATCAATGAAATGCAGGTGGCTGAAATTAAAAACGAGATCAAAGATCAGATAGAACAAGATTTGGCAAAAGCGATGGAACCTACACCATTTGCAATTACAGTGGAAGATGAGATGGCAGACGTTTTCGCTCCTAGTTTGGAAACAAACGTACAAGTGTACCAAGACGTCTTTGCGAATAGAGATAGCATAGGGCCTTTTCAACAAAAAAGATTTATTGAAGCAATTAGTGATGCATTGATGCAAACCATGGAGCGTTATCCTGAGATGGTGATCATGGGTCAGGACATTGCAGAGTATGGAGGTGCGTTTAAAGTAACAGAAGGCTTTGTTGAAAAATTTGGAAAACAAAGAGTGCGCAATACACCCATTTGTGAAAGTGCTATTGTGGGTGCCGCATTGGGATTAAGCTTGGAAGGAATAAAATCGGTGATGGAAATGCAATTTGCAGATTTTGTTTCTGTAGGCTTTAATCAGATTGTAAACAATCTTGCAAAGATTCATTATAGATGGGGACAAAATGCAGACGTGGTTATTAGAATGCCAACAGGTGCAGGTGTAGGTGCAGGTCCTTTTCATTCACAATCCAATGAAGCATGGTTTACGCATGTTTCTGGATTGAAAGTAGTATATCCAAGCAATCCAGCAGATGCCAAAGGGTTATTGATTGCAGCATTACTAGATCCAAATCCAGTTTTGTTTTTTGAACACAAAGCTTTGTATAGAAAACTAGAAGCTGAAGTGCCAGATGCATATTATCAATTACCAATTGGTAAAGCACATTTTGTTTCTAGAGGCACTGATGCTACAATCATTACTTATGGCATGGGTGTGATCTGGGCAAATACATACCAAGAACAGCATCCGGAAATTTCTTTAACCATTGTAGATCTTAGATCTTTGGCACCATTAGATTATGATGCTATTGCAGAAGCAGTATCTACTACCAATAAAGTATTGGTATTGCATGAAGATAATTTAACAGGAGGTATTGGTGCAGATATTGCTGCATGGATTGGAGAACATTGTTTCCAACAATTAGACGCACCAGTGATGCGTTGCGCTTCTTTAGATACCCCTATTCCATTTAATATGGAGTTGGAAAAACAATACCTAGCCAATGCAAGATTGGAA
>JAFMEV010000054.1 GCA_017856545.1 Chitinophagaceae bacterium
AAAAAAGCTTGTGGCCTCGCCGGGGATCGAACCTGGATTTAGAGCTTCGGAAACTCTTGTACTAACCATTGTACGACAAGGCCTTTGAATTAAATTATTTCCACCGCAATAATACACGAATAGCGGTAAATAGAAAAAGCCTTGTTGGTAGTGTGACCATAATTTTTATGTCATCAAAAATACTAGAGGTATTTGATAAGAATTTAAATACGGTAGCTGCCTTATTCTTGGAAAAAATACGCGTAAAAATTTCAGCCCCACTCATTTTGTCATTGTATAAAATATCTAATAAAACAGCATCATAAAAAGAATGCCTTGTTTTTTTTAATATGGCAGTAGGTTGTTCACCCTTAGATAATGCAGCTGCAATTTTCTTGGTTTGTTCTTGTATAGACTTAAATGCAAATCCGGTACTGGCTTTCACAGCACCGCCTATAGTACCAATAGGAATATATCCACTGGTTTGACCGGAAGAAAAACTGTTCTGAGTCATTGGTATAGCACCAAATTCTTCATGTAGTATAGTATAAGTTTGATTTGGATAATGTAAAGCAATAAAAGAATTAATTGAATCATCATAATCCTTTTTATCCAATATATATTTTGAAAAAACAGTGTACTCCACTAAGGCTTTCTTTTTGTGGATGGGTAGAACATACATAAATGCGGTAGCTTTCTGTTGATCTACATTGAAATCCATCCATCTAGCGCATGAAGGATCAAATACTTCATTGTTAAATTCAACTGTCACTCCTTTAAAATGTTGCCATAAAAAAGGCTTTACAGTATAACGCTTTGCCAAATCATTTAACTCATGTATACTATTCGCATCCTTGAATACTGGATTATACTGAAGAATACTTGAAAAGATATACTTTGCTGTAGCAGCACCGCCTTCCCAATAAACGATCTGATCATTGATCGATTCAATCTTAACTTCCTTCCATTCAATGTTCTCGGATTGTCTTGCTTTTGCAATAATGCTTTCATAAAATGAAAGCCCTTCTATCATTTTATAGGTAAAAGGGGCAGTAGGTAAATAGAAATTTCGATCAGCCTGATGAATAGAAATTGTATTCCAAGAAGTAGTCAATAAACTTTCAAAATCGGATGACTCTTCTTCCCAAAAACACCAGGTTCTATCATTGGATTTTTTTAAATTTTGGTCGATGATCAAAATTTTCTTTTGATGCAATGAACTATCCTGATGGATATAATGAAGTAATGAAAGTCCAGCACAACCAGCACCAGCAATAATATAATCGTACTTATCCATTATTTTGCAACATCTCGTCTCTGCGAACCTTATCCCAATATTTCTTTGCAACAAAAAGCATTCCGAAACTTTCACCATCTTCTTTATGCAAATGTTTGTGATGCATCTTATGTGCCCATCTGATTGCCTTGATATATCTATTATTAGATCTTGTAAACCACTTGATTCTTTGATGAATGATTACTTCGTGAAATAAAAAATAAGCAAACCCATACATTGCGATACCAGCTCCAATGGCTGCTACCCATAATGGACCACCCATAATGGTTCCGTAAAAAATACAGCCCATACTTGGAATAGCGAATATTAAGAAAAAGGCATCATTCTTTTCTAAAACATGTCCTGTGGGTTGATGGTGGTCTTCATGTAATACCCATAAAAATCCATGCATCACATATTTGTGCGTCAACCATGTTACACCTTCCATAATAAAAAATGTCGCCAACATTACTGCTACAAATAACATACAAATAATTTTACTTTTATAAAAAATTTAATTGACTCCTCAATTTCGCTTTTGCCAGAATTACTACTTTTCCATAATCAGGAATTCTTATTCTGGTTTTTAAAATGGCATGGTGCTCTGTTTTCTTTATCTTCTTGAACAAAGAATAATAATATTTGTAAGCCACATACACGCCAAATCTGCACTGCAAAGGTAAGGCTTTAATGCCCTCTAATGCATTTTCGAAATCTTTTTGAATATCTTCCTCAATGGCTAATTTATCTTTCTCTGTAAAATGATTAAAATCACAATTAGGAAAGTATACTCTATCCAAACCCTCAAAATCTGCTTTAATATCTCTCAGAAAATTCACTTTCTGAAAAGCAGCTCCCAAGCTTTGAGCAGCAGGTCTTAATTGTTCGTATTTTGTTAAATCTCCTTTACAGAAAATATACAAACACATTAAACCAACTACTTCAGCACTTCCATATATATATTTCTGATATGAACCCTCATCATGTGCATGTTGACTTAAATCCATCTCCATGCTATACAAGAAAGCATCTAATAAAGCTGGATCGATATTGTATTGTCGATAAGTCATTTGAAAACGATGCAGGATAGGATTCAAACTAATCCCTTGTTCAAGGGCGATATAAGTGTCTTTCTTGAATTGATCAAACAAAGTCTTCTTATCGTAATCATGAAAAGTATCTACAATCTCGTCAGCAAATCTTACAAAGCCATAAATATCATAAATAGGTTGTCTCAAATCTTTATGCAACAATTTAATAGCTGAAGAAAAGCTAGAGCTATACATTAAAGTAGTATGTTGACTACTTAATGCGGTAACTTCATTATATAGTTGAAAAGATGACATCTATTTTGAATAATTTTTATCAATTAAATTAGCTACTACTTCCCCACTTATTAAACTTGGTGGCACTCCAGGACCCGGCACTGTTAATTGACCAGTGTAATATAAGTTATTTACTTTTTTACTTCTACAAGATGGCTTCAAATTAGCAGTTTGCATTAAAGTATTCGCAAGACCATAGGCATTCCCTTTGAAGGAATGGTAATCGGATTTAAAGTCAGCAACAGAGAAAGATCTCTTATAAACAATTGATTCCATGATAGATACGCCCCATTTAACTTCTAATCTACCGATCAAATCCTTGAAATATTTTTCTCTAACAGCTTCGGTGTCTCCTTCCAAACCCGCGGCAACAGGAATTAATAAAAATAAATTTTCACAACCCTCTGGAGCTACTGTAGGATCTGTAACAGAAGGAACAGAAGCATAAAATAATGGATGTGATGGCCATTGTGGGTTTGTATAAATTTCTTTACCATGTACACCAAAGTCGGTATCAAAAAACAAAGAATGATGCGTTACACCAGGTAATTTTTTATTCAATCCAACATAGTACAATAATGAACTTGGAGCCATTACCCTGGTATCCCAATATTTTTTTGAATAAGACTGATATGCGGGTTCTAACAAAACCGTTTCTATGTGATGATAATCACCTGCACCAACGATGATATCAAAATCATATGCTCTATTTTCTTTTGTTTCTACAACACGAGTATATGCTTTTTTAGCTACACCATTGATTACTTCAATTTTTGTAACCTCTTCTCCTAACTTAAATTCAACACCTAATGAAACAGCCAATGCATGCATGCCTTTGACAATGCTATACATTCCATATTCAGGATACCATGTACCTCCTTTAATATCTGCATAGTTCATTAAACTATATAATGCCGGTGTATTTTCTGGAAGCGCTCCTAAAAATAAAACTGGGAACTCCATTAAGAATTGAATGTATGGATGCTTAAAATACTTTGCAATATGTTTTTTCATAGATTGAAAAACATCCAACTTAAATATTCCTTTGAATAAATCTATATCAATTAATTCGGTGAGTGATTGTCCAGGTTGATGTACTAATTTTCCAACACCTACTTCATACTTGAACTTTGCTTCTTCCATAAAACCATCCAAAGCCTTAGCTGCGCCGGGTTCTATTGATTCAAGTAATTGTTGTAATGCCTCATAATTAGCAGGAATATCCCATTGAGCTTTTTCAAAATACACTCTATAAGAGGGATCTAATCTTTGTAATTGGTAGAAGTCAGATACTTTTTTTCCAAATAGTGAAAAGTATCTTTCAAATGTATCTGGCATCCAATACCAGCTTGGACCCATATCAAAAACAAAACCATTCGATTCGAATTTTCTTGCACGACCACCAGGTAAAGTATTTTTTTCTACTACTGTAACTTTCCAACCTTTTTGAGCTAAAAAACTTGCCGCGGATAATCCTGCAAAACCAGCTCCGATAATCAATACTTTTTTTGAATGAGAAGGCATTTATTTTAGTAACGTTGAATCTTTTGTTTTAAAATTTTTCTAGCAAAGTGAATTCTACTTTTAATGGTACCTAAAGGTTCATTTAAAGCATCTGCAATTTCATTGTACTTATACCCTTCATAATATAATTGAAACGGAGTTCTAAATAATTCAGGTAAGTCATAAATCAATTGATTCACTTCCCCCAAATTTAAGTTAGTTATTGCATCATTAACTACTTTATTATTAGTTTGATCGATTAAAAAGTCATTGGGGCTATTATCAAAAACAGTAGATTGTTTTGATTTCTTACGATAATCGTTGATAAAGATATTACGCATAATCGTATACAACCATGCTTTGATATTGGTACCTACATTGTACTTATCCTTATTTGACAAGGCTCTAAACAAAGTTTCCTGGTATAAATCCTTAGCAGATTCATGATCCTTAGTCAAATTAATCGCAAAAGGGCGAAGAAATTCTGAGTTCTCACTTAAAAACAAGGTAAATTCAGCTGTTGACATATTATTTTGTTTAATCTTTGAAAGTTAAAGTTAAACAGAATTTGTATACCAGCCATAATTTTGTTTAATTATTTTTAAAATAAATTAAACAAAATAAATTGAGGATCTAAGTTATTGATTATCAAATGCTTTCTAAGAAACTAATGGTCTCTGCAAGGGTACGCTTCAATTGAATATTGCCCGCTATTTGACCTTTATACGCTTGTGCCAATTGACCAGAAATCACAATTGGGATGATTTTACTTACTTCACTTAGTTGTTCAAAAAACTTATGAATTTTAAAATTCTTCGCAGGAGAAGTTAAATGACAATATAAGTAGTCTACTTTATGGAACTCAGATAGGTATCTTAAATCAATCATTGGCACATTCGCACCTAAATAGTCAATATAGAACCCTCTTTGTTTTAATAAGAAATGTACATACAACAAACCAATCTCATGGTATTCACCTTCTGGCATGAACAACACAATGCGCTTTGAGTAATTCAATACTGGAGGTAGTTTTTCTATACCTAGAATAATCTTTTGTCTAATAACATTCGTTGCCAAATGCTCTTGCGCAGGATTGATATGATTGGTAATCCAAAGTATACCCACTCTTTCCATGAATGGGAAAATGATTTCAATAATGGTTTTTTCAATACCCTTTTGTCCAATATAGGTATCCATTTGTCTTTCGAAATTGGCCATATTCAATGACACCATCTCCTTGATCAAGGCATTCACTACCCTTTCCTTCTGTGCATCAATTTGATTAAGACTTAAAATCTTGTCTTCCATCTGCTCTGCAGACATCTTATCAATGTGAGAGATCTTGAAACCATATTTGTTTAACAAAGAAACGTTTAATATGGTTTTTAGTTCATCACTTGAATATGTACGAATATTTGTCTCAGTACGCTGAGGCTGAAGAAATTGATAACGCTGTTCCCAAATGCGTATAGTATGCGCTTTGATTCCAGAAATCTTCTCTAAATCCTTGATGGTATATGATGACATACTACAAAAACAACAAATTATCAGAAAGGTTCAGTAATTATTTACTTTTTTAGGCCTCTAAGGTATTCCCCATAGCCACTTTTGGCATATTTATCGGCTAAAACCAATAATTGTGCCTTATCTATAAAGCCCATTCTGTAGGCAACTTCTTCAATGCAACCGATCTTTTGACTCTGACGCTTCTCAATTACTCTCACAAACTCACAGGCATCTGCCAATGACTCAAAAGTACCTGTATCCAACCAAGCTGTACCACGGTTCATGATACCCACTTGTAATTGCTTACGCTCTAAATAAATCTTATTGACATCCGTGATCTCGTATTCTCCTCTGGGTGATGCTGGAATATTCTTCGCAATTTCCACTACTTGGTTATCGTAAAAATACAAACCAGGTACTGCGTAATTAGATTTAGGTGCTTTAGGTTTTTCTTCTAAGGATAAGGCATTGTTATTGGCATCAAACTCTACCACACCATAACGCTCAGGATCGTTTACTTCATAAGCAAATACCGCTGCACCATTTACATCATTAAATGATTGAACCAATTTACTAAAACCAGCACCGTAAAAAATATTATCTCCTAATACTAATGCTACTTTATCTTTTCCAATAAAATCTGCACCAATCACAAATGCTTGTGCTAAACCATTTGGTACTGCTTGCACAGCATAACTAAATGAACAACCTATTTCAGAACCATCTCCCAATAATCTTTTGAATTGATCATTGTCTTCAGGTGTAGTAATAATTAAAACTTCCTTGATACCTGCTAACATTAAAACAGATAAAGGATAATAAATCATGGGCTTATCATAGATAGGCATTAATTGCTTACTGATTCCCTTGGTAATAGGATACAATCTTGTACCTGAACCACCTGCTAATATTATTCCCTTCATCTGAAAGTTTTTTTATTTTGCTAATGAATTATAATGAAGCCGCATATTCCGCGAAGCTTCCTAATGTTTTGTCTTTTTCTGATAAGATGATCTCACGCTCTGCTAATCTCCAATCTATATTCAAATCTTGATCGTTATACATAATGCCTACTTCGTTGCCCGGCTCATAAAACTTATCTACTTTATAAAAGAAAGTAGCCGTTTCACTTAACACCACAAATCCATGCGCAAATCCTGCAGGTACAAAAAACTGTTTATGATTATCTGCAGTTAATTCAATTGCATAATGCTGACCAAAACTTGGAGAACCTTTTCTTAAATCCACTGCGATATCTAATACAGCGCCTTCTAAAACTCTTACCAATTTAGCCTGTGCTGCAGCACCTCTTTGCATATGCAATCCTCTTAACACTCCTTTGGTAGACCTGGATTGATTGTCTTGTACAAATTCAATATCTAATCCAGATGCGGCTTTAAAGTCTCTTTGGTTATAGGTTTCAATAAAATAACCTCTAGCATCACCATGCACTTTCTCATGAATGATAAAACAATCTTTTAAGGGGGTTTGCTCTATTCTCATTATCTGTTACTATACATTTCGTTATAGTATTTTTGATAAGAGCCACTGGTTACATTCTCTAACCAAGGACCATTACTTAAATACCAATCTATCGTTGCAGCCAAGCCTTGTTCAAAAGTAACAGAAGGTGTCCAACCTAATTCTTTATTCAATTTAGTCGCGTCAATCGCATAGCGTCTGTCGTGACCTGGTCTATCTTTCACATAAGTAATCAACTGCTCACTCTCTCCTTTTGCTCTACCCAATTTTTCATCCATTTGAGCACATAATAATTTCACTAAATCAATATTGGTCCATTCGTTGAATCCTCCAATATTATAAGTGTCTGCGCGCTTTCCTTGATGGAATACTAAATCAATGGCTCTTGCATGATCAATTACATACAACCAATCTCTTGTATATAAACCATCACCATACACTGGCAATGCTTTTTTGTTGATGATATTATGTATGAATAATGGAATTAATTTTTCTGGAAAATGATTAGGACCATAGTTGTTAGAACAATTAGATACCACGGTTGGTAAATGATACGTCTCTCCATACGCTCTTACAAAATGATCACTCGCAGCTTTACTTGCAGAGTAAGGAGAATTAGGATCATAAGGAGTGGTCTCTTTAAACAAACCTTCTTTTCCTAAGCTCCCATATACCTCATCAGTAGATACATGATAAAATAAATGATCTCGGTTGGCTTCCCAAGATCCATCATGTGCTTTCTCGTAACTTAAATCGTTCTTCCAATATTCTTTTGCCGTATTCAATAAGTTCACTGTGCCAATCACATTTGTGTACACAAAATCCAAAGGAGAAACAATGCTTCTATCCACATGAGATTCTGCCGCCAAATGAATCACATCTGTAATAGCATGTTTTTCAAAAATGGCTTTTAAGCTATCTGCCTCTAAAATATTGGCTTTGATAAAATGATAGTTAGGCGACTGCTCGATATCTTTTAAATTCTCTAAATTGCCTGCATAGGTTAATGCGTCCAAATTAAAGATTTGATACTCAGGATATTTAGTCACCATTAAACGCACCACGTGGGACCCAATAAATCCCGCTCCTCCTGTAATTAAAATGTTCTTTTTCATCTGATTGTATAGGCGACAAAGATATAAATTCATTCATATATATTATAAAGTAATTTTATTACATTTGAAAACGATGCAAACACAGCGATATCAATCATTAGACGTATTTAGAGGAGCCACAGTTGCCCTCATGATTTTAGTGAATAATCCAGGTTCTTGGGGACATATTTTTAGCCCCCTAGCACATGCTAGCTGGCATGGTCTTACACCCACCGATTTGGTCTTTCCTTTTTTCTTATTTGCAGTAGGCAATGCGATGTCATTTGTGATGCCAAAATTGGCACAAGGAACGGATCTAGATTTCTGGAAAAAAGTACTCAAAAGAACCATATTGATTTTTGCCATTGGTCTTTTTTTAAATTGGAGCCCATTTGTAAAATGGTCAGATGGTGCACTGGTATTTAAACAATGGGAGCAAATTAGAATTCTGGGTGTACTGCAAAGAATTGCATTATGTTATTTTTTCGCATCCGTCATCATTTATTATGGTAAATCAACATGGGCATTGTACCTAGGTGCAGTGATTTTATTGCTGTATTGGTTATTGACAACTTTGTTGGGTGCACCAGGGCACCCATATAGTTTATCCGGTTATTTTGGTAATGCGATTGATCAAAGTATTTTAGGGATAACACATATTTACAAAGGAGAAGGGGTCCCTTTTGATCCAGAAGGATTCACCAGCACCTTGCCTGCCATTGTTCAAGTGATCTTTGGCTTTTTAGTGGGTGAGTATATTCAAAACAAAGGAAAAAATTTTGAAATGCTTTCTCAATTACTACTCACAGGTGTAGTGCTTGTTTTAGCTGGGTATATATGGGATTTTAGTTTTCCTATTAATAAAAAAATATGGACAAGTAGTTATGTTGTATATACTTCTGGATTAGCAATGATCACTTTAAGTGTATTTATTTACTTGATAGAATTTAAAAATGCAAATGGCAAGTGGAGTTATTTCTTTGAAGTATTTGGCAAAAACCCTTTATTCATTTTTGTATTGAGCGGTTTTTTACCAAGGGTGCTGGCTTTATTAAGATGGGAGGATCATGTCAATGAAATGGGTGAAAAAGTCTACACCTCAAGCCTGCCTTGGTTTTACGAGCATGTTTGTAAAAATATTCATTCCGACTTAAGAGTAGGTTCATTACTGTATGCACTATGCTTTATTGCCGTTATGGCCATACTAGCATACATTTTAGATAAAAGGAAAATTTATATTAAGGTTTAAATAAGCTATTTGCTTTTTCTAAACTTTCAGGTTTCCCAACATCTAACAAAATTCCATCACTATGATCATAATAGTGAATAGCATAATGTTGTGCTAATTGCAAATAAGCATCAATCATGGAAAACTTACCTGTTAATTCTACAGCATCAAAAAATGTTTGATGCACAATATGTATACCACTGAATGCTTTTGGAACAGCAGTATTGATATCCTTTAAGGGATTGGCCCATTTTTCTTCACCCGTGGTATTATTTTTCCATCCACATAAAGTGCCTGCTGCGTTAAAGATTAAATTTCTACTAGTAGCTCTATTCGTTACCGCTAAAGTGGCCATTAAATCACCTTCTGCTTTTTGCGTAAATAGTTCATCCGCTGCTATCATTTTATCTAGTGGCAGATCCGTTAAAATATCAGCATTCATTAAAATCCATCGCTCTTCTTCAATAAAATAATTTTTAGCACGAAGCAATCCTCCACCCGTTTCCAATACCTCATCTGTTTCATCAGAAATAGTCACGATAGAACCCCAACCATTATTTGTTTGAACAGCATGAATAATTTGATCCGCAAAATGATGCACATTGACAATCACTTCTTTGATGCCATATTGCTGTAGGTATTCAATATTTCTTTGCAATAAAGATTTGCCATTTACCAATGCCAATGCCTTAGGATGATGATCTGTAAAGGGTTTTAACCTTGTACCCAAGCCCGCTGCTAAAATCATTGCTCGCATAAAATATTATTTTACCCAGTTTTCTTTATTGGTATGAACCAAGTTCACTTTTACTTTATACTTATTTCTCAAGTGTCTTGCTGTTTGCTCTGCTGCAAATACACTTCTGTGCTGACCACCTGTACATCCAAAATTTATTTGTAAACTAGCAAATCCTCTTTTTAAATAATCTTCTACATTAATATCTACCAAATCCCAAACACTATTTAAAAAAACATTCATTTTGGTTTTTTGTTCTAAAAAATCTTGAACTGGCTTATCTAATCCAGATAATTTCTTATAATCATCAAATCTTCCGGGATTTAAAATTCCTCTCATATCAAAAACAAAGCCTCCTCCATTGTCTGTAGGATCTACTGGTATACCTTTTTTATAACTAAAACTATGAATAGTAACTTCTAAGGCAGTTTTATCATTTGCAATAGGCGGCGTGAATCTTGCAACAACCTCATCTGATACCATCCATTGTAAAATGGAAGCAAATACAGGCGTGTCTTTTTTTAAATCAGTTGTAGCTAAAAAGTTTTTCAAATTATTTAACCCCAAAGGTATACTTGCTAAGAAATGTGCTTTTCTTTCAAACAAACCTCTAAACCCATAAGCACCTAACACTTGCAATAAACGTAATAACACAAATCCATTATATTGTTTTCTGAAAGCGGCTTCGTTTAAAGCTTGCGGCAATAACTTATTCACTTCCTGAATATAATATGCTAATAATTGGTCTTTCCACTCTTGACTCAATTCTGCTTTTGCTTGCCATAACAAAGAAGCCACATCATAACTTAATCCCCCTTGCATGCCACCTTGAAAATCTATAAAGTACACTTCATCATTATGTACCATAATATTTCTACTCTGAAAATCTCGGAATAAAAAATAATTAAAATCTTTACTTGCTAATTGATCGCTCAATAATTCAAATTCGTTCATCAACGCTTGCTTGTCATATGGATATTGTAAGCTGTCTAAAAAATAATATTTGTAATACAACAAATCGGACATGATAGATTGATTACCAAAAATTTTAGAGGTTAAGCATTGTTGATAATCCAATCCTTGATGACCCTTTACTTGTAATTCGGCCAAAGACTTCAAGCTTTTTTTAAATAAAGAAAATACATGATCCGTTTTACCTTCTTTTTCTAATACTTC
>JAFMEV010000006.1 GCA_017856545.1 Chitinophagaceae bacterium
TCCGCTGCTGCTAAATTTGCTTTCGGATTTTTTGCAAATTCATTCTTACATTCTGGAGAACAAAATCCTAATACTTTGTTTTCATAATGTGCAGTGTCACTGATGCCTGCAGTCACTGGCATGCCGCAAGTAGGATCTTTTTTATTATCTACCATCTCAACGGTATAAGCTACGGTTGCAGTAGTATCTTGTTGAATGGTCATACTAGTATCAGTTGCTGTTGCCTGCTCTTGTTGAGTACTATTACATGCTACAAGGCCTAAGCTTACTATCAAGCTCAATGAGATTAAATTTTTCATAAGTCAAATTGTATTTAAGCAAAATTACAATTAGTTCTTTATTTAAAAACTAACGTTTATTCTTATTTAAGGTTAAATTTTGGCATAATTATCCTTAATGTCTATTTAATTGTTTATTTTTACATCTACATTCCTCAAAGGGAGATCAACATGAAACAGGACAACTTACATATCTTATCTACATCTGCTTTTTCGGCAGCTGTTCCTGTTTTAAATAACCCTATTAGGTTGCCTCAGTCTTTGCGACGTGGATTCTGATAGGACGAGCAGTTGGCAATTGCCCCTATCAGTGGAAAAATCCCCGGAAATTGCATTCAACGCCAGAAGTGTCATTTTTTTAAATTTTATTGATCATTGGAACAGAAAATTATAGTTCGTGTTGCCCATAGTGGCGATATTTCTTATGCTAAGGATATTACAGATGAAATGGCATCATCAGCAAAAGCCAGAGGAACTGGTATTGCTAAAAGAAGTCCAGAATATGTAGCAAAAAAAATTGAAGAAGGTAAATCGGTAATTGCACATACTGAAGATGGAACCTGGGTGGGCTTTTGTTATATAGAAGCTTGGCAGCATGGCCAGTTTGTTGCTAATAGTGGTTTGATTGTAGCGCCCGCATTTAGAAAAAGTGGAATTGCCAAAAAAATCAAACAAACCATTTTCCAATTATCTAGAGAAAAATATCCAACTGCTAAAATATTTGGATTGACAACAGGCTTAGCCGTAATGAAAATCAATAGTGAATTGGGTTATGAGCCTGTAACTTATAGTGAGCTTACTGATGATGAAGAGTTTTGGGCAGGTTGTAAGAGTTGTGTGAATTATGAAATTTTGAAAAGTAAAGACAGAAAAAATTGTATGTGTACGGCTATGCTGTATCAACCTAAAAAATAAAAATTATGGAGAAAGTTGTTTTAGGTTTTAGTGGTGGCTTAGATACCACATTTTGTGTTAAATATTTAACAGAAGATAAAGGACTAGAAGTACATAGTGTCATTGTAAACACAGGGGGTTTTTCCGAGGAAGAACTTAAAAAAGTAGAAGCGCATGCTTATGCTTTGGGTGTTAAAACACATACAACAGTCAATGCGGTAAAAGGTTATTACGACAACATTATCAAATACCTTATTTATGGAAATGTTTTAAAGAACAATACTTATCCATTAAGTGTTAGTGCTGAGCGTTTAAGCCAAGCCTTACATATTGCAGAACATGTAAAAAAAGTAGGTGCTAAATTGGTGGCTCATGGAAGTACGGGTGCGGGAAATGATCAGGTTCGTTTTGATATGATTTTTCAAATCTTGATTCCTGGCATTGAAATTTTAACGCCTATTAGAGATTTACAATTGAGTAGAGAAGCGGAGATTGACTATTTAAAAGGGAAGGGTGTAGAAATGAATTTTGAAAAAGCTGCATACTCTATTAATAAAGGATTATGGGGAACCAGTGTGGGTGGTAAAGAAACATTACATTCTAAAGGTATATTACCTGAAAGTGCATGGCCAACACAAATGACAAAAGAAGGTTCTACTGAAGAAATGGTGATTCGATTTGAGAAAGGAGAAATCAACAAAGTAAATGGTCAATCCTTTGCACATCCTACAGAAGCTATTCAATATATTCAATCTATTGCTGGCGCTTATGGTATTGGTAGAGATATTCATGTGGGTGATACGATTATTGGCATAAAAGGTAGAGTAGGATTTGAAGCAGCTGCGCCAATGGTGATTTTGAAAGCGCATCATGCACTAGAAAAACATGTATTAACTAAATGGCAATTATCTTGGAAAGAGCAATTAGCTTCTTTTTATGGCAACTGGTTGCATGAAGGACAAATCTTAGATCCGGTAATGCGTGATATTGAAGCCTACTTAACTAATTCACAAGAACAAGTTACAGGTGATGTTTTTGTGCAATTAAACCCATACCGTTTCCAAATAATTGGTATTGAATCTGAGCATGATTTAATGAGTGCTAAGTTTGGAAAGTATGGTGAGATGAATACTGGCTTTACTGGTGCAGATGTAAGAGGGTTTACCAAAATATTTGGTAACCAAACCAGCATTTTTCACAATGTAAAAGAGTCAAATAAAAAATAAGTTCAAATAAAATAGTTATGCAAAAAGTTAATATTGGAATTATTGGTGGTGCAGGTTATACAGGTGGTGAATTGCTGCGTGTATTATTACGCCATCCTAATGCTACTATTAGTTTTGTGCATAGCTCTAGTAATGCAGGTGAACTAGTTAATAAAGTTCATACAGATTTATTAGGAGATACTGATTTGATTTTTACCAAAGAAATCAATTCATCAGTTGATGTATTATTTTTATGTGTTGGTCATGGAGATGCTCAAAAATTTTTAGCAACAAATGAAATTGCATCTAGTGTTAAGATCATTGACCTTTCTCAAGATTTTAGATTGAATAGTTCGGCAAGTATTGGTGATAGAAAATTTGTATATGGATTGCCAGAATTGCAAAGAGACGCTATTCGTTCTGCTCACCATATAGCTAACCCTGGTTGTTTTGCTACAGCAATTCAATTAGGATTATTGCCTTTAGCATCTAAGAACTTATTAAAAGAAGTATATACTACTGGTATTACAGGGTCTACTGGTGCTGGTCAGGGATTGTCTTCTACAAGTCATTTTAGTTGGAGAGCGAATAATATTGGGGCATATAAAACATTAAATCATCAGCATATTCATGAAATTCATCAAAGCTTAGGTCTTTTACAAGGACATCAAGCAGCTGAAGTATATTTTGTTCCTTGGAGAGGTGATTTTACAAGAGGTATTTTTGTAACATCTGTTATCAGTTCTGATATGAGTATGGATGCTTTATATGAACTATATATGGATTTTTATAAAGACCATCCTTTCACGCATGTTTCTACAACTGCTATTGATTTAAAACAGGTAGTGAATACCAATAAGTGTTTTATCCATATTGAAAAGCAAGGAAATAAAATTGCGATTCATTCTGTGATAGATAATTTATTGAAAGGTGCAGTTGGTCAAGCAGTTCAGAACATGAATTTGATTTTTGGCTTAGATGAAACTACTGGTTTACATATTAAAGCCAATTATTTTTAAGTTTTAAAAAAGTAAAACATGTCTTTATTCAATGTATATCCTTTAAATCCCATTGCTATTACTAAAGCAAATGGATCTAGGGTTTGGGATGATAAAGGTCAAGAATACCTTGACATGTATGGTGGCCATGCTGTAATTAGTATTGGTCATACACATCCTCATTGGGTAAAAAGAATCGAAGATCAATTACATCAAATTGCATTCTATTCCAATTCAGTCATCATGCCAATCCAAGAAGAGTTGGCAAAAGCCATTAATGAAATTAGTGGTAAAAAAGATTTTCAATTATTTCTTTGTAATAGTGGGGCTGAGGCCAACGAGAATGCTTTAAAATTAGCTTCTTTTCATACTGGCAGAAAAAAAATCATAGCATTTAAGAAAGCTTTTCATGGTAGAACTTCTTTAGCTGTTGCAGCAACTGATAATCCAAGTATTATTGCACCAGTCAATGAAACAGACAATATTATCTTTTTGCCATTCAATGATATTGATGCTTTAGATGCTTGTTTTAAACAAAATGAAAATAATATTGCTGCAGTGATCATTGAAGGAATTCAAGGGGTTGCGGGTATTCATGAAGCATCCAATGCATTTTTACAAGCCATTAGAAAAAATTGCGACCAATTTGGTGCTGTATATATTGCAGATAGCGTTCAATGTGGTTATGGAAGATCCGGAAAATTTTTCGCTCATGATTTTGCAGGTGTACATGCGGATATTTATTCAATGGCTAAGGGAATGGGAAATGGTTTCCCGGTTGGTGCTATTTTAATTGCGCCACATATTCAAGCTAAATTTGGCATGTTAGGCACCACCTTTGGTGGTAATCCATTGGCATGTGCAGCAGCCTTAGGGGTAATTGAAGTAATGCAAAAAGATCATCTTATTCAAAACGCACAAGAACAAGGCGATTATTTAATAAATGCCTTAAGAAATATAAAGGGTGTCAAAACAGTTAGAGGAAAAGGATTGATGATAGGGTTTGAAATGGAAGAGGGTTTGGAAGATGTTAGAAAAGTATTGTTGAATGATTGTAAAATTTTTACTGGAGAAGCTAAGCCAAATGTCATTAGATTGCTTCCTTCATTAGCGATCACCAAAACAGATATTGATTTATTTTTAAAAGGATTGCAGCAAGCTATTGCGTTATTGCATCAATAAAATTACTCAAATGAAACAATTTATTAGTGCACATGACGTAACCGATATCAATGCTTTGGTGGCAAAAGCACTAAAATATAAAGACAATCCATATATAGATAAACAATTAGGTTTTCAAAAAAGAATTGGATTACTTTTTTTAAATCCAAGCCTAAGAACTAGATTAAGTACACAGGTGGCAGCTCAAAATTTAGGAATGGAGCCCATCGTATTTAATGTAGATAAAGAAGGCTGGGCATTGGAATTTACAGAAGGCGCAATCATGAATGGCACTACTGTAGAGCATATTAAAGATGCTGCACCTATTTTGGGAAATTATTTTGATATGCTATGTATTAGAACTTTCCCCGGTTTAGTGAATCAACAAGAAGATTATAGTGAAAAAATCATCCATCAGTTTATACAGTATGCAGGAGTGCCAATAGTGAGTTTAGAGTCTGCTACTTTACACCCTTTACAATCTTTAACAGATATTATTACTATAAAAGAGTCCATCGCTTTAAATAGTGCCTTACAAAATAAGCGACCAAAAGTGGTTTTAACCTGGGCGCCACATATAAAATCTATTCCTCAATGTGTGTCTAATAGTTTTAGTCAATGGGTGAATGCATGGGGAGAAGCTGATTTTGTTATTACACATCCAGAGGGTTATGATTTAGATACTCAATTTACTCAAGGCGCAACTATTACTCATCATCAAGAAGAGGCATTGCAAGATGCAGATTTTGTTTATGTAAAAAACTGGAGTAGCTACGAGCCATATGGGCAAGTTTTATCTAAGGATGACAATTGGATGATGACCAATCAAAAATTAGCATTGACTCATAATGCTAAAGTGATGCATTGTTTACCAGTTAGAAGAAATGTAGAATTAAGTGATGAAATATTAGATGGCGCAAATAGTTTAGTCACAAAACAAGCCTCTAATAGGGTTTGGGCTGCACAAGCGGTTCTTGCTTCCATTTTGGAAGCACAAAAAAAATAATTATGAGTTCAAGTACAGATACCGAATTATTATATGTCATTAAAATTGGGGGCAATATTGTCGACCATCCTGATTTGTTGAAACAATGTTTAACTGCATTTTCAAATATCAAGGGTAAAGCTATTTTAGTCCACGGAGGTGGAAAGATGGCTACACAATTAGCTAAGGATTTAAATATACCTCAGCAGATGGTAGAGGGTAGAAGAATTACCGATGCAGAAACTTTGAAAATTGTTACTATGGTGTATGCGGGTTTAATTAATAAAAATATTGTTGCGCAGTTGCAATCATTAGGCGTTCAAGCAATGGGCTTATCTGGAGCAGATGCTAATTTAATTAAAGCACATAAAAGAGTACATGCTTCTATTGATTATGGTTTTGTGGGTGATGTGGATGAAGTGAATGTATCAATGATCAATCATTTGTTACAACAAAATACAAGTTTGGTGATTGCACCTATTACACATGATGGGAATGGCCAATTATTGAATACCAATGCTGATACCATTGCGCAAAGTATTGCTACAGCCATGTCTGAAAAGTATGCAGTTCACCTAATATACGGATTTGAAAAAGATGGGGTATTATTAGATATCAAGGAACCTAGTTCTGTCCTACAGCATATGAATAAGGATAAATACCAAACATTAAAAGAAGAAAAAGTTATTTTTGAAGGTATGATACCAAAGATAGATAATGCATTTCTGGCTTTAGAGAAGGGGGTGAAATCTGTTATTATTGGTAAGGCAGAAATAATGAATGAATTAATTCATGGAAATGCTGGTACAACAATTACTCAATCATGACAAACCAAATAAATATAGCATCAGCACAATCGCTTCAAGTAAAAGTCAAGCAGTTGTTAAAAGAATTGATAGCAATACCTTCTTTTAGTAAAGAAGAAAATGCTACTGCAAATTGCATTGAACAATTTTTAATTCAACATGGTGTAAAAACCAATCGTATTCAAAATAATATTTGGGCGACTAATCTTTACTTTGACGAATCAAAGCCTTCTATATTATTGAATTCCCATCATGATACTGTTAAGCCCAATAATAGCTATACTTTGGATCCTTTTTCTGCTATTGAACAAGAAGGAAAATTATTTGGTTTAGGTTCGAATGATGCAGGTGGATCTTTAGTTAGTTTGATTGCTAGTTTCTTATATTTTCATACAACAGAACATCTCCCATTTAATTTGGTTTTATTAGCATCTGCAGAAGAAGAAATTTCCGGATTAAATGGTGTTGAATTGGTATTAAAACATATTCCAAAAATTGATTTTGGCATTGTGGGTGAACCAACTTTACTTGAAATGGCTATTGCAGAAAGAGGTTTGATGGTGCTAGATGTAGAAGCAACTGGAATGGCGGGTCATGCTGCAAGAGAAGAGGGAGATAATGCTTTATATAGCATATTAAAAGATATTGAGTGGTTCAGAAATTACCAGTTTGAAAAAGTATCTCCCTTATTGGGTGCTGTAAAAATGACTGTAACCGTGATTGAAACGGACAATAAAACCCATAATATCGTTCCGTCCTCTTGTAAAATGGTGGTAGATGTTCGAGTGAATGAGTTGTATACTTTTGAAGAAATTTTAGCAACGATTCAATCCAATATTAGTTCTTCAATGAAGCCAAGAAGTTTAAGATTAAGATCAACAAGTATTGGATTAGATCATATTGCTGTCAAAGCTGGTTTAAGTATTGGTAAGGGCTATTTTGGTTCAGTAACTACTTCAGACAAAGCATTGATGCCATTCCCCACTTTGAAAATGGGGCCTGGAGATTCAGCAAGAAGCCACACTGCAGATGAATTTATTTACATTAAAGAGATCGAGGAAGGTGTTTTAACTTATATACAATTACTTTCAACTATTTTTACATCATGAGTAAGCTTTGGCAGAAAAACAGTCATGTAGCCGCTTCGGTGGAGTCTTTTACCATTGGAAATGACCAGGCAATGGATTTATACCTTGCTCAGTATGATGTATTAGGTTCAATTGCACACGCTACTATGTTGTCTGAAGTAGGGTTATTGACCACTGATGAACAATTACAAATAAAAAATACTTTAATTAAAATCTACGAGCGTATTGAAGCGGGTCAATTTAAGTTAGATGCAGGAGTAGAAGATATTCATTCACAAGTAGAAATTTTATTAACTCAGGAACTAGGAGATATTGGTAAAAAAATTCATAGTGCAAGAAGTAGAAATGATCAAGTTTTAGTGGATTTAAAACTTTTTTTAAGAGCAGAAATAATATCATTAAGCAAAGCTGTTCAATCCTTTTTTGATGTATTACAAAATAAAAGTGAAGCACATAAAAATGATTTATTACCTGGCTATACTCATCTGCAATTAGCTATGCCCTCTTCTTTTGGATTATGGTTAGGCGCTTATGCAGAAAGCTTGGTAGATGATATGACCATGCTACAAGCTGCTTTTACGGTAGTGAATAAAAATCCTTTAGGATCTGCGGCAGGATATGGTTCTTCTTTCCCTATCAAAAGAACTAGAACTACTGAATTACTTGGATTTGAAACCCTTAATTATAATGTAGTATATGCTCAAATGGGCAGAGGAAAGGCAGAAAGAATTACAGCAACTGCCATGGCCAATATTGCAGATACTTTAGCGAGATTGAGTATGGATGCCTGTTTGTTTTTGAATCAAAATTTTGGATTTATTAGCTTTCCTGAAGAATTAACCACTGGCTCTAGCATCATGCCACATAAAAAGAATCCGGATGTATTTGAATTAATTAGATCTCATTGTAACAGAATTAAAGCATTGCCTAATGAGATCATGATGATGACTACGAATTTACCTTCTGGCTATCACAGAGATCTACAATTATTAAAAGAACATTTATTTCCAGCATTCATTCAGTTGAGATCTTGTATTGAAATGGCTGCTTTGATGATTCAACATATGGAAGTGAAAAAAGATTTATTGGAAGATGTTAAATACCAATATTTATTTAGTGTAGAGGAAGTGAATAAATTAGTCTTATCTGGTATGCCATTTAGAGATGCTTATAAAAAAGTGGGATTAGATATCGAGGAAGGTAAGTTTACCCATTCTACTAAAATTGCGCATGTTCATGAAGGCAGCATTGGGAATCTTTGTAATGAAGAAATTGCCAAAGAAATGAAGAAAGTAGTAGCTTTGATGCCTACTGAAAAAGTAGCTAAACAATTAAATACATTAATTAACCGATAGATATACTATGAAAAAAGGATTATTGATTCTTTGTTTGACTGTAAGCTTATTCGCTGCTGCTCAAACCAAAAAAGTAAACACCCCTGTAGCTAAGCCAAAATTAGCTATTACGTATACTCCTGCGCAAGCAATGAAAAATACCAAAGACAGTGCTTCTTATGCACTAGGATACAGAATTGCACAAAGCATGAAGGGTCAAGGTTTACAAGAAATTAATATGGCTATTTTTGAACAAGGCTTTAAAGCAGGCGTTCAAACAAAATCTGTTATTCCAGATAGCCTTTTAGATGTATGTATTAAAAACTACCAAGATAAAATGATGAACGAAAAAATCGCAGCTAATAGAGCTGCAGGAAAAGCATTCTTAGAAGAGAATGCTAAAAAACCAGGTGTTGTTAAAATGACAAGTGGTTTACAATACCTTATTTTAAATGAGGGTACTGGTACAGAAAAGCCTACTTTAAAAAGTAATGTAAAATGTCATTATCATGGCACGTTAATTACGGGTGAGGTATTTGATAGCTCGGTTCAAAGAGGAGAACCCATCAGTTTCCCATTAAGTGGAGTGATTAAAGGATGGCAAGATGCTGTTCAATTAATGACTGTAGGAAGCAAATGGAGATTGTTTATTCCTTCAGAATTAGCTTATGGTGAGCGTTCTGCTGGGGCTATGATTGGACCAGGATCTACTTTAATATTCGATGTGGAATTATTGGGTATTAACTAGTCTAAAATATTCTACTAAAAGCCCCGAATAGTCTTCTATTCGGGGCTTTTTATTGTGATTAAATGGTAATTTTGCTATTGAAATGAAAATTCGCCTTATGAGATGTGCAACAGTTGTATTAATTGGTCTATTTGCCTTTATTTCGGCTTGTACTCCCAACAATGTTCAAAATGACGCTTCTATTGGTAAGATATTAGATAGTGCAGGTATGTATGGAAGTTTTGCTTTATTGGATAATGGAACGGAGCAATTTGTAATTCATAATTTAGCAGCCTATAAAGATTCTGCTGTAGCGCCATTAAATACTTTCTTTTTAATTCCAACATTACTTGGAGTAGAAAGGGGTATGATAAGTCAAGACACCCAAACATGGAAAAATCTTGATTCTACTGTTGTGTATCAAAAGTTGATTCAAGAAATAGGTAGAACTGCCATTTTAAAAGTAATTGACTCTTTGCGTTATGGTAAGGGAATTGTGAGTGCAGATATGACTCAATTCTGGTCAGACAATTCGTTGAAGATTACACCTGATGAACAATTAGGCTTGATCAAAAGATTATATTTTAATCAACTGTATTTTCAAAAAAGATCTCAGGAAATTGTAAAGAAGATGATCTTAAAAGAAGATAATGCTAGTTATAAGCTAAGTTATATTTCAACTACCTCATCAAATGCTAATCGTCAAAGTTGGGTATTAGGTTATATTGAAGAGAATAAACATGTATACTTTTTTGTGCTATCTACTAAGTCATTAAAGGCAGAAGATCTTCCCAATAAAAATATTGAAGTACTCAAACAAATTTTATTACAGCAAGGATTCTTAAAAGGTAGAAGATAATTTCAACATTTATTAAAGTAACTTATGCAATACTATTGTAACTCTTTAACAAATTATAAAAGATTCATTACGCGCGAAGTAAAAGTAGGTGATTTGATTATAGGCGGCGGTCATCCTATTAGGGTGCAAACCATGACGACGACAGATACTATGGATACAGATGCAACCGTTGCTCAAGTCATCAAGTGTATTGAAGCAGGAGCTGAGTTGGTTCGCATTACTGCACCAAGCAAAAAAGAAGCCGAGAATTTAGCACTGATTAAGAAAGCCTTAAAAGAAAAAGGCTATAATACACCACTGGTTGCTGATATCCACTTTACCCCAAACGCTGCAGAAATAGCTGCTAAAATAGTGGAGAAAGTAAGAGTGAATCCAGGGAATTATGTCGATAAGAAAAAGTTTGAACAAATTGATTATACAGATGCTGAATATGTAGAAGAAATTGAACGTATTAGAGAAAAGTTTTCTCCCTTGGTATTGATTTGTAAAGAGCATGGAACAGCCATGAGAATTGGAACCAATCATGGTTCTTTGAGTGATAGAATCATGAGTAGGTATGGTGATACAGCAATTGGTATGGTAGAAAGTGCTATGGAGTTTTTGAGAATTGCCAGAAGTTTGGATTACCACCAAATTATTTTAAGTATGAAATCTAGTAACCCGCAAGTAATGGTGCAGGCGTATAGATTACTCATTCAGCAAATGCACAATGAATTTGGGGAAGCATATCCATTGCATTTAGGAGTAACAGAAGCAGGAGATGGAGAAGATGGAAGAATTAAAAGTGCTATTGGTATTGGAACATTATTGGAAGATGGTATTGGAGACACTATAAGAGTAAGTTTAACAGAAGATCCTGAATTAGAGATTCCAGTTTGTTGTGATATTGTAAAGAGATACAATGCACAAATAGTGAATAGTATGCAAATACCTTCTGTTGAAAAATTACCCTATAGTCCTTTTGAATATAAAAGAAGAAATACTCATTCAGTGGAGAATATTGGACATCAACAAGTTCCAGTAGTGGTGGCAGACTTAAGCAAGTTACCAATTATTGATAGAGCAGCTTTAACTAGTATAGGGTACACTTATCATGCAGATACAGACAAATGGAGTATTGCTGATGCTGCTGCCGATTATGTATTTATTGGTAAACAATCTATTGATTATGACTTACCTGGTACTTTAAGAATTATTCAAGATGCTGCTGCTTGGAAACCTTCCCATGGTGAGCAGAAGAACCTACCTATTTTTGATGCCGCTGATTATTTAGGCGCAGCTAATAAAAGTACCGTATTGAATTTTATCGCATTAGATGCTTATTCAACCAACGCACCTTTATCTGATGAGCAACTATTGACGCTAGCAAAAGATCCAACTATTGTATTTTGTATCAGTAGTAGTGTTCAATTCGCCATGTCTGCAGTTAGACGCTTAATGATTAGATTAATGGATTTAGGTATTACTACTCCAGTGATTTTAGTTACAGATAGCAATTGGTCTACCATTGATGAACATTTAATTCATTTTGCAACTGAAACTGGTGCCTTACTTTTAGATGGAATGGGAGATGGTATTTGCTTAGGTTTATCTGAAGATGCATATTCTAAAGCATCTCAAAATTTTAGCAATGTTTCAGGAAGAAATTATGTTCAAAATAAAACAGTTGAACAATTTTTAAATGCTACTGCATTTGGAATCTTGCAAGCAACAAGAACTAGAATTTCAAAAACTGAATATATCTCTTGTCCAAGTTGCGGTAGAACATTATTTGAATTACAAGAAACTACCGCTAAAATAAGAAAAGTAACTCATCATTTAAAAGGGCTAAAAATTGCTATTATGGGTTGTATTGTGAATGGTCCTGGAGAAATGGCGGATGCTGATTTTGGATATGTGGGCAGTGGAGTTGGTAAAATTACTTTATACAAAGGCAAAGAAGTAATGAAGCGTAATATAGATAGCGCTATTGCGGTAGACGAATTAATTCAATTGTTAAAAGAGCATAATGCTTGGGTAGATCCCCAACAATAATTTCTTGCATCATGTACTATATATTTTACGCATTTTTTTATCTACTATCCTTATTACCTTGGCGTGTATTTTATATTATCAGTGATTTTTTTGCATTCATTTTACAATATGTTGTTAAATATAGAGTTGATGTAGTGGCGAAAAATCTTGCCATTGCTTTTCCTGATAAATCGGTAGCCGAGAGAAAAAAAATAGCCAATGCATTTTATCAAAAATTCACTGACTCCTTTGTAGAAACAATCAAGTTTATTTCCATTTCCACTAGGGAATATGAAAAAAGATTTACAAGCAATGTTGAAGTATTGAATGATCTATATGATACTGGGCAGAGTGTGCAGATTATGGCTGGACATTTTTTTAATTGGGAGTATGCCAATTGGGGAGTAGCAAAATATGGTAAATACCCATTTCTGGCTGTATATATGCCCTTGAGTAATGGATTTTTTGATAAAATGATTCTCCAAATGCGCGCAAGATTTGGAAGTATTATGATCCCTGCTACACAATTTAAATCACAATTTCATCAATACGCCAATAAAGGCCCATATGTTATGGCATTGGCTGCAGATCAGAATCCAAGCAATCCAATGAAAGCATTTTGGGTACCGTTTTTTGGCAAAAACATCCCGTTTGTAAAAGGTCCTGAAAAAGGGGCTATCCTAAATAATACGGCTCAAGTATTTGTACATTTTTATAGTACAAAAAGAGGCTATTACCATATGGAATATTCTTTAATGACTACTTCTCCCCAAGCATTCAAGGAAGGTGAATTGACTGCTATGTATGTTAAAATATTAGAAGAGAAAATAAAATTAGAGCCAGCTAATTACTTATGGAGCCATCGTAGATTCAAATATGAGTATGATGCTAGCAAGCATGCTGCATTATTAGTGTCTTAATTTTCTTCTGCTTTAGGTGGTGCTTTTGAAGTTTCAAAACTAAAGGAATCTTTTAAGGCTTGCACTGCTTCCCATCCTCCGTTGACCACTCTATTATTATGTATGCCTTCTTTTTTTAGAAGGGTAGAAGCGATACTTGCATCTTCTCCGTTATCACTGATTATATAAATATTAAAGTGTTCATCTAATTCAGACATACTTCCAGGGTCAGCTAATTCCACTAAAGGAATACTTATTGAATTTTTGATATGTCCTTGATGGTATCTATCTTCTTCTCTAATATCCAATACCATCAAGAACTCGTCAAATGGAATGTCCATTGCTAATTCATCTATGTCTACGTCTATTAAAATATCAAATTTGTTTCCTGCTTTAACCCAAGCTGCATATCCATGTTCTAAAACTCCTTTATAATTGGTAAAGCCCAATTTTCTAAATAAAATATCTGCTTCATTTTCTGCATCCGCTGGAGCTACAATTACAATTGGACTATCCAATTGTAAAAAACCCATCGCTATTAATTTGCCTAATTGATGTTTAGGTGCATGAATGGCATTAGGTATATAGCCATTTAAAAGATCTTCAAAAGGTCTGGTATCTAAAATGATTGCCTGATCTTCTGCAATAATCTGCTGAAATTGTTCAATAGATAATAACATCAAATAAAATTAACCAACTAATTGTTCAACAAATTGATTCACTTGTTCTAAACGTGCGTAGTCTACTAAGTAAAAAATAAATTTTCCTTCACGTATTGTTCCAACAATTCCAGCTCTTCTTAAAATTGCTAAATGTTGTGAAGCAACAGATTGTTCAAGTCTTAATTTTACATAGATCTCTGTAACAGTCATCTTTTGATGCTCATCGATCAGTTTTAAAATTTGTTGACGAAGTTTGTGGTTCAATGCGCGCAGGATCATTGCCGCTTTCTTGCTATGCAATAAGTCCACTTTGAGCGGCTCCTTGCCATTGGCAAGTTGTAATTGGGGTAAAGATTGATTCATGACAATTCTTGTTTGGGGGTTAAAAAGAAAATTGCCCTACAAAGTTAAGGGATTATTATCAAATATGATAATTTATTATCATATTTACTGCTTTAAATTATAAAGCCTAGTTGAAAGCCATTGCGATAACCTAAAATGGGCTATTTAGACTGCTTGGATGGAATGGTATACACGTCTTTAATATAAGTTGGACCAACATAGGCAAGGTCCTCAAAATCTTGCTTTTCCCATTTAATCATGGCCATTTCAAGCATTTCCACTACTGAATACTGGCTATCTAATATTTGAATTTGTTCGTCCTCGATGAGTTGAGCTATTTTCGAAGCTCCAGAACCTGCACAGTATATGGTACCTTTTTTTGCTAATGCTGTTAAATAGGGAATATCTAATACAATGGCCTGCTCCTCTGTTAAAGCTTGTTCATTGGCATCATAGATAGCCCCAAAAATTTCCATTCTTCTTGCATCAATCATACTAAACAAGCTATAATTGCTTCCACTTTGATCTATTTTTTTATTGGCTGCTTTGGCTATCAAAGCTAAACTAGATAATCCAATGAGTGGTTTATCTAATGCATATGCAATACCTTTTGCACTAGCTAATCCAACCCTCATTCCTGTATAACTTCCTGGACCAAGTGTTACTACAATGCCATCAAGTTGATTCAAATCAAATGAATGTTCTTTGCAAATTGACTCTATACTAGTTTGTACAAAACTTGCATGTTGTTGGGATGCTTGGTTAGTTACTTGCGCAATAATTTGATCTTGAATACTTAATCCAATCAGTGCAATTTCACTAGTAGTGTCTATATGGAGTAATTTGGGCACTTTATTCATTTGTTTTGCAAAAATAGGTTGGTCAAGTGATAGAAAAATAAGAAATTGCAATTCTTAATCAATTATTATGTCAAAACAGATCATCGAATCAAAGAAAGTGCCTGCTCCAATTGGACCTTATAGTCAAGCTGTGATTGCAAATGGCTTTTTATTTGCGAGTGGCCAAGTGGCTTTTGACCCTAAAACTGGTGCCTTAGTACTTTCTGATATTGCTTCAGAAACTAAGCAAGTAATGGAAAATATCAAGTCTATCTTAGAAGCCGCAGAATTAACTTTCGCACATGTAATTAAAACAACTATCTTTTTGAGTGATATGGGATTATTTGCACAAGTGAATGAAGTATATGGTTCTTATTTTTCTAAAGATTTTCCAGCTCGTGAAACAGTTGCAGTTAAAACATTACCTCGTAATGTAAATATTGAAATAAGTATTACTGCAGTGCTTACTTTATAATATACTGGTAACTCGTAACGAGTTCCCAGGTTTCATGGGGCTTCACTAAGTGAAGCCCCATTTTGTTATTAAAACAATTGGGTGCGGCACTTAAATTTTCAATCGCAATACTTTGTCTATCTTCTGGTGTATACAATTGTATATATGGATAATTGGCTATTGGGGTGATGATTATTTTTTGGTGTTCTTTTTGGATCGTACAATTTGGAGCTGTTTCGTCAATCATCCAACAATCATCTAAATGCATATTACCCAATACTTTCCCTTCATTAAATGTATCGTCTGCAAATATTTTCCCTGTAGGTAGTAATTGTTCATCGTATTCTATTTTCCCTTTATTTTTAAACTGAATGGTACAATCCTGAATGCCATTGCCTAATTGAAAATAAGGATGCCATCCATCCATCATGGGGATTGCATGATGATAGTGATTGGTCAATGCAGTGGTTACTACAATGATATTATTTGTTTTTAATGTCCATTTTAAATGTATACTATAAGGGAAAGGATAGCCTTTATCGGTTCCCTTATAATGATATGCTAAAATTACAGATGCTTGATATTCATCAAGATGGGTGGATTCTATAGAATAAACTGCATCATATTGTATTCCATGTAAGGCATGAGCTCCTAAATAAAATTTTTCAATTTTATAGTCATGTTCTTCATGTTGATATTGCCCATTCGCTAATCGACAAGAAAATGGGCTCATTTTACCACCCTTAAATCCATTCATTTCAAAGGCTCCCCAACCTCTTGATAAATCATTTCCATGGATGATAGCATTTACTCCTTCAGCCAGCCATTCATTCAATAAGCCACCTTTTGTAACTATGGTAATACTGTTGCTATTACTTTTGTCTCTAAGCCTAATTTCTTGAAAATCAGTATTGGGGTGAATTTGTATTTCGAAGGACATTTGAATTGGATTAATGGTAAATCAAAACTATTCTATTAACTTTGAATCATAAAAATAAAATATGCGCAACACTTTATTTTTGATTTGTATGTTAATGGCATTTGTTGCCAATAGCCAAACTGTAGTACCTAGATATGATAGTACTTTAAAAATAGGTAAAGCTGGTTTTAGAATAAGTTGTTTTAATAAATCAGTAGACCGAAATGTATTGAATATAAAACCGGTTGGCTTTAAACAAGAAGCAAGAGAGATTTCTTTTGAATTAAAAGGGAGAGTAACCGGAACTGAAATTGATGACTTAAACTTAGATGGATTTCCTGATGCAATTATTTATTTTTTAGACAAAGATATCAAGCCATCTATTTTATGTGTTAGTTCCAGAAACAATGAAGGACTAATGCCTATTATTTTTCCTGATATCACCAATGATATGGTTTTGAGTAAGGGCTATAGAGGAGAAGATGAGTATAAGCTCGTGGAAGGTATTTTATTCAGAAAGTTTCCAGTGTATGAATCAGATACCTCTATCAAAACTCCAACCAATAAAGTAAGACAAATTATGTATAGGGTTGTTGAAGGAGAACGTGGTACTTGGAAATTTAAAGCCTTTAAGAATTTTGACATTACAAAAGATTAATAACCTTTTGTAATCATAATTTTACCAACTCCTTTTTCATTACCAGTATCGTCTCTTACAAATACTAAATATATACCTGTTGCTACTTGGCTTCCATCGTACTTGCGTCCATTCCAAATGGCTTGTCCGCCTAATGCCCTGGTTTGAAAAACTAATTTCCCGCTAATGTCTGTAATTTTTAATTGAGCATTTTCAACGAGGTTTCTAAAACTAATCGGGCCATTAAAATCAGGAGGTACTGGATTTGGAAAAATAAAAATAGATTGTTGATTCAAAGCTGCTTTTGCTGCAGTACTTCTATAACTTACCCACTCTTCGTTTGTTTGAAAGAATACTTCACCATTATTGGGTTCAATAATAATTTGATTTAAGGTATCTGAAGGTAAAGGGCTATTATCTTTAGTGAAATGCTCAATGATAGATAAGCCATCCTGACTAACCAACCATACACCATTATTGGTGCCAATCCATTTTTGATTGGCTGCATCAACAGCCATACATCTTACTGTTTCTTTTTGAAATAAATAAGCATTAAATCCGTTTGATTTTATGATGGGTAGATAGGCATTGCATGCTTCCTTACTAATGTCTCCACAATTGAAAATGCCAATTCCATTATCAGTTCCTACCCAAATAGCGCCATCCTTGTCTTCAATCATGCTTGTTACTCTATTACTTGGCAAATTACCAGTATTGCTTCCTGTTGTTTTTTGTATCCAGCTATTGGTATTATAATAGTTATCTGATTGAAAAATATATAGTCCTTGTATTGAAGGGCCTGTCATCCATAATTGTTCTTGTTGATTTGCCAACAATTGAATACGACTATTTAAATTCAGACCAGTTGGCAGTGCATAATTTTTAGAATTGCTTTTTTGATACAATGTTAATCCTGTTGGATTATTCAATATCCAACCTCTTCCATTTTTTGAGAATGCAATATTTTTAATATCACCAGTTGGATAGTTTTGTATTATTTGTAATTGATTACCATTGTAGCTATAAACGTTATGATCATTAGCCAACCAGAATAAGTTTTCTGTGGGGTGAACATAGCTATAGTCTATCTGTGGAATTGAGTTATTTTGATAAGTAAAATAGTTTGTCCAACCTTGATCAGTGTATGTAGCAAAACCTTTTTCATTTTTGGAAAAAGGAGCAAGGAGTATATTTTCATTCACAGAAGCATATCCATTCATTGGTTTTCGAGGTCCTGAAATATTGATCCATTTACTCAAATTCGGTGCAATAGCAATTCCTTTAAGACTATCAGTAATCGACTCAATGTTTTTTGTAAAAGGAATACTTGTTAATTTATACAATATTTCTGCTTGCGCTAAGTCTTTATTTTGCCATGTTTCTTTTATTTCACGTAAAACGAGATCAATAATAACTATTCCAAAACCAGTCTCTACAAAAGCAAGTCCTTTATTTGTTCTAATATTTTTTATTTGCTTATTGTTAAAAAGAGATGTGGTTTTAATATCATTGATTAAGTATACTTGATCCCCTTTAACAATATCAATTGCACTATTGGTATAAGCAATAATTAATTGTTCTTCTTGTGAATCCCAAGCAATAGTTTGAATACCTATTTCATGTAATCCGTTAGATTTTCCTATATAAGCAATCTGTCCAGAATTTTCGTTATAGGAAATGATCTGATTTTTACTGGCTAAATAATATTGATCACCTTTGATCACCTGCTGAATTGTAGCATTATTATAATGCTCCCTCCATGTTCCAATTGAGCCAATTGCATTCTGAGCATTTGTCTTAGTAATAACCAAGCAAGATAATATCAATATGATTACTCTCATTATAAAAGGGCACTATAAATAACTTCTTGAATCTTGGGTCTTAGATTTAAACTACTAAAGGCTTTATTGTCTCTTGTTGGATAAACTCTGTTAGATAAAAATATATACAATAATTGATGTTCAGGATCTGCCCAAACACAGGTTCCGGTAAAACCGGTATGACCAAAGGTCCTAGGCGATACACTTGCACTTGGGTAGGGTTCTTTCAAGCTTTTATTATCCTTTTCTGGCTTATCAAAACCTAAACCTCTTCTACTGTTGCTTGAATTATATGCAGTATAATTGTTCACTGTATTTACATCAAAATATTTTTTTCCTTCCCATTGTCCTCCGTTTAATAACATCAAATATAATTTTGCTAAATCAGTTGCATTGCTAAATAAGCCTGCATGTCCAGCAATTCCGCCCATTGTAGAAGCGCCTTCATCATGAACCGTTCCATGTATTAATTCATTTCTAAAATAGTTGTCTAGCTCTGTTGCTGCAATATTTTCTTTAGTTGTTTTTTGTAAAGGTAGAAAACCAGTACTAGTCATGCCAAGCGGCTCATAGAAATTTTTACTCGTATAGCTATGTAAAGACATGCCACTAACTTTTTCCACAATAAAGCCTAAGAATATAAAGTCATTATCACTATAAATATATTTACCTGGAGCAGTAACGGGACTTCTTAATATTTGTTGTTGAATACTATCCATCCAATCATTGGCCAAGTATTTTGTGGGCGTAATCATTAGTTGATGTGTACCCTTCGCTATATCACTGACTACATCCTTCTTTAAACTACCATCGGGGTAGAGAAGTTTTTCATAAAATTTAATGTAAGGGTATAAGCCTGCTTGATGTAATAACAAGTCTCTTAAACTGATTCCTGCTTTTGGATTTCCTTTTACCCAGGGTAAATAATCTCCAATGGTTTTATCAATATCTACTTTACCTTCTTCTGCTAGTTTCATAATGGCTACAGTAGTAGCACTTACTTTTGTAACAGAAGCTAAATCATAATAGGTTTGATTACTAACTGGTGTAGTGCCCTCGCCTGCAATCGTACCATAAGATTTATTAAAAACAATTTGATTATCTTTTGCAATTAGTACTTGACATCCCGGAAGGGCTTTTTTTTTAATAGCGTCTGCCACTAAAGAGTCAATTGCGTTTAATTTATCCAATTGAATATGGGTAATAGCATTGTTTTGTTGATGGGTGGTGGTCTTTGCTGGCGTAGATTTGCCTAATCCATATGGCATTTGTTGCGTAACAGTAACTGGTAAAACACCTTCAGCTTCTAATTTTCCCTCTAACCATAAGATAGCTGCATTTTGTGTGTGTATATTGTCTTCATAAGCAAACAAAACATTCTTTATGTTAGGAAAGTCAGCTACTACATATGGATTACCAAACACCATATGTGTCCAGCTTTCATGACCAGGTCTATTTAAAAATTCTAAAATATTAGTAGGAACTTCAAAATGATTAGCTGGTTTGCGATTATAACTATGTAAGCCTATAATAACTTGATCGTAATCCATTAATTGTTTTTCAATAGAAACTAAATAATTCATTTCTGTTCCTTTGCTAAAAAATACGGTAGCATCATAGCCCACACTTAAAGCATTGCTCATAGCATTCGCATTGGTGGCATTTAAAACTACATAAGCAATTCTTTGTCCTTTTTTGACAATGGGTCTTTGATTGGCATTCACATAAGTCAATGATTGCTTTGCCATAGCGGCTTTTAATGGACCTACAGCTTGATTCAAATCAGCAATGATATTTGTTGTGTCAATTTCTTTTATTTGACTTAATCCATATTTATATTTTGCGGATAAAACTTTTTTAACTCTTGCATCTATATCTTTTACACTTAATCTTCCTTCTGCAATAGCTTCTTTTACTTTTTTAATAGATTGTCCAATATCACCTGGTAAACATAACATGTCATTACCTGCTAAAATAGCTTGAACATTCGCTTCTCCTTCTGGGTAATAGTTGCTAATGGCTTTCATATCTAACGCATCAGTCACGGTAATGCCTTTGAAACCTAATTCTGTTTTCAATAATCCATTGATAGCTTTTGATGAAAGTGATGTAGGTCTTTTTTCTCCATTATCGATTGCTGGTACTGAAAGATGGGCAACCATTACAGATTCTATTCCTGCATCAATCAATGCCTTGAAGGGTGCCAATTCCATGCTATCTAGGGCTTCTCTAGATTTATTGACCACTGGAATATCTAAGTGAGAATCTACATTCACATCGCCATGTCCTGGAAAATGTTTTGCTGCAGCCATCACACCATTGTCTTGCATTCCTTTCATGTATGCAATACCATAATCAATCACTGTTTTTTTATTTTGACCAAAACTTCTATCATTGATCACAGGATTTGCTGGATTATTATTGATATCAACATCGGGTGCGTAATTGACTTGTATACCTAATCTTTTGCATTGTGCTGCAATGGCTTCACCCATTTTATATACTAATTGATTATTAGGCATTGCACCTAATGATAGTTGTTTTGGGAACATTTCAACACTATCCAATCTCATGCCAATACCCCATTCTGCATCTGTTGTAATGAGTAAAGGTGTTTTAGCTATTCTTTGATAGTTATTGGTTTGAATAGCTTGTCTAACCGGACCTCCTTGAAAAAAACATAATCCTCCAATATTGTATTGTTTGATGAGTCCTGCCAATGAATCAATTTTTTTAGCATCCCAATTACTATGTGCTCTTAGTACCATTAATTGAGCAATTTTCTCTTCTAAGCTTAAAGATTTGAATTGATGTTTTACCCATTTTTTTTCTGCACTTGTTTGTGCGAATAGGCTAGATTGAATACTTGTAAGAATGATTAAGAATAAGTATATTTTTTTCATAAGACCATCTTTGTTGTTGCAATTTAAGGATAATAAAAAAGCTTACCTTGTTTGGATAAGCTTTTTTATAATTCTATCATATTTTTTATAGGAGCCTAAGCTTCTGTTTCTTCCTCATCAGCTGGCAAAACAGGCTCAATATTATTGGTTTTTAATTGACCAAACCATTTTACCATTTTTTTCATATCGCTTGGATAAACGCGTTCGAAATCCATTGATGGAAACACTTTTTTAAAATAAGCAGTTACAGCTTTTGGGTCTTTTTCACTAGGCAATGCTTCTTTTGATTTGCCCATCGCAATAAACACTTCTGCCAAGAATACATTATCATGAGTGGTATATACTTCAATACTTTCTAAATGAGAGAATTGATGTACTCTAGAACTCACAAACTGAGTAGCGCCAGTTTCTAAAGATTTAGCGATAGCACCATCGTTTTTGCTGCTAATCATTTCAAATAATCCAGGTAGGCCAGAAACTGCCATTAAGTTATTGTATTCCATAAAGTTCTATTTCGTTTTTTTACTGGCGCAAATTACTGAAAAACCCTCAATTTTCATTTTTTAAACTACCTTTGTTTATCATTAAAAATCAAGCATATGCCCGGTTTTGAATTTTTTGGCGACGAAGAAAGAAAAGAAGTAAATGATGTCTTGGAGACAGGTATTTTAATGCGTTATGGATTTGATGGTCCTCGTAAAGGAATCTGGAAATCCAAAGAGTTAGAAGCAGCCATTTGTAAGACATTTGGTACTGGATATGCTCAATTAACCTCTAGCGGAACTGCTGCTTTAACTACAGCAATGGCGTCTTTGGGAATTGGTGCCGGGGATGAAGTGATTATGCCAGCATTCACATTTGTGGCTAGTTTTGAAGCAGTTTTAAGTATGGGCGCTGTTCCTGTTTTAGTGGATATTGATGAAACACTCACTTTAAACCCAGCCGCAGTAAAAGCAGCCATTACTCCAAAAACAAAATGTATCATGCCGGTGCATATGTGCGGTAGCATGGCGGATTTGGATGCTTTAAAAGCTATTTGTGATGAACATCAATTGATTTTATTAGAAGATGCTTGCCAAAGTATTGGAGGAACTTATAAAGGAAAACATTTGGGTACGATTGGACATGCCGGTACTTTTTCTTTTGACTTTGTTAAAATGATCACTTGCGGTGAAGGGGGTGTGGTAATGACAAATGATCAAAATATTTATACAAAATGTGATGCATTCACTGATCATGGGCACGATCATTTAGGAGTAGATAGAGGTGCGGACTTGCATCCTTTTTTAGGTTACAATTTTAGAATTAGTGAATTGCATGCAGCGGTTGGTTTAGCGCAGATTAGAAAACTAGATACTTTTTTGACGATTCAAAGAAGAAACAATCATATTCTTAGATCATACTTAGAACAAGTTCCTGGAATTAGTTTTAGAGTAGTGCCTGATCCATCTGGAGATAGTGCAAGTTTCTTATCTTGGTTCTTACCTTCTCAAGACAAAATGGAAAAAGCCATTGAAGCATTAAAATCTGCTGGCATTTTTGCTGGTAATTTTTATTGGTATGCAAATAACTGGCATTATATTAAAAAGTGGGATCATTTAAAGAATGTACAAAGTTTATATGCTTTAAATGAAGCGCAACAAACTGCTTTGAAAAAATTAAGTAATACAAAATTTGAAGTAAGTGACGCTATTATGTCTAGATGTGTATCTACTGCAATTAGTCTTACTTGGACAGAGGAACAAGTACATGCAAAAGGAGCTCAGTTTTTACAAGTATTGAAAGAAGCACTTTCATAATAATATAACGTATGTCACTAGGGCAGTCCATGCAACAAAGACAATTACAAAGATTGTCGCCTCAGCAGATTCAATTGATGAAATTGTTGCAAATACCGTCTGCTCAAATAGAACAAAGGGTTAAAGAAGAGTTAGAAGAAAATCCAGCTTTAGAACTACATTCAGAATTATTAGATAATGAAATAGGAGAGGATACAAATGACGACCTGATCAATGATTTGCAAGAAGAAGAAGCCATTCCGGTAGATGAATATGAAATGAGCAATGAAGAAATAAGTGAGTATACTTATGACGATGATGGAGAGATTGCAGATTACAAAACCAAGGATGATTATTATCCAGAATTAGATAACGATAAGGTTATTCCTATCAAAGCAGAACTTAGTTTAAATGATCAACTCATGGATCAGTTAAGCATGTTGGATTTAGAAGAGACTCCCTATAAAATTGCAGAACAAATTATTGGAAGCTTAGATGATGATGGCTATTTAAGAAGAGCTTTACAATCTATTGCAGATGACTTGGCTTTTAAACAAAGTATGTGGGTGGAAGAAAAACAAATTGAGGAAGTATTATTACTCATACAAAAATTTGAACCCGCTGGTATTGCGGCTAGAAACTTACAAGAATGCTTGTTGATTCAATTAAAAAGAAAACTAGAAGATAACGAAAAGGTGGATGTGTTAAAAATGGCGATCACTATTCTTGAAAAGTATTTTGACGAATTTACCAGAAAGCATTACGATAAGATTCAAAAAAGCCTTCATTTAGATGATGCTACTATGAAAGAAGTGCTACATCAAATTATTGCTTTAAATCCAAAGCCAGGCGCAGATACAGCAGGAAGTAATGAGGCGGAAATGTATATTATCCCTGATTTTACAGTGTTAATCAATAATAATAAGCTCGAGCTTTCTTTGAATAGCAGAAACGCACCCCCATTAATTATAAGTGATGATTATAAAATGATGCTGAAAGAATATGAGGGTAGCAAGAAGCAAGATAAAGCTCAAAAGGAAGCCGTGTTCTTTATCAAACAAAAAATAGATTCAGCAAAATGGTTTATTGAAATGATCTTACAAAGACAACAAACCCTTTTGTTAACTATGAATGCGATTATTGAACACCAAGAAGCATTTTTTTTAAGTGGCGACACTACTCAGCTAAAGCCAATGATTCTTAAAGACATTGCTTCCAAAACCAAATTGGATGTTTCAACGGTGAGCAGGGTAGCAAATAGTAAATATGTGCAAACAGAGTTCGGTACATATTTACTAAAGTATTTCTTTAGTGAATCTTTGACAACAGATAGTGGAGAAGAAGTAAGCACCAAAGAAGTAAAAGCTATTTTACTTGAATTCATTGAATCGGAAGATAAGCAAAAGCCTTTAAGTGACGACGAACTAACTTCTTTGCTTCAAGAAAAAGGGTATAATATTGCTAGAAGAACTGTTGCAAAATATAGAGAGTTGTTAAATATTCCTGTTGCCAGATTAAGAAAAGAACTTTAATCCCTACACCAATATCCATGCAAAATAATACCCCAGCTTTTTTAAAATATATTGGACAATTCATTTCTTATATTCTACATCCTTTATTTATTCCTACTTTTTTTATGTTATACCTGATTCGGGTACTTCCATACGAATTTGTAGGGATTACAGAATGGCAATTAACTTTACGTTTATTTAGTGTTTTTTGGTTGACTGCTTTTTTTCCTGCTTTTGCTGTTTTCTTGATGTGGCGTTTGAAATTGAGTGAGAGTATTTTTTTAAGAACACAAAAAGAACGCATTATTCCTTATGTAATTACTATGTTCTTTTATTGGTGGATGTATTATTTGAGTAGAAACTTTACAGATCAACCCATTGCATTAAAGTTCTTCTATTTCGGAATTTTTATTGCAACTGCTATTGGCTTAATCGCTAATAATTTTATTAAAGTAAGTTTGCATACGATGGGAGTAGGGGGTTTATTGACCGCAGTAATTATTGTGGGTATGCATTATTCTATGAACAATGCTGTTTGGGTTTTATTGGCAATTATAATCACTGCTGTTGTTACAAGTTCAAGAATGCTTGTTAGTGATCACACCAAACAAGAATTAATTGCTGGCTTATCCATAGGTGTACTTACACAATTAATGGCTTATTTTTGGGTGATCTAATTTAATCTATTTTATATGTGGTATCGTTTAGGACAGAAAATTTTACAATACAGGCGAACTAGTTTAATACTACTTACTGCTATGACCATTTTTATGGGTTATTTTGCTGTTCAAGTAAAATTAAGCTACGAGTTTACTAAAGCTATACCAGAAGACAATCCTACATTTGCTATTTATAAAAAATTTGTACACCAATTTGGAGTGGATGGCACAACAATGGTGGTAGGCTTTCAAACAAAGGATTTATATACTGTTCGTCATTTCAATGCTTTATATGATTTACAAAAATCTATAAAAACTATACCAGGTGTTACAGAAGTTTTAGGTGTTCCAAGTGCTTATGCTATTGTAAAGGACACAATAAATTATAGCTTTAAAGGAAATACTATTTTTCATGCGCCTTATAATAATGATAGTGCTTTATTATCAGATAAATCAGTTTTTGAATCCCTGCCGTTTTATAAGCATTTATTGTATAATCCAGATAGTAGTTCTTATATCATGGCGATTAGTTTTATTCCTGACTCCATCAACAGTGGAGCTAGATCAAGAATCATTAACGCACTAGAAACTAAATTAACTACGTTCAAAAAATCTACTCAATTAGATGTACATGTAAGTGGGCTTCCTTATATCAGAACCATCATGGCGGATAGAATTAAAAAAGAGATGTTATGGTTTTTAATTGGGTCATTAGTGCTATCAGCCATTACATTATTATTGTTTTTCAGATCTATACCGGCTATGTTAATGAGTTTAGCAGTGGTGGCCATGGGTGTGATTTGGAGTCTTGGAACCATGGTATTATTGGGTCAAAAAATTACCTTGTTAACGGCTTTAATACCACCATTGATTGTGGTAATTGGTATTCCCAATTGTATTTATTTTTTAAATAAATACCATACTTCTTATAAAGAAACAGGAGACAAAGAACAAGCACTCATTCAAATGGTGGGTAAAATGGGTATTGTGACCTTGTTTTGTAATATAACTGCAGCCATAGGATTTTTTGTATTTGCATTAACCAAGAGCCCTTTATTGAAAGAGTTTGGATGGGTGTCTGGAGTGAATATTATGGCTTTGTTTTTCATTAGTTTATTTTTCATACCACCTGTTTTGTCCTATTTAGAAGTACCCAAGGCAAAACATGTTAGGTATTTAGACAATAAAATTTTAGAAAAACTTTTAGTAAAAATTGAGCGCTGGACTTTTGATCATACAAAATGGGTTTTTGGGATTACCATAGTATTAGTAATTGTTTCTTCTTTTGGATTGGTTCAAATTAAGAAAGAAGCTTTTATTGTAGACGACTTGCCTAAAAAAGATAAATTGTATACTGATCTTAAATGGTTTGAACAAAATGCGGGTGGCGTTATGCCCTTAGAGATCGTAATTGATAGCAAAAAGAAAAATGGTTTAACAAAGAGCTTGAAGCCTTTGGAAAAAATAGATGAATTAGACTATTTCTTACAAGAGCAACCAGAATTGGGAAAATCTTTGGGATTATTGGATGGTATTAAGTTTGCTAAACAAGCATTCTATGATGGAGATAGTTTAGCTTATGCAATACCTACTGGAACGGAGATGGCTTTTATTGCACCCTATATTGCACCTAAACCTATAGATTCAACAAAGCCAAAATCAGTTACTGCAAAAGGTCCAGAAACCTTATTAAATAAGTTTATTGACAAGGATAAAAAAGCTACCAGAATATCTGTAAATATGAAAGATATTGGCAGTGCTAAATTGCCTTTATTCCTTGCCAAGATTGATAGCGTCACTACTGCCTTATTTGATACTACTAAATATCATGTTCAAATTACAGGGAGTAGTGTGACCTTCTTAGAAGGAAGTAATTTTATTATCAAAGGTTTAGGCGAATCTATTTTTTGGGCCTTTTTATTAATTGCTGTTTGCATGATTTTCTTATTTAGATCTTTTCCTATACTAGTGTGTTCTTTGATCCCAAATATCATTCCTTTGTTTATCACTGCTGGCATTATGGGTTGGACTGGTGTTGCGTTAAAACCATCTACTGTATTGGTATTTAGTGTCGCTTTGGGTATTGCCATTGATGTAACCATTCGATTTTTGGTAAATTATAAACAAGAACTACCACATTTAAATTATCAAGTGAGTAAGACACTTATACAAACCATTAGACATACGGGTATTAGTATTATATATACTTCCTTGGTATTGGTGGCTGGGTTTATTATTTTCTGTTTCAGTGATTTCGGAGGGACTAAGGCATTAGGATGGCTTACTTCATTAACACTTATTGTTAGCACATTAACTAATTTGGTGCTATTGCCAGCCTTGATAAAGACATTCATCAAAGAGAATAAAAAAACCGTCTAGTTAAGACGGTTTTTTTAAAGTGTTACACTATTTATTTTAATAGGGTTTCTAATGTATTTCCCAACGCTGGGCCTCTTAAATCTTTTGCAATAATTTTTCCAGTTGGATCTAATAAAACATTAAAAGGAATTCCTTCAATTTGGTAGGCGCCTACCACAATACTTTCCCATTTTTTTAAATCACTGATATGTTGCCAGTTTAATTTATCTGATTTTATCGCTTCTATCCAATTAGCTTTGTCATCATCTAATGAAACACCTAAAACAGTAAAATTTTTGTTTTTATACTTTTCAAAGTTGGCTACCACATTGGGATTTTCACCTCTACAAGGGCCGCACCAACTAGCCCAAAAATCTACTAATACAAACTTGCCTTTTAAGCTACTTAAAGTAATAATTTTTCCATCCATATCTTGTAAAGCAATTTCTGGTGCCATTTGACCCACTTCAATGGGACTAGCATTAGTATTAGCTTGAACCTGAGAACTTAAAGTGGTAACAAAATCAATTAATATGTTTGCTTTTGTTTTTTCTGCAGCCAATTTAGCCATAGCCAATACTTGATTAGCTTCCATAGATCTTATACTTAATCCTAATGCATAATATAAAAAAGCTGGATTCGTTTCTGTTGTTACCGTTTTTTCAATAAACTGATTTAACTGACTGATTTTATCTGTCTTTTGTTTTTGTAGCCAGAAGATCGTGCTATCTTTTCCTTTTTGATTTTGTAATGCGTCTAAGTTATATAAGGTGGCAAAAATAGAAGAGTCTTTTTGTCTATATTCTTTTAAGAATTTTAATAAACCTTCGCTTGTTTTTGATCCCTTTATTTGATAACTATTATAATCATTCGCATCTGCATTTATTTGAATATTCTCCACATCGTTTATAAATAGAATTTCTAAGTCTTTTTCTGTTGCTATTCTATAAATACCTTCTTCTTTTGCAATGAAGTCAAAACTGTATTTACCATCTTCTTTCAAGCTTGTTGAATCAAGTGTGATGATAGGCTTACCACCGTAGGGGATTTCTTGTAAAAGCAGTTTTTCACCAGTTGCACTTTTAATCGTACCAGCAACATTGTATCTTATTTCTTGATTTTTTTGACCACAACTATTTAATAAAAATAAAGTGATCAAGAAGCTGAGTTGAAGTAATATATTTTTCATAGTTTAATTATACTAATTTTTCTTCTAAAATTTGAGTTGTTTTTTTCGGATCTGCTTGTCCTTTACTTATTTTTTTAACTTCTCCAATAAATACACCCATTAATCCTTTTTTCCCATTCTTATATGCTGCTACTTTTTCTGGGTGGGCATTTAAAACCTGTTCTACCCATTGATTAATAGCATCAGTGGAATTATTCTGTATAAGCTGCTGCTCTTGTGCAAATTGTAATGCTGACTTATTCGTACCGACTATTCCTTTAAAAACCTTTCCTGTTGCATTAGCAAAACTTAATTGATTAGATTCAACCAAGTTGAGTATTTCATTTAATTGAATAAATGATGTATTCAATTGTGTATAGGTCAGTCCTGTTTCATTTAGGTATTCTCTGATTGGCCCCAAAATCCAATTCACTACAGACTTGTAATGTGAAGTAGTTTGTATCCAATTCGAAAAAAACGCTGCTTCCTCTTTATTTTCAGTAATTTGTTCAATATCGTAATCTGATAAACCTAGCGTATTTTTCCATTCCTTTTTTAATTGGTTTGGCAAAGCTGGAATACTTGCTTTAATGGTATTGATATATCCTTCTGTTAGCTGAAAGGGTGCAAGGTCAGGATCTGGGAAATATCGATAATCATTAGCATCTTCTTTATCTCTGATAGCAAATGTTGTATCGTTATTGGCATCAAAACTTCTGGTTTGTTGAATTATGGTTTCACCTGCTTCTACTAATGCAGTTAATCTTTCAATTTCAAACTCTATAGCTTTTTTAATATTTCTAATAGAATTTAAATTCTTTACCTCAACTTTGGTACCCAAAGTATTTGTCCCCATTGGCCTTATAGAAATATTGGCATCGCATCTTAAACTTCCTTCTTCCATATTACCATCACAAATACCCAACCATCTTACCAGTTTTCTCACTTCAGTTACATATTGGAAAGCTTCTTCTGCAGAATGTATGCATGGTTCTGTAACTATTTCTATCAAAGCTGTTCCTGCTCTATTTAAATCTATACAGGTATCTGTAGGAGAGATGTCATGAATACTTTTACCAGCATCTTCTTCTAAATGAATTCGATTTAATTGTACATAAGAACTTTGACCATTTAATTGTATGGCTACTTTTCCACCCACACATATTGGTGTTGTATGTTGTGATATTTGATAACCTTTTGGTAAGTCTGGGTAGAAATAATTTTTTCTAGCAAAATAATTATTTTCTTCAATGGTAGATTCACAAGCAATACCCATCTTTATGGCATACTCTACTGCTTTTTTATTGGTCTTTGGAAGGGTGCCTGGATGACCCATTGTAATCGGGCTGATATGTGTATTTGGCGCTGCTCCAAAACGAGTCGCATCTCCGCAAAATAATTTGCTATTAGTAGCCAATTGAGCATGTATCTCTAGTCCAATTACAGCTTCATATTTGTTTGCCTCTACCATAGTACAAAAGTACTAATTTAAAAGCCTATGGCATAAAAAAGCCCCTCCAAATACATGGAGAGGCTAAGTATATCAGAACCATTTTAACTATAAATCTGCAGAATTGATCTTTTTAGGGATTTTTACTTCAATTGTTTTTACTTCTTTATTTCGCATGATGCTCAACTTTAAAGTTTGTCCTGCATCAAAATATTGCCACTTAATATCATTCACTTCCTTCACTTCGTGTTTATCAATACTGGTAATGATATCGCCAATTTTTAAACCAGCTTTAGAAGCTGGAGATGCTTCATTTACAGCAGTGATTTTCACTCCATTCCCTTCTTCTAAATCTTCAATAGAGATACCTAATTTTGGCTTCTTGGTATTCACATAAATCTCTTCTAAGTTTGGCAAGTTTGGAAGGGCAAATCCTTTTCTAAAATTTTTATTAAAATCTTTATTGAAGTTTTGATTGAAATTGTCTGGTACAAATTCATAAGCTTCAGTTATTGCTTCCATTTTATTTTTTGCTAAAACAATTTCTTTTTTATTTTTTTTGCCATCTCTTAAATACTCAATGGTTACTTTATCACCTTCTTTGTATTTACCAATAGCAGCATATAAATCAGATTGTTTTTTAATAGGGTCTTTATTTACTTGAGTAATAATATCATCTTCTGCTAATCCAGCCTTTGCAGCGGGGCTCTCTGGGCTTACTTCCACTACCAAGGCACCCTCTGAAGAAGTTTCAGTAGATACACCAAGAAAGGCTTTATTCATTGGAGCTGGAGGAGCTTCAGGAGCTAGTGGATCCAACATCACTCCCATTAAAGGGCTTGAATTCTGTCCACCCAATACATTAATTCTTTTTATTTTCTTCAATCTTGGATCTCTTGGATCTACTTTTTCGCCGTTCAACATTACTTGATCACCATCCACTGTTATAGACAAATTGGTCGTATCTATTTCAAAACCCACTATTGTTTTACCCATTTTATTGGTTGGTTTAGAAGATGATTTAGTGGTAATTTCAATTACGCCATTTTCTCCTTTTTCTCCATATATAACTTTTGCTGACGCACCTTTTAAAACATTCATTGATTGAATATCGTTTGGAGACAATTCATTCATGTCTTTATTTGGGGTAATTACTCCATCAATCACAACCAATGGTTTATTTGCAGAGTCCTTACTACTTTTCTTTATCACCACTACTTCTTGTGCTTGTGTTGCAAGGGCAGTTGTAGTAAAGAAAACCATCCCTAAAAAAATCTTTTTCATAAAGTTTATTTTAAATACGAAATATTTTGTAGATCAAAAATAAGGAAAAATTTAATCTACGAAACAATTCGCAAATGTTAAATTTTTATAAAAAATAAACCCTTAGCCGTTTTCGGTGCTAAGGGTTTGATTATGAAGCTTTTAATGCTATTTTGATCTTATTATAATAGTGATTTTACCACTTCAATCACCTTATCTAATTGGCTTGCATCCTGTCCGCCAGCAGTTGCTAAGGTCTTTTGACCACCACCACCACCTTTGATTAATGGAGCAATTTTTTCTTTAATAATGGCAGGAGCTTGCCAGTTTTTACTATTTACTAAAGACTCGCTTATAGATAAAGCTACATTCGCTTTTCCATTGGCTTCAGCAGTTAATATCACCACAGCAGTGGTATGTAAGCTATTTAATTGTAATGCTAATTTTTTCAAATGATCCGCATTACTTAATTGTAATTGTACTCCTAAGAATTCAATGTCATTAATGGTAGTGAAAGCAGATTTATATTGTTCAAATAATTCATTCACTAATAAAGCTTCTTGGCTTTCTAATTTCTTTGCTAAATCTTTTTGACTGCTCTGTAATGATTGAATGGTATCATTTAATACATCGATACTAGATTGCTCATTCCATTCTGGAGCAGTGAATGAGGAATTCATTTTAGCAGCAATACCAGCACATGCTTCCGTCAATTGCACTATCTGTTTGTGTAATTTTTCTTTTACTTCTGTTATATGCAATGCAGCTGCATCACCCACAACTGCTTCCACTCTTCTTACACCCGCTGCTACAGATGATTCTGCTTTTAAAATAAAGTGACCAATTTCTCCTGTATGTCCCACATGCGTACCACCACATAATTCAATTGAATAGGCAGGATCCATCACTACTACTCTAACTTTGTCTCCATATTTTTCTCCAAACAATGCCATTGCACCTAATGCAATCGCTTCATCCTTGCTCATTTCATTAATTACTACAGGAACATTTTCTTTAATCTTGTCGTTCACTATTTTTTCTACAGAACTCATTTCTGCATCTGTCATTTTTGCAAAGTGAGAGAAGTCAAAACGTAATTGTAATTCGTTTACCAGAGATCCTTTTTGTGCAACATGTTTTCCTAAAACATTTCTTAATGCTGCATGTAATAAGTGTGTAGCAGAATGATGCTTGGTAGTATTTGCTCTTAAGTGAGCATTTACTGTTGCAGTAATTTTAGTGCCAATAGTTTTTGGTAAACTATCTGTAAAATGAATAAATAAATTATTCTCTTTTTTTGTATCTGTTACTTCAATAATAGATCCATCTTCAAAAGTAAAACTTCCTTTATCCCCCACCTGTCCGCCGCTTTCAGCATAAAATGGGGTAGAAGCTAATACCCATTGATAAGCTTCTTTCCCTTTTGCTTTTACATTTCTATATTTTATGATCACAGTTTCAGAAGAAGTTTGATGGTAACCAATAAACTGAGTAGGGGTGTCTTCTCCCACCATGATCCAATCACCTGTATCAACAGCAGTTGCTGCACGACTTCTGTCTTTTTGTTGCTTCATTTCTATATCGAAACCAGCTTCGTCTACTTCTAAATAGTTTTCAGTTGCAATCAATCTTGTAAGGTCTACTGGGAAACCATAAGTATCAAATAATTCAAATACTAATTTACCTTCAATGGTTGCACCTTTTTGATGAGAAGCAATGATATCATCCATTCTTTTTAAGCCTTTCTCTAAGGTTCTTAAAAATCCTTCCTCTTCTTCTTTAACAACTTTGCTAACAAAATCAAGTTGACTATGTAATTCAGGGAACACATGTTCAAATTGTTTTGCCAATGCAGGCATTAACTGATGCAATAAAGGTTGCTTATAATCCAAATAAGAGTAATAGTATCTTACAGCTCTTCTTAAAATTCTTCTAATTACATAACCAGCACCTGTATTGGATGGCAATTGTCCATCTGCGATAGTAAATGCAATAGCACGAATATGATCGGCTATTACTCTAAAGGCAACTGCCTCTTTGCTATCACTGTAATCGTATTGCTTTCCAGTAATATTTGAAACTATATCGATAGTGCCTGTGAATACATCAGTGTCGTAATTACTTTTCTTTCCTTGAATAACACGAACCAATCTTTCAAAACCCATTCCTGTATCTACATGCTTTGCAGGTAATGGTTCTAAGCTGCCATCTTTTTTTCTATTGTATTGAATGAATACATTGTTCCAAATTTCAATTACTTGTGGATGATCTTTATTCACCAAATCTCTACCTGGAACTTGTGCAATTTCATCTTCGGATCTCATGTCCACGTGAATTTCACTACATGGACCACAAGGGCCAGTATCTCCCATTTCCCAGAAATTATCTTTTTTAGATCCATAAATAATTTTGTCTTCTGTCACCCATTTTCTCCACTCTTCTAAAGCAACAGTAGAAGCAGGTAAATTTTCTGCTGGATCTCCTTCAAATACAGATACATATAATCTTGCTGGATCTAATTTGTATACTTTAGTTAATAATTCCCAAGACCATTCAATTGCTTCAGGTTTAAAATAATTTCCAAAACTCCAGTTGCCTAACATTTCAAACATGGTATGATGATAGGTATCCACACCAACTTCTTCTAAGTCGTTGTGCTTTCCACTTACTCTTAAACATTTTTGAGTATCTGCAATTCTTGGATGACTAGGCTTTTGATTGCCTAAAAAATAATCTTTAAATTGATTCATGCCAGCATTGGTAAACAATAGCGTTGGGTCATTCTTAATTACAATAGGCGCGGAGGGTACTATCGCATGTCCTTTGGATGCAAAAAAATCTAAAAACTTTTGTCTTATGTCTGAACTGGTCATCATGTATTGGAAATTTAAGCTAATTCATTCTTAAAAAGCTATATTTGTAGAGTTTTTTAAGAGCTTCAAAGGTAAGGAAATAGGCCCTTTTTTAAACAATTTGGACAAATTAATCACGTAATTGAGATGAAGAAAATCAAATATTTCTTTAATACCCATACACTTCGATTTGAAAAAGTGGAAGTCCCTTTACGTGTCCGCTTATTACAAAGCTTTGGATTTATTGGCGCCTCCATAGTAACAGGTGTTATTATTGTAATGGTGATGTTCCAGTATATTGATTCCCCTAAAGAAAAGTTGTTACGTCAACAAAATCAGGATTATAAAGAAAGTTATAGCGTTTTGCAAGAAAGAGTGAAGCAATTAGAACTGCAAATGAATGAATTAGAGAATAGAGACAATGATGTATATCGTTCTATTTTTGAGGCAGATCCTATTCCGGATAGCGCACGTGTAAAAGCGATGGAGGCTAAAAAGGAAGTTCAATTAATACAAAACTTGAGTAATGAAGATTTATTAGAAAGTATGGTGGGACAATTGAATAATTTAAGTTTAAGGATGGCTTATCAAACAAAATCTTTCACAGAGATTACGGATATGGTGAAGAATAAAGAAAAATTATTAAAGGCCATTCCTGCCATTCAACCCATTCGTAATAATAACTTAAATAGAGTTGCTTCTGGTTTTGGATATAGAGTAGATCCCTTGTATAAGGATTATAGATTACATGCTGGTTTAGATTTTGCTGCTCCTTCTGGAACACCTATTTATGCTACTGCAGATGGAGTGGTACAAGCGGCTGGATTTAACACAGATGGATATGGTAACAAAGTGGTGATCAACCATGGTTATGGCTACCAAACCTTATATGGACATATGGTAAGAGTTAAAGCAAGAGTTGGACAAAGGGTGAAAAGAGGAGAAGTGATTGGGTATATCGGAAGTACAGGAAAGAGTACTGGTCCGCATTGTCACTACGAAGTCATTAAAAGAGGTACAAAAGTAGATCCTGTCTATTATTTTTATAACGATCTAACTCCTGCACAATTTGATAGAATTCTCAAAGCTGCAGCTACCAATAAACAAAGCTTGGATTAATAGTCACTCACTAACTACTGTGATCTGATACTATTTTCCAAACACCATTGATTCTTCTAAGAATAAGCGTAAAGTGCCCACTAGCATCACCAACTTTTCTTTGTAACATGAATTTTCCAATCACAAAAAAGTGGTCTTTCTCCATAGGCTGAACGCTTAAAATATCAAAATTTAAGATACCCATATAGTCCTTGTTAGGGTAGTTTTTCTGATAATTACGCAATGTATTATTGTAGCCATAAGTGGGTCCGTTTTTTCCAACAAATACAAGGCTGTCACTATTCCAGTATCCTTGCATAAATCCTGGAATATCTCCTTTATTCCAAAAGCTAATTTGATCGGCCAATATGTTTCTAATGATTTTTTCATCATTTGATTGAGCCATACTTGAAACCGAAATAAGCATACCCAGAATGAATACTATTTTTTTCATGTGCTTTTATTTTGACATACCTAAATTACATAAAAGAAACTAAATTGCGTCATGTCTTATAAAGTACACTTAAAGAAAGATACATCTCTTATTGCTTTATTAAAAGAGGATAGCTATGTTCTTGAAAAAAGAAAACGTACTGCTATTCGTTTGATTGCGAGTATTATTAGCCAACAATTAAGTACGCAGGTAGCTAAAATTATTTTCACTAGATTCTTGGATCTATATGGTGGCAAAGAGCCAAGCTGCGAAAAGGTTTTAGCAACAGATCCTATACAATTGAAAAGTATTGGATTGAGTAATAATAAAGTGAACTATGTTCAAAATGTAGCTAAGTTTTTTTTGGAAAATAAAATTACAGATGCTCAATTGTATAAAATGCCACCTGAAGAAGTGATTGAATTACTGACTCAAATTAAAGGGGTAGGAAAGTGGACGGTTGAAATGTTATTGATGTTTAGTTTGGGGCATGAAGACGTATTTGCTGTTGATGATTTAGGTATTCAACAAGCTATGATTAAACTATACAAGATTCAATACGAGACCAAAAAAGAATTACATACCAAGATGCTTACAATAGCTGAAAATTGGACACCGTATAAAACCTATGCTTGTTTGCATCTGTGGAAATGGAAGGATACAAAAGCCCCTGTTTAATTA
>JAFMEV010000055.1 GCA_017856545.1 Chitinophagaceae bacterium
GCACCTGGTAACATCATCTTCTTTAAAGAAGCTTCTGTAGAGATAGCCACACATTTATCATATTCAGGCTTACCAGTACCTTCCATAATTCCTGGAATAGTGCGGAACTGACGACGTACTTCTTCTACCATAGCCATAGCAGCTTCACCCACAGCACGAATAGCCAATGAAGAGAAAATGAATGGAATCATACCACCTACAAATAATGCAGCTAGTACATCGGCTTTATAAATATCAATATGTTGATTATTTGGCATCGCTACACCAACGAATGCAGCGAACAATGCTAATGAAGTTAACGCAGCAGAAGCAATGGCAAAACCTTTACCACTCGCAGCAGTTGTATTACCTACAGCATCCAAAATATCTGTTTTTTCACGAATTTCAGCTGGTAATTCACTCATTTCAGCAATACCACCAGCGTTATCTGCAATTGGACCAAAAGCATCAATGGCTAATTGCATTGCAGTGGTAGCCATCATACCAGCAGCAGCAATAGCCACGCCGTATAAACCAGCACATGCATAAGAACCATAAATACCAGCAGCTAATACTAAAATTGGATAGAATGTAGATTCCATACCAATCGCTAAACCACCAATAATATTTGTTGCGTGTCCTGTGCTAGATTGTTTGATGATACTTAATACTGGACGCTTACCCATTGCAGTATAATATTCAGTAATAATACTCATTAATGTACCCACTACTAAACCTACAGCAATAGCACCAATAACACCATTTCTTGTAAATTCTAATCCACGTAATACCATTGTTTCAGGTAATACATTGTTTACTAAGAAATAACATGCAACTGCTGTTAAAATCATTGAACCATAGTTACCCATATTCAACGCTTTTTGAACAGTAGCTGTATTTAAACCAGCTGTTTCGCTGATTCTTACAAAGAATGTTCCTACAATGGATAATAAAATACCTACACCAGCAATTAACATTGGTAATAAGATAGGAGATAAGCCGCCAAAAGCATCTACTAATTTAGCACCATTAGGACCTGTTACTTCTTGACCTAATACCATTGTTGCTAATACAGTTGCAACATATGATCCGAATAAATCGGCACCCATACCTGCCACATCACCAACGTTATCACCTACGTTATCCGCAATAGTTGCAGGGTTACGAGGATCATCTTCTGGAATTCCAGCTTCTACCTTACCTACTAAGTCAGCACCAACATCCGCTGCTTTAGTATAGATACCACCACCTACACGCGCAAATAATGCAATAGACTCAGCACCTAAAGAGAATCCAGTCAATACTTCGATAGTTCTAAGCATTTCTTTTGGATCACCATTTACGTAGAAATAATCCTTTAAAATAATATATAAACCACCTAAACCTAATACAGCTAAACCAGATACGCCTAAGCCCATTACTGATCCACCTGTGAAAGACACTTTTAAAGCACGTGCTAAACTTGTTTTAGCAGCTTCAGCAGTTCTAACATTTGCTTTGGTAGCAATTTTCATTCCGATATAACCTGCAGTTGCACTAAATATAGCACCAATTACAAACGCTACTGCGATAGTCCAATGGCTGTCTTCATTTTTTGAAGCCATAAAGCCTAGTAAAAGAGCAACTATAACTACGAAATAACCCAAGATTTTCCACTCAGCTTTCAAAAAAGCCATAGCGCCTTCAGCGATGTAATCACTGATTTCTTTCATACGAGCATTACCGGCATCTTGTTTAGATACCCAGTTGAATTTCAATAGAGTATATAGTAAACCTACAATACCCATTGCCGGAACGGCATAAAATAGAAGATTGTTCATAAGCAATTCTTATTCTTTGTTTTCTTGATTCGATTAAGGTCTGCAAAAATAGGGTGAAATGGCCAAAAAATGGCAAAAAAGGGCATTTTTACTCTACTAAAGCACTAGTATCCAGCTTCCCAGTGAATACAGATGCCAATTCTTTTCCCTTATAGATGGTTTTATTGAATTTATTCCCTAAGATGATAATAGTGGCAGTTTCTCCAATGATTCTATTAAAAACGGTATTATTACCATGCCACCAGCCATTATGGTATATCAATTTTTCTTCATTAGGCTTTACCAAAATTCTCCACCCAAAACCATAATTGTGATAATATTTATTGGTTGGACTTTGCGGTTGATAGGCCATTTCCATGGTTTCAGGTCTTAAGAATAAACCTTGAGTCAAAGCCTGCTCCCATAAGTTTAGATCTCTAACGGTGCTGTAAACATTCTTATCACCATATATACAATCATATTTTTCTATTCTGTAAGGTTGCATTCTAGCGTTATAAGAAGGAGTGTATTTATCAATGGTTTTTTCATTGAAAACATAAGAATGGTTCATTTTTAGCGGCTTGAATATCATTTCATCCATGAAAGTTGGAAAGTCTTTTCCAGATTGCTTTTCAATAATCAATGCTAATAAAACATAATTGGTGTTACAGTACCTGAAGACTCTATCAGGCATAGCCGCTGGAGCCGGTTTTTTTTGAATCATATAATCCAACACGTCCTGATTGGTATAGTTTCCTGCTCTAAATGGCTTTTCATTTTGAATAAGCTTCAATTTTTTTACCCATCTTCCTCTTTTGTTTTTTACTTTAACAGAAACATATTTCCTAGATTCCATGAAATAGGTATAATCTGGTAAACCACTTCTATGTGATAATAATTGTTCAACAGTAACATCAGCGTAAGGGAAATTGGGTAGATATTGATTAACTGTTGCTTTTAAATCTAATTGATCTTGTTCCCATAATTTTAAAGCCAACATACCTGTAAAGGTCTTGGAAACAGATGCTAAATGTATTGGAGTTTCAGGAAGGATGGGGGTCTTTTGGTTAATATTTGCATACCCTTTATAATCTTCAAAAAGAATTTCTCCATTTTTTGCAACTAAAATTTGACCACTAAATCCTCTATTCCCCAATAGTTTTTCATATTTGGCTTTAATTTCTGCTCCTAATTTAGTTCTATCAGTATCAGATAATTTATTGTAAGTAAAACTAGGTGTATAAAGTCCATCTGTGTATTTGGGTCCTTGAGATGTGCCACATGCGCAGATTAGAATGAATAATGTACTTAATAATGAAATTCTCACGATCATCTGTTAGTTATTAGGGTAGTACAAAAATAACGCTCAAATACCATAATTTATTGTGAATGAAGATAGAAGCTGTTAATTTTTTTTAACTTTGTTGTATGAGCACTTCTTTAAAAACCAGTTACCCCAAAGACAAAATCAAAGTATTATTTCTTGAAAATATTAGCGAAGCGGCTGTGCAATATTTTAAAATTCAAGGATATACCGATGTGAGAAAAGTAACAGGTGCATTAAGTGAGGAGGAACTTATTAAAGTTATCAAAGATGTTCATATTTTAGGGATTAGATCTAAAACCTTTATTTCAAAGAAAGTTTTGGATAGTGCAAAGAAATTACAAGCGATTGGTTGTTTTTGTATAGGCACCAATCAGGTAGATTTGAAGGCTTGTAAACAAAAAGGAATAGCCGTTTTTAATGCCCCCTATAGTAATACAAGATCTGTTGCAGAATTGGTAATTGGATCTAGTATCATGTTAATTAGAAAAATAATTGATAAAAATGCTGCAGCACATAAGGGTATTTGGAATAAAGATGCTAAAGGTAGTTTTGAATTAAGAGGCAAAACACTTGGTTTAATTGGCTATGGTAATATTGGAACACAAACTAGTATCATGGCGGAAGCCATGGGTATGAAAGTGAAGTTCTATGATATAGAAACAAAATTACCATTAGGCAATGCACATGCTGTAAAATCAATCAAAGAATTGGTAAGTACATCAGATATCATCTCTTTACACGTTCCTGAAACAGCATCCACTAAAAATTTAATAAGTAAGGATGTTTTAAAGCAATTCAAACAAGGATCTATTTTGATCAACTATGCGAGAGGAGAAGTGGTTGACTTAGACGCTTTAGCATCAGCTTTAAAAGCAAAACATCTCAGTGGTGCTGCTATTGATGTATATCCTTGGGAACCAGAAAAAAATGGAGACCCTTTTGAAACTCCATTACAAGGATTATCGAATGTTTTATTAACCCCACATATTGGAGGATCTACTGAAGAAGCTCAAGAAAATATAGGGGAAGATGTAAGTATTAAACTATATCAATATTTAGAAAGAGGAGTTTCCAATGGATCATTGTCTATCCCAACCATTAGCTTACCACCAGTAGATGGTGCACATAGAATTTTACATATTCATAATAACGTACCAGGTGTATTAAGTGCAATTAATACAGTGATGTCTAAGAATAAAATTAATATTGTTGGTCAATACTTGAAAACCAATGAAGAAATTGGATATGTAGTATTAGATGTAGATTCTAAATTATCTAAAACTGCTTTATCATTATTAAAAGAAGTTAAAGAAACAATTAGAGTTAGATTACTTTATTAAAACGCTTAGTTTTATTACAAAGTAGTAATAGCTTTTTTCATAGCCATTATTTCTGCTTCATCAATTCCTGTAAACATCATTTGTTCTTGCATACTAGCTGGACTGAATAACATCTTTGAAGGATAGTTCTTTCTTGCTGAACTATGAATTTCCATAACACCAGTTGAAGAAATAATGTCTGCAATATTGTTGGCTCTTACTCCACTTCCAGGCATAATGGTTATTCGACCTTTTGCATTATTAACTAATTGAGTAATCAAGGGTAGGGCATTGGAAACATGGGGAACCTGACCACTTGTAAGAATTCTTTTACAACCAGTTTGGATAATATCTTCTAGACCTTTTAATGGATCAATACATCTATCAAAAGCTCTATGAAAAGTAATTTCCATATTGCCTGCAATGGAAACTAATGCAGCTGTTCTATCGATATCTATATGCCCATCTTTTTTTAACAATCCAATTACAGCACCAGGATATCCCAAATCTTTTACTAATAATAAATCTGATTTCATTGAATCAAATTCGTCATCAGAGTATAAAAAATCTCCACCTCTTGGTCGAATGATTGGGAAAACAGGAGTTTTGGTTTTATGTATTAAAGTTTTTAAACTACCATAAGAAGGAGTAGTGCCGCCTTCCATTGGATTTTCACAAAATTCAATTCTATCTGCACCAGCAGCAATAGCAGATAAAGCAGATTCTATATTAAAAACAGCAATTTCTAAAATGGTCTTCATCATATGTTTAATCTAAAAATTCAGATTCTAATAATTCATTGCCTTTTTCTGAATGAACAGCATAATTAAATCCATTATGTAATGCATACGCACCATATTCTCCTTTATTATTGATAGCAATAAAACAAACTTGAATATCTTTTGCTTTTTCTTTTTTTATTCTTCTAATTCTTTCGATCACTAATTTACATGCTTCCTTAGGAGATTTACCTTGTCTCATAAATTCAACAACAGCACTTGATCCAGCAACTCTAATAACATCTTCCCCTTGACCAGTGGCTACGACAGCACCCACTTCATTGTCTACATATAAACCTGCTCCAATAATGGGAGAGTCACCCAATCTACCGCGCATCTTAAATCCTGCTCCACTTGTTGTACAAGATCCACTTAGATTTCCTTGGGCATCTAAAGCAATCATTCCAATGGTATCATGATTCCATTCGCCATTACTTAATTTGTGCGGTGCATTATAAGCCGCATCATTTTTGGGGATTTCTGATTGACGTTCTACATTATAAATTGGTTTATAAGTAGACTTTTTTAACCAATTTTCATATGCATTTTTTGCATCTTTGGATAATTCATCTTTTTCTAAACTAAATCCTTCGCTTATAGCAAATTGTTGCGCACCAGAACCCACCAACATCACATGAGGTGTTTTTTCCATTACTCTTCTAGCTACTGAAATAGGATGTTTGATTCTTTCCAAAAATGCCACACTCCCACAATTAAATTGATGATCCATAATAGAAGCATCTAAAGTTACATGTCCATCTCTATCTGGATTTGCCCCTAAACCAACACAACAATTGATTTCATTTTCTGTCACCATCACCCCTTGCTCTACTGCGTCTAAAGCGGTGCCTCCAGTAGATAGAACTTTCCATGCAGCAAGATTGGCATTTAAACCTGCATCCCATGTAGAAACTACAATTGGTTTCTTATTGATTAAAACTGATTTATTAATAAATCCAGGAAGGGTAAAACTGGTTAATCCAAAACTACTTAAATGTATAAATCCTCTTCTATTGATTGGTTTCATTGAAATACTATTAGATTTTGAAGATAAGCAATTTGCTTATAATTTTTGTACTTTAGTAGCACTATATGCAAGCAATTTTTGATATCTATGGTTGGGATGTAATTTATTATGAGCAATTGAATCAAGGTTTGATCAATGCAACTTATATCATTAAAACATCAAAAGGAAAGCAGTACATTCTCCAAACCGTCAATCATCAAATATTTAAATCACCAGAAGCAATAGATCATAATATCAAATTAATGAGTGATTATTTGAGCATGCATCATCCCGATTATTTATTTACACATTTGGTTCCCAATAAAGAAGGAACCACATTGTATTTCTGGGAAGGTAAATACTACAGAGCATTTGAACATCTCAATGGAGTTTCCTATGATGTTTTAAGTAAGGCTGAACAAGCTAAGGAAGCGGCTAAAGCATTTGGAACATTTACATCAAAACTTTCTAATCTTCCAATCAAAGCGGTTCAGATTACTTTACCAGACTTTCATAATTTAAGTTTACGGTATCAACAATTTGTATCTGCCATAGAATATGGAAATAAAGAAAGAATAGAATCCTCTAAGGAAGCCATCCAATTTTTAGAAGAACAACAATTTTTGGTTGAGCAATATGAAAATTTTATCTCTAGTAAAAATGCCATTTTAAGGGTAACACATCATGACACCAAAATTAGCAATGTATTATTTGATCAAAATGAAAAAGTGATATGTGTTATTGATTTGGATACGGTGATGCCTGGCTATTTTATAAGTGATGTAGGAGACATGTGTAGAACCTATTTACCCAATGTATCAGAAGAAGAACAAAACATTGATTTGATCAAAATAGACAAGGGTAGGTGGGAAGCCATTAAGGAAGGGTATTTATTGGCTATGGGAGATCTGCTCACTTCTTTTGAGAAAGCGCATTTTGAATTTGCTGGAAGCTTTATGATCTATATGCAAGCTCTTAGGTTCTTAACAGATCATCTAAATAATGATGCCTATTATGGAGCAAAATATAATGGCCAGAACTATGTTCGGGCCATTAATCAGATTGCTTTATTAAAAGCATATTATCAAATCATTCAATAAATGAATCCTAATAATCAGGGTTCATTGCGAAATCAGCTTTTCTATTTTTCCATTTTCCTTTGGTAAAGTCTGGGATTTCTTGCACTTGACCATTTTCGGCAATAGATTTTTCTGAAAGGGGAGTCACCGCATACCAGGTAGCTAAATCATATACATCTAATGGGAAGTTTACTTTTCTCTTGATACACTCAATAAATGCATTCACTACAAAGAAGTCCATTCCACCATGTCCAGCTCCAACAGCATCTGCTTCATATTTCTTCCATAAAGGATGGTCATGCTCTTTTAAATAGGTCTCAGGATTTTCCCATTGGTGTGGCTTTTTTGAAATACCCTCTATATATATGTGTCCAGCGCTAAATTCTCCTGCATGGAAATCTTGCCAAAGTCCTTGGGTACCTTGAACACGGAAACCTAAATTATAAGGACGAGGAGAATTGGTGTCGTGTGTCAATAAAATAGTCTCCCCATTAGCAGTTTGTAATTGAGTAGTGACGATGTCACCTAATTTGAAATTTAATTTCGCATTTGGGTGATTTTCACCGCCTTTGGGGTGTTCAACTATATATTTATGTAAACCTCGAGCCTTGGTAGCAACTGAAGAAAGTCTTGTTAAACGGTTGCCTCTATTAATATCTGTCATCATGGCTACTGGGCCTAAACCATGGGTTGGGTACAATTCACCGTTTCTATATAAAGAGTGATTGGTTCTCCAAGCAGCTTCACTAAATCCTTTATCACCGAATTCCACTCCCGAACTACTACTTGCAGAGTTGGCGCTATTGAATTTTACACCTCTTAAATCATGCTCATAACCACCTTGTAAATGCAATAACTCTCCAAACATGCCTTTTCTTACCATATTATATACAGCCATTACATCTCTTCTATAACACACATTTTCAAGGCACATGACAGGTATACCTGATTTTTCACTTGCATTTACTATATCCCAGCAATCCGTCAATTTGATCGCTCCACAAACTTCCACACCTGGAATAATACCATTTTTAATAGCTTCTAATGCCTGTGGGATATGCCATTCCCAAGGGGTAGCAATGATAACTGCATCAATATCATTACGTTGTAAGAGTTGTATGTAATTTTCATTGCCTTTGCTATATTCTATTGCAGCAGGTCTACCAGCGTCTTTTAATATCTTCTGAGCATCCGCCAGCATTCTTGGATCTGGATCAGCAAAAGCTACTATATTGGTGTCTTTTCTTTGGCAAAGCATCTCTAAATGACTTTGACCTCTAAAGCCAGTGCCAATAATACCAATTCTAACGGTATCCATTTTGGTGCTGGACTGTGCTTTAATAAATGCTGGACTGAGTCCAATGGCCAAAGAAGTCATACTTGCATTTTGAACAAATTGGCGTCTTGATGTTGGTTTTGACATAGCAATCGATATTTAAATCTGTATAGTGAAAGAATCGTTTTGTATTTAAATGTACTAATCTTTCCTCAAGCAATCTATATTCAATAACGATTAATTAGAAACAATAGTGTGATGACTAATCTCTTTATAATCAATGAACTCTAACCAAATATTACTATTATTTATCCTATAATTAACATTATGTTAAATAGATTATTTATTCAATTCAAATATATAACCTATCTCACTGATTTACATAAACACTAACTTTACTTTATAGATTTAATAATTCAAACAACATGATACAAAAAACCATCGCATGCCTTTTAGCTTGCTTATTCATTGGGCATTTTAATTCCCTAGAAGCTCAAACAAATACACAAAAAGAATCCACTTATGTAGGTGAACAAAAAAATGGACAACCTGATGGCAAAGGTGTTTTAACAGATACTGCTGGAAATGTATACAACGGTAGTTTTAAAAAAGGGAAAAAAGACGGATATGGTGAACTCACCTTAAAAAATGCGGTGGCTGGAAAAGACAATGTCATTGTAGGATATTGGAAAAAAGATCAATACATAGGTATTTATGAATTTCCGTATAAAATTATTAGTAAATCCTACATGATTAGCAATGCTTCTGTTACTCATGAACCAGCTAATCCAAGTGGCAATATTATTGAAATTAGTGTAGAGTCTGTATCGGGTGGTTCAGCAACCTTATCTGGGGAAATGCCAAAACCCACATTAACAGATCATGTATTTAATAAGGGCTCTTTTCAAGAAATGATTGTAAGGACGAATCAACAAAAAAGAAATGTTTATATTTTCCAAAATGTCATCTTCCCTGTTCAAGCTGTCTTTAAATTTGGAAATGAAGATATTACTGTAGATTTTAATGAAACTAAAAATTATAAATTAACTGTTGTCTTAAGAGATTAATGTACAAAGTTCAATTGTCTTAAGTAAAAAATAAATAGCCCCGATTATGGGGCTATTTATTTATAGGGATTAAACGAGGTAATATTTAATTATTGTACTTATCGTGTAATTGATCGTATTCGTTAAATTTAAGATCATATGCATCATATGCTTTTTGATCCTTCCCTCTTGCTTTATCTCTTTTTGATTGATATAATGTTGCTAAAAAATCTACCGATCTACTAGCCACATTCTTCTCTACTCTTTCTAATTTTTCTTTATTTTTTACAGCATTGAATGCTTTTTCAATCCATTCAATTGCAGCATCCACATTGGTTTTAATGGGTGCTTCTAAAGCAACATTCAATTTCTTAATTGAATCTACCTGTGCCTTGAAAGCAGCATCAAATGCTAATTTCTTTTTTGGATCTTTAGGAGCAGCTGGCTTATTTGCGTTCAAATTTTGCAAAGCTTTGATATTTGCACTTACTTTTTCTTCTAATGAAGTGAATTGATTGTAATAGGCAATTCCAGCATTAAATGCAGCAGCGAAGTTTTTATTATTTAAGCTATAAGCCTTTTGATAGGCATCTGCTGCCTTAGCGATGTACAAATCGTTATTTTCACTGGTTTCTGTTTCACTTTTTGCTGATATAAATGCATCTCCAAACATTAAACTTTCCGCTTCAGAAATACTATTATTTGCAACTAATTCATCGTATAATTTAATCTTCTCTTGTAATGTATAATTCTTTTCTATGTACTCTGATTTATAATCAAACCAATTTTCTTCTGGATATGCTGCTTCAGTTACTTTTAAAAAAGCTTCGAAATTTGCTTTGTCTTTTGTATTTACATACTGTAATAAAATGTATTTATAAATATCCTGTAATTCAGGTGTATTAATTTTAGCATCCACCAAACGCTTATAATAAATCATTGTTTGATCTACATTATTCGCATTTTGGTTAGAAAATCCAGCATACATTAATGAAGTAGTATCAAATTTTTGTTTTGAGGAAGCCCAGCCTTGAGTAAATATAATATCACTGTATTTTACTGCTTGATCAAATTCAGATGAAGCTTCTTTCCAGTTTTTTTCATTGAATGCAGCTACCCCCTTTTTGAAATTATTTAGGTATAAATCAAAAAATGGTTCTGGCCCATTTTCTTTAGCTATTGCATAATTTGTGCTAGCATCCGCTGTAATATAAGCATCAATAGCATTTTTCAAATCTGCAAACGCTGTTGTATTTTTGGGATCTTTTGTAAATCCACTATAGATTCTAGTTTTCCAATAATACCCTTCCGCTGTAGTAGCAAGGTTAGGTTTCTTAGTGACAATCTTATCATATTCTGTTTTTGCAGATTCATATTGATTGATCATAAGACTTGTCTTTACTTTATTAAAGTCTTGAGCATTTACTTGAAAAGCAATTATCAATAATAAAATTCCGATTAAATTTTTCATATGCATTTTTATGTTTATGTACCGTTAAATTTATTTAATTTTTCTTAAATGACTACTCCGCTGGTGTATTTGTTTGAGAATCATCAGTGTTTTGTGGTTCTCCATCGGATGGCTGAGTGCTTTCATCGGATGA
>JAFMEV010000056.1 GCA_017856545.1 Chitinophagaceae bacterium
TGAGTCTCCCAAGGGGGACTCAATTATTTTTAGGGATTGCTTTCAAATAATTGATTAAATAACATTTTATAAGCACTATGTGTTTGACCTCTGAAAGTGATCTCTGGACCAAAAACAAATACATTACCCTTTCCAATACTTGCTTTGAATGCTGCGACACCATCTTGTAAATAAGATTGACCAAATGCCCAACCACTTCTTAGTGTTGTAGCACTTGAGTACCATCCTAATGGAGTTACTTGACCATTCGCAATCGCATCTGCTTGTAATTTAAAAACAGGACTCATATTAAAGTATACATCCGTTTTATCTTTCATACCCCAGTTGGCTTTAAGATTAGTTGCAACAGTCATTTGCATAATACTTCCTGGAATATAGAATTTCTCACCTGGTAATGGTTTTTCTTTTCCTGCAACCACTTCGGTTAATGCATTTTTAACGGGTAGTTTTAAATGATAAGCTAGGTTGGCGCTAGAGCCAATTGTAATCACCTTACCTCCATTCTCTATGAATTGTTTGATAGAGGGGATAGATTTATCTGCAGTGATTTTGCCCACCATATGATGAAATTCAGCAGGTATCTCTTTTACATCTGGCTCTCTTTCATCCCAAGGATTGGGCGCTTCAGCAGTCATTGCCGGAATGGCACCTTCTACAAATACAATAGCATCATATTTTGCGTTTAAATTTCCTTCATTTATTTCTTTTGCATAAATAAGCTTAAAATCAAAATGATGTTTTTCTAAAATCCATCTTAACCAACCAGAAGACATGGATCCACCGTATCTATCCCATAAACCAATTCTCAATGATTTTACTATTTCAGCATCCTTTGGAACCGATGTTGTTTCTTCTACTTTTAATCCTTCTTCCTTAATAGCATTTTGAATGATTGAACTGCTCTTTTCGTTTATAGGTACAATAAAACTATTTTTATTTTTCATCACTGCTGCACCTGCTTTTAGCAAATCATTGATTACTATAAAAGCATCATTTTCTTTTACACTCATCGTAAATGCTTTTTTGTCTGCAACAGACTTAAGTTGTCCAACAGGTTTCTGCAATTCGCCATAAGCAATGGTTTCAAAAGGACCCGTAAAATCATCTAATATTCTATCAAACTCAATGCCCATAGTGTATGCAGGCGTCCAGCCAGCAGCATCATAAGGTCTTACGGGTGGTCCACCTGGATATAAAAAATCATTTGGATGATCTTGGGGTTCAAACATATCTAATACATGTGGTCTAAAAGCCTGATTGGTTTTTACGATAAATGAACCAGCAGGATAGTTCTTTCCAGCAACTGTAAAAGCAGTTGTAGCTTTATGTACTTTTATTCCACTCTTGATTAAGATATTGATAAAGTCGAATGCAGTATTAGTTTGATCGATGCTAACAATGTATCCTCTTGGATCTCTTTGATTTGGGTTTTTATAAATTTGATCGTAAGGACTAATTAATACTGAATCTTTGCCATATACTTTTTTATCAGCTTTGATTAATTCAGTCAGTGCGTCTGATTTTTTTGGATTCAATGTCCATGTATCTTTATTTCCTGCGTCAATGGATTTTTTACCCATGGTATAAATATTCATCAATAACTCGTCTTTATATCTTGATGCATAATTTAATACTGCATAGTTTAGAGAAATAGAGTAATCGATAGAGTTTTTGAAATACCATTTTTGTGGTTGAATAGGGAATGGCGTACCACTGTTTGGAATTAATCTTGATGGCACTAATGGAATATTCATTGGAGTTGGATTGCCAATGATCTCTGTGAGCAATCCAATGATATTATGATAATATGCAGTGGTTCTTAATCCCCCGTTCCACCAGGTAGAATAAACGGATCCGCTTTTCATGGTATATCCAGGTTTGTTTTCTGCATTCAATCTACTACTCATTGCAGCACCCATGGCATCAATGCCAGTCATCAATAATGGATCATATACATAGTTAAATGGATCTCTATAAGGAGGGCCAGCAACCACTGTGCCTGGAGGACCTGTTTGGTGATGATTGTATAATATCTGAGGCATCCATTCAATATATTGTTGGATACTCATGTTTTTGGATTCAGACATATTGGTCATGAAGAAGTCTCTGTTATTATCATGGCCAATATATTTTTGATACAATCTAGGTAATTGATTGGTACTTCTTTTTAAAGTATCTGCATTACGCATATACCAATTAGATACCAATTCTTGCCCATCAGGATTAGCATGTACAAATAATATAATAGTAGATTTTAAAATTCTATTCGTCTCTTCATCATTTCTTGTTATAAGTTGATACATGGTTTCAATCCATTGATGAATTCCCACCACTTCAGTAGCATGTAAGCCACCATCTATCCACACTACTGCCTTGCCTTCTTTTGCTAATGCAGCAGCTTCAGTAGGATTTAAATTTTCAGCTCTTGCTAGTTTTTGTGAAATAGACTTGTATTGTGCTAATCTTTTTAAATTACTTGGATCAGACACAATCATCATATAATGATTTCTACCTTCTTCTGTTTTGCCAATAGTTTGTAATTTAACTTTATTGGATTCAGTAGCAATTTTTTTCAAATAAGCTTCTGTTTGTGTAAAAGTGGCTAAGTGATAATTAGCGCCAATAGAAAATCCAAAATGTTCTTTAGGACTGGTAATACCTTGAGCATTCAGACTTAATTGGCTACACACCATCATTAATAAACCTAGTAGCAGTCTTTTCATATCGATTGTTTTAATATAACTAAAGATAAATCTTAAGGGCAATTTAAAAAACAATAATTGACAAGTGGGATTCAATTTATTTTCTCTATCAAAAGATAGGCGGAGGGTGTGGCTGGTCTAGAAGGACTATTTAAAGTTGGACTGCTCATTAAAACGGTTTGGGCATTTCTTACACTATAAAAAATTTCTATATAATCTCGGTCGCCAAGGTCCAAGAAATAATTACCCATCAAGCTATTTTTGACAGCTCCGCCTTGAATAGTATATACCTGATGCGTATTAGGGTATGCTGCACTGTTTTTTCTTATCCATATACTTAACTCGTCATTTCCTATATCTAGCTTTATGATTTGTAGTTTAAAAAACACTTTATAAACACCTGCTGCTTGAATAGTTACTCTGGTTGGTTGCCCAGCAGTATTATTGGTGATAGTAGCTGTATTACTTGCTGCTGAAAAATTCCATTGTACTACAGTTGCCGAGTTGACGGTAGTTGTTTGCCGGCTGGTATCATAAAAATAGCCCCACTCTTTTGGGCTTGGAATGGCTTTTGATAATGCTTCAATTCTATCACTTAAATATAGGGTATCAGATTTATTTAATTTTTGATGAATTCTATTGCTTAAAGAAATGGTATCTATTTTATTGAGTTTTAGATTCAATCTATTACTGAATGAGATGGTGTCAACACTATTTAGCTTTTGGTTGATTAAGCTAAGTGCATTTTTAGTAATTGGTTTTAAACTATCAGGTGTATTATTGATTTTATCTACACCTAGCAATATTTTTAAGTCTTTTAATGAAGTTGTACCTGTGCCACCCTGTTCAATTTTAATTATTCCATTCAAGTTTTCTGCATTTAGCGAAAAAGAGTGAAGCGCATAAGGGCTTGCATTGATCAAATGAAAACCCAAGGATAAAAATTGTAAATCATTTTCAGGGTCAATCTCCACTTTCAAATACATTAATTGCTCCTCCCATTTGATTTTGTCCCAATTAGATCTAGTAAATATTTTTCCATCTTCTTCTTTGCCAATATTTACAAAAAACACACCTAGCACATTTGTTTTGATAGATTTTATTTCTTCATAAACCAAGTCTTCCTCTATGCTGTCTTTGTATAAACCAATTTTAATATTCATTTGTTTATTTGCTACAATCAGGCCATCTTTATTTCTTGCAATGCCCTGAAAGTGAATGCCTGGTTTGTTTTGGGCCATTGAAGTTGAGTTTATCATAACTATAATGGACATTACTAAAAGAATATTTATTTTCATGTTTTATAAATTTGAATCGTTTTAGTAATGGGAATTTGATGATCAATTAAAAAATAACATTTCAAAAAATACACACCTTTGGCATATTGGTTAAAATTGAAAGCGTATTGTAATTGAAGTCCAGAAAGTTTCAATTCAATGCTTTGTATCAATCTTCCTTCCGTATTAAAAATCTCAGCACCCTGCCAAATTATACCTGCTTGATTAATTTGTATATATAAAGAATGGTTTACGGGATTAGGTCCTATTTTTAATTGCACTAAAAAACTATCTATGCTTTTGTATAAACACTTATCGCAATTTTTGTTTTGTAAAAAACCATGACTAACGCTCACTGGATAATCTTTATTATATAGTTCAAAAGCAACTGGCTGACCAATACTCCAATCCAGTAGTATGCTATCTTGTTCAGTATGAAGGGCTTTGCTCCCGCCTTGAACAGCTAAACTAAAGGGATCTAATAAGATGAAGTATAACCAGTATGCGTACATACAACTAACTTCTTTATTTTATCTCTTTATGTTCTAAGTATTATTACGCTATTTTTTGTAACTTAATCTTCTAATACAAATACTATGAGATACCTATTGTCTTTTGTTTTATTGTTTTTTGTTGCCAATAGTTTTGCGCAAAAAAAATATTCTGAAAAAGAATTAGCTGCCATGAAGCAGCAATTAATGACTGCAGTTGCTTCACATGCAAAAGATGTGCAAGTAATGGTAGATCAAATTTTTAGTTATTCAGAGTTAGGCTTTCAAGAAAAAGAAACCTTTACCTATTTAACCAATACCCTCGCTAAAAATGGATTCACTGTTGAAAAAGGGATTTCCAACGTGCCCACTGCATGGATGGCAAAGTGGGGATCAGGCTCACCAGTGATTGCTTTAGGTAGTGATATTGACTGTATTCCAAAAGCCTCTCAAAAACCAGGTGTTGCATATAAAGATCCAATAGTAGAAGGTGCTCCAGGACATGGGGAAGGACATAATTCTGGACAAGCAGTAATTATTTATGCTGCCATTGCGATGAAAGAAATGATGGAGAAAGAACATATGCCAGGAACCATTGTTATTTGGCCAGGAGTTGCAGAAGAATTAGTGGGTACCAAGGCTTGGTATATTAGAGACGGTTATTTTAAAAATGTAGATGCTTGTATTTTCACGCATGTAAGTGGAGATTTTAGTTGTGATTATGGTGATAACGGTGGTAATGGTTTAGTGAGTGTGCGCTTTGATTTTACAGGAGATGCAGCGCATGCAGCAGGACAACCATGGAGAGCAAAGAGTGCATTAGACGCAGTTGAATTAATGGATGTGGGTTGGAATTTTAAAAGAGAACATTTAAAACCCACTAATAGATCACACTATGTAGTTGTAGATGGTGGAGATCAGCCAAATGTGGTGCCAAGCAAGGCAAGTGTATGGTATTATTTTAGAGAGCGTACTTATGAAGATATCAAAGCAAATTATGAAGCAGGCATCAAAATTTCTGAAGGTGCTGCGATGATGACAGGGACAACTGTGAAACATCAAATTTTAGGAACAGCATGGCCAGGACATTTTAATAAACCTTTAGCAGAAGCTATGTATGCCAATATTAAAAAAGTAGGGATGCCTGCATGGGATGATAAGGATATAGCTTTAGCGAAAGGTGTTCAAACTTTAGTAGAAGCACCTAAAAAAGACAATAGCGGAAGACCTATTGATGGATTAAGAACTTCTATTGATACTATTAAAGGATCTGTTCCATTTTCTTGGGGTGGTGGTTCTGATGATATTGCAGATATCTCTTGGAATTTACCCACTATTGTTTTAAGATTTCCAGCGAATATTCCTGGAACCAAGGGACATCACTGGGCAGATGCCATTGCCATGGCTACGCCTATTGCACATAAGGGTTCATTAGCTGGAGCAGAAGCAACTGCAATGACTTTATTGGATTTATTTACCAAGCCAAGTTTATTAGCAGAAGCTAAATCGTATTACACAAATGTGCAAACCAAAGATGTAAAATATATTCCTTTTATTACGGAGAAAGATCCTCCAGCAATTCATTTGAATAAAGAAATACAAAATACCTATAGACCTTTGCTAGAGAAATATTATTATGATCCAACAAAATATGGAACATATTTAGAGCAATTAGGAATTACTTATCCAACTTTACCAGTTAAGCAATAAAAAAATGAGTCCCCTTCGGGAGACTCATTTTTGAATAGATTGTAAAAAGAGTCTCTGCGAAAGCAGGACTCTTTTTTTATGTTTACTTTTTCTTAGCTGCGATTCTTTCTAAAGCGTATACCAATTTATCTAGATCTTGGATGCGGGTATACACATGCGGTGTGATTCTCACACAACTAATATTCTCCCAAACAATACCAACTGTATGAATTTTATATTCATTAAATAAAGCATTGTCTAGTTCTCCAGGGGTCATGCCATCTATACTCACACCACAAATGGCACAACTGTATTCGTCTTTCAATGAAGTATTAATTTTTACCTTAGGTATCTGTTGTGCTCTTGTCGCCCAATAATTTTTTAAATAACGAATACGCTCTTCTTTTCTTTTAGATCCAATAGCATTGTGAAAATTCAAAGCTTCTCCAATGCCTTGCTCAATGGGGAAGCTTCTAGTGCCAATGGTTTCAAACTTTCTAATGTCGCCACTATTAGGACGATCATTACAAATCAATGGCCATATTTTTTCAATCTTATCTTTTTTAATCCATAACATACCAGAACCAATAGGTGCTGATAAAAATTTATGTAAAGAAGCGCCAAAATAATCACAGCCTAAATCTGGTACACTAAAATCCATTAAACCAAAACTATGCGCACCATCCACAATGGTTTCAATACCATGTTTTTTTGCTAAAGCACATAATTTTTTAACAGGCATGATTTGTCCTACCCAGTTCACTACATGCGTTATATGAAAGATTTTGGTTTTAGGTGTAATCGCTTTTTCAAAAGCGTTCACGATCTCTTCGTCGTTCTCAATAGGATATTTGAAATTCAATTGAGTATATACAACACCTTCTCTGCTGGCTCTTTGTCTCCAAGCATTGATCATATTTGGATAGTCTTGCTTGGTGCCAATCACTTCATCACCTGCTTTTAAATTCAGACCAAAGATCACGGTATTCAATGCTTCTGTAGAGTTTCTATTAATGGCAACCTCATCTGGATCTGCCCCAGCAAGTTGCGCTAATTTATATCTTAACGGTTCTCTTCCTTGATCTAAAATTCTCCACATAAAATAAGAAGGTCCTTCATTGGTCATCTTATTAAATCGATCTACCGCTTCTTGCACAATTCTTGGACTTGGACTTACACCACCATTATTAAAATTGATGATGGAAGGACTTACTGTATAACCTTGTTGTATGACACTCCAATAATCTTCATCACTTGCAATGGCAGAAGGACTCAAATCTTTTTTAATTAAATTAATGTGTTCGAATTCCGCAGCATGTGCTTGATTGAATAAACTGTTAGCAGAAAAAGCACCTGCCATTAATCCAACCTGCTGTAAAAAATTTCTACGATTTGCCATAACTATGCTTTATAAATTTGGAAGCTTGTATCCATTATAATATTCCTTGGTGTAATAATTTTTATTAATAGAAGCGTCTGTAAATAATTGAGTTTTTGGATCCCAGTTTACTTTTTGCCCAGAACGATAAGCGATATTGCCCATTTGAGCAATGGTTGCTATATGGGAACCTTCTTCTATAGAACAATGCAAACTTTCTGGTTGATTATTTCTGATAGCCCCAATAAAATTTTCCCAATGAAGCACAACTCCATTGTCTTCAGATTTATGTAAAGGGATAGCGATTTTATTTTTTGCTTGGCGTTCTTCAATTACTTCCCAGCCACCTCTATCTAAAATCAACGTACCATTATTGCCAATAAAAGCAATACCATGATCTCTTCCATAAGAACCATTGTCAATACCCATGGCAGAATCCCATACTAAATTGAAATGATCAAACTCGTATAGTGTAGTTAGTGTATCTGGTGTTTCTTCTGCTAATTCTGGATATGCAAATTTTCCACCCAGGGCACTTACACTTTTTGGATTGCCTGCTTTCATTCCTTGCACAGCATAATCTAATAAGTGTACACCCCAGTCAGTCATCAATCCACCTGCATAATCCCAGAACCATCTAAAATGAAAATGAAATCTACTTGCATTAAAATCACGCATAGGTGCAGGTCCAATCCATTTAGTATAATCTATTCCCGCAGGAACTGCAGAGTTAGGTACAATAGGTTGAGGACGCATCCAACCTTGATAACACCATACTTTAGTAGTTCTAATATTTCCTAATTGTCCTGAATGTACAAAGTCTAATGCCTCTTTAAAATGTTTTTGACTTCTTTGCCATTGTCCAACTTGAACAATTTTATTATACCTATTTTTTGCAGCAATCATGGTATTGCATTCTCCAATAGAATTACCACATGGTTTTTCAACATAGACATGCTTACCTGCACTACATGCTTCAATCATTTGTAATGCATGCCAATGATCTGGAGTTCCAACAATCACTACATCAATATCTTTTCTATCTAAAATATTTTGATAGTCATTATAGGTATCCACTTTTTTTACATTGGGTTGTAATTCAAGTAATTCATTTTTTCTGGTACCTAATACATTAGCGTCAATATCACATAACGCAACTACTTCTACATTTTTTACTTTTAATGCAGCTTTAGTATTGGCCCATCCCATTCCATTAACTCCAATAGTGGCCACACGAATAGTGTCAGTTCCAAAAATAGAGGCATTACTAAAAATAGGTTGGGTAAACAAAGCACCAGATGCTAGTGCCGATTGTTTTAAGAATAAACGTCTAGATTTCATAAGCAAGTTTGTACTTAAATATACTCAATTCCTAACCTAAAAAGGGCTCAAAACACCTTTTTATTTTTTGATATTTAAGCACAATTGATATTTTAAGTACTGATAATCAAATACTTATAACATTTTAAATTCAAATTTATACAAAGTCTACAAAATTGGTAGACAATATAAATTTTATCCTTATCTTTATGCTTCAGTCATGTGGCCGAACGGATAGGCAAGGGTCAGCAAAACCCTTAACGATGGTTCAACTCCATCCATGACAGCAACATTTTTTAGTGTTCATAAGCAAGCAATCGTTGATTCGGGCGGTATTTCTATACTGCCCTTTTTTTATTAACTTGTTTTACAATTTAGTACATGGAAAAAATTTGCTGGGGCATTATTGGATGTGGTAACGTGACCGAAGTAAAAAGTGGTCCTGCATTTAATAAAGTTGAACATTCTTCTTTAATGGCTGTATCTAGAAGAGACCCAGACAAATTAGCTGACTATGTAAAGCGACATCATATTCCCTTGAGCTTTACCAATGCTTTGGATTTAATTCAATCAGAAAAAATTAATGCTATCTATATTGCGACACCTCCTGATGTTAGAGAAGCCTATGCTATAGAAGCCATGCAATTAGGAAAGCCGGTTTATCTAGAAAAACCAATGGCATTAAACTTAGCTGCTTGTAAAAGATTAAAATCGGTATCTGAAAAATTAGGAATTAAATTATCTGTTGCACATTATAGAAGAAACCTTCCACTATTTATGGAAGTAAAAAATATTTTGGAGCAAGGTGATATTGGTGCAATTAAAGAAGTACAGATAACGATGTTAAAAAAAACGGACAAAGCGGCAAAGGATCCGTCTAATTGGAGAGTGGATCCATCTATTGCCGGAGGAGGTTATTTTTACGATTTAGCGCCACATCAAATTGATTTAGTTTTTTATTTCTTTGGTAAACCAAAATCTTTTTCTGGCACATCTACGAATAAAGCAGGATTATATAAGGCAGAAGATTTTGTACAAGGAACAATAGAATTAGAGAATGGAATAGTTTGCAAAGGCTTGTGGGACTTTAGTATTAATGGAGAAGAAAAGGATGAATTTTTAATTATTGGCGAAAAAGGTACTATTCGTTTTCCAGTTTTTGGTTTGTTTATAGAAGTGGAATCTAATGGACAAGTCAAAACTATACCTTTTGAAGCACCTAAGCATAATCAACAAAATCATATACAGGCAGTAGTGAATTATTTTTTAGATAAAGGAGAGAATCCTTGTTCTGCAGAGGATGCAATCTTATCTATGGAAGTAATGGAGTCCTTTGTATATGGATCAAAAAATTAGCACTACATTTATATTGATTAAAAAAATTCCATGAAAAGATATTGCTTGGCTTTGGATTTAAAAGATGACCCCTCATCTATTGCATTGTATGAAGAATATCATCAATCTGTTTGGCCAGAAATAGTTGAATCTATTAAATCTTCTGGTATAGTTCACTTAGAAATTTATAGAGTATCTAATAGATTGTTTATGATATTAGATACAAAAGACGATTTTAGTTTTGAAGAAAAAGCTTTAATGGATGCAAAAAATGAGATGGTGCAACAGTGGGAAAAGTTGATGTGGGATTTTCAACAAGCTCTACCATGCGCAAAGCCCGGAGAGAAATGGGTATTAATGCAAAAAATTTGTACTGTATAAAAATCGATTTATGAAAATACTGATCAATTGGTTATTGTTTTTTATCGTCATTGCAACCAATGCATTAGCAAATATATTACCTATCAATGGATATAATACTGGTCAGATATCTGCTTTTTATCCTAATTATTTTGTTCCTGCTGGTTTTACTTTTTCAATTTGGGGGATCATTTATTTGTTCTTATTAAATTACTGTATTTCATATACCTACTTTACTATTAAGCAAAGACAATTTCCTGAAATTATAAAATACCTAGATGCCATTACGCCTTACTTTTGGGTTACCTGTATTTTAAATGCAGGATGGATATTGGCATGGCATTATTTACAAGTGGGTATTAGTGTAGTCATTATGTTGACATTTTTGATTGCACTGATACAAATATTTGTTATCATGCAAAAACAGGTGGTGACTATAAAACCATTGTATCAATTTTTAATCAAAACTCCTTTTTCAGTTTATCTTGGATGGATTAGTGTTGCAACTATTGC
>JAFMEV010000057.1 GCA_017856545.1 Chitinophagaceae bacterium
CTTCTATTGGAGGGAAGAATGGTATAGATGTTGGATTGTATAAAAATATGGTTGGGTTAATTAGACAGCCACAATTTTTAGTATATGATGTAGATTTTTTGAAATCTTTACCCAAGCATCAATGGGAAAATGGATTTGCTGAAATTATCAAGCATGCTGCTATAAAAGATGCCAAGATGATGAAAGAACTTTCCATGAACAATATTGGGTATTATCAAAAGAATAAGAAAGCCCTTGCTAGTTTGATTGAGAGAAATGTTCAGATCAAAATAAAAGTGGTTCAAAAAGATGAGTTTGAAAAAGGGGATCGTAAACTACTCAATTTCGGACATACCATTGGGCATGCCATAGAAAATCAACATGTGCTTTTACATGGACATGCGATAAGCATTGGGATGGTCTATGCAGCAAAAATTTCACAAGTACTTACAGGTTTTTCAGAAACGAATATTCTAGTAGAGACACTCAAAAAATATGGATTGCCAACTGCTATGCATTTCGATATCCAAGAAGCGATGCAAGTGATGCAAAAAGATAAGAAAAAAGCGAGTGCAGGAATGCAATATGTAGTTTTGCAAAAAATTGGGAAAGCGGTATCTGAAACCATTCCAATGAAATCATTAGAGAAACTGATAAAGTTATATTCATAAATGCGTGCAATAGTTTATCCATCGAAAATAAGTGGTTCGCAAGTAGCTCCTGCTAGTAAAAGTAGTATGCAAAGAGCTTGTGCTGCTGCATTATTGCATCATGGACAAACAAAAATTTTTAATCCAGGACATTCTAATGATGATATTGCAGCAATAGATGTTATTCAAAAATTAGGAGCTATTGTTACGCAACATGCTGATCATATTCAAATTGATTCAAAAGGGGTTCATCCAATAGGTCCTGAAATGAATTGCGGTGAGAGTGGGTTGGGTATAAGAATGTTTACGCCCATTGCTGCATTAAGTAGTCAATCCATTACTATTCAAGGAAAAGGAAGTTTAGTAAAAAGACCTATGCATTTTTTTGATGATATTTTGCCTACTCTTGGTGTGCAAATCAAATCTAATCATGGTTTTTTGCCCATCTCTATACAAGGCCCTTTGCAAACCAATGATATCACTGTAGATGGATCATTAAGTTCTCAGTTTTTAACAGGATTATTAATGGCTTTTGCTGCAGCAGGTGCTGCTGATTGTACGATTAAAGTAAATCAATTAAAAAGCAAACCTTATATCGATTTAACATTAGCGGTATTGAAGCATTTTGGCTGGGAAGTAAATCATATTCAACATGAGCAATTTAGTTTTAAGCCAAGAACAAGTGTAAAAGAAAAAATAGAATATACAGTAGAAGGTGATTGGAGTGGTGCAGCATTTTTATTAGTAGCTGGTGCTATTGCTGGTCCTATTTCAGTAAAGGGCTTACAATTAAATTCTACTCAAGCAGACAAAGCGGTAATGAATGCTCTTGAATCTGCCAATGCATCTATATTGATTGATCAAGACAAGATTACCATTGGTGCCAATGTAGAAGGCTTAAAAGCTTTTGAATTTGACGCAACAGATTGTCCAGATTTATTTCCTCCATTGGTTGCATTAGCATCTTTGTGTAAAGGAACTAGTATGATCAAAGGGGTAAATAGATTAGCGCATAAAGAAAGTGATAGAGGTATAACTTTACAAACCGAGTTCGCCAAATTAGGTGTCACTGTTTTATTGGAGGGGGATATCATGAAAATAGAAGGAGTAGCAATGATTCAGGCCAATACCGTGTTTTCACAGCATGATCACCGCATAGCAATGGCATGTGGGGTTGCTGCTTTGAGGGCTTCTGGACCATTGGAAATCACTGAGGCTGAAGCAATTAACAAATCATATACCGACTTTTTTGAGCACTTAGTACATCTAGGTGCTAAAGTGGATATACAATAAATTACTTAACTTGTAAGTAGCATTATTTTATGAATCAATTTGGAACCTTATTTAAGCTGCAAATTTTTGGCGAATCACATGGCGCTTGCGTTGGTGTGGTAATTGATGGATGTCCTGCAGGATTACCATTGAAAGTAGAAGAATTTGAAGTAGATATGGAGCGAAGAAAAGGGGGTAAGCAAAAAGGGACTACTCCAAGACAGGAAGATGATATGCCCATATTTAAGTCTGGCTTATTCAATGATATAACAACTGGCGCGCCATTGACGATGATCTTTGAAAATAATAATACCAGAAGTGGTGATTATGAAAAACAAAGAGCAGTTCCAAGACCAGGTCACTCTGATTTTACTGCCCATCATAAATTTGGTGGTTTTGAAGATTATAGAGGTGGGGGACATTTTAGTGGAAGATTAACAGCAGCCCTAGTGGGTGCTGGCGTGGTTGCCAAAAAGTTATTGAAAAATATTACCGTAGAAGCGCATATAGTAAGCATTGCTGGAGAAGCAGATGTAGAAAAAGGAATTCAAAAAGCGATTGACCAAAAAGATAGTGTTGGAGGTATTGTTGAATGTACTGTAAAGGGTTTGCCTATTGGTTTAGGGGAACACTTTTTTGATTCAGTAGAATCTTTGATCAGTCATGCAGTATTTGCAATACCTGCTATTCGTGGTATTGAATTTGGTACTGGATTTGCCGCAGCCAATATGTTTGGCGTAGATCATAATGATGCTATTGTTGATGCATCTGGCAAAACCAAAACCAATCATGCAGGTGGAGTTGTAGGTGGGTATACCAACGGGAACGATTTAGTTTTCAGAATAGCAGTAAAACCAACTTCTTCAACACCAAAAGAACAAATTACTTGGAATTGGGAAACCAATGAACAAGAAACATTTTCAGTAAAGGGAAGACACGATTTATGTATTGCTTTAAGAGTACCAGTGGTATTGGAAGCAGTGACAGCCATTGTGTTAGCTGATTTAATGATGCGAGAGCAGAAAATTCCTAGAATTATTCAATAAAAAAGACAAAAAGATGGAAAGCGAATTTATATATCATGTGACTTCTCGTAAAGAGTGGGAAGCTGCACAGAAAAACAACGAATACAAACCTGCTGGTTATGATCAAGAAGGTTTTATACATTGCTCAATTGAAAGACAGGTTGCGGGTGTATTAGACAGATTCTATAAGGGTCAAACGGGCTTAGTAAAATTAAAAATAGAAAAGGCAAAGGTTCAAAGACCTGTTTTATTTGAATTGGCCATTGATTTAGATGAATTATTTCCGCATATCTATGGTCCTTTAAATTTAGATAGTGTTGTAGAAGTAATTGATATTCAATAAAAGTGAAACTTAAAATAGCGATATTATTGATTTGTTTGATGCCATTGTTTTCAATGGCACAAAATATCTATTCAAATACGCTCACTACCATTAACTATTTAGATTCTGTAAATATCAAAAAGTACAAAAAGAAAATTGATACCAATAGAATTAAAATTGAAATGAATAGGTTGACAGGTATAGCAAGTTTTTATAGTAGAAATTTAGATGGCACACTTACTTCAACTGGAGAGCGGTATAGAAATAATCGATATACTGCTGCCTGTAATTTATTTAAATTAAATACTTTAGTTAGAGTAACTAATATGCGTAACGGTGCAACTATTTTAGTAAGAATCAACGATAGAATGCATCCAAATATGTTAAGGAAGGGGAGGGTGATAGATTTGAGTGGGGTTGCAGCACATGAGTTAAAAACAAAATCCTCAGGTATTGTTAAAGTTACCGTAGAGGCCATTGGGTATAGTAAAAAAAATCCGGTTAATTAAATTGATGAATTTATGAAAAAAATATGCATGTTATTGGTTGGAGTTGTATTATCAACTATGGTGATTGCTCAAGACGCTATTGTTAAAAAAGCTGCCATTGGTTTTAGAGTTTCTTATCTTGATTTTAAGAAAACCAATCTTACCGAAGGTTTAAGTACAGGAGTTCCAGCTTTTGGCATACAGTATTTTAAAGGTATTCGTCCAAAGTTAGATTTTATGGCTAATCTTGATCTTGCTTCTATTAAATATCCTTATTATACTTCTTTAAAAGTTCCTAAAGCAACATCAAATCAAACATATGCTGCTATTGATTTTAATGTAAATTATAAATTAGCAACGGACGACAAAAAAATAGTGCCTTATTTAACAGCAGGTATTGGAGTGGGTGCTGATCATTTTTCTTATTATACTGCCTATGCTCCTATTGGTGCAGGTATTCAAATTAAAGCAAAGTATGGTTCTTTTGTGAATATCATGAGTACTTATAGAGCAGAAGCTTCTTCATTAACCAAGATGCATTATAGTCATAGTATTAGTTATACCCTTCCTATAAAAGGTAGAGATAAAAAAGCAATTGAATTGCCACCTGTTCAAATTAAAGTGGATGCTGATGATGATGGGGTATCTGATGGAGATGATGCTTGTCCAAATCAAAAGGGTACGGCTAAATACAGAGGTTGTCCAATTCCAGATACTGACAATGATGGATTAAATGACGAGCAAGATCAATGCCCTTCAACAGAAGGTATTGCTAAATACAAGGGATGTCCAGTTCCAGATACTGATAGAGATGGTATCAATGATGAGCAAGATAAATGTCCAACTGCAAAGGGATTAGGTAGATATGAAGGATGTCCAATACCAGATACCGATAAAGATGGGGTAAATGATGAAGAAGATAAATGTCCGGCTATTGCAGGAATTGCAGCAAATAATGGATGTGCAGATTTACAACCTCAGATAAATGCTGTAACTGCTCAATTAAAATTTGCTACAGGTAGTAATCAATTAAATAAAAAACAAGCAACTCCTTTGAATAGTTTGGTTCAATTAATGATAGACAATCCAACTATTAAATTAGCGATCAATGGACATACAGATAATACAGGTTCATTAAAAATTAATGAAAAACTTTCTCTTTCAAGAGCGAAAGTTGTTATGAATTATTTGGTAAAGAAGGGTGTAGAGTCAAGTAGACTATCTGCCCATGGATTTGCATATTCAATGCCTATAGCTGATAATAAATTGAGTAAAGGAAGAGCATTGAATAGAAGAGTTGAAATTGAAGTTCAGTATTAATTTGTACTAAATTATATTGACTTCTCTTTCTAATTGAATGCCAAACATATTGTTTACTGACTGAATAATAGCTTCAGAGAAATTGTAAATTTCTTTGCCTGTGGCTTGATTGTAATTGACAATCACTAAAGCTTGTTTTTCATAACAGCCAACGGATCCTTGTTTTTTGCCTTTCCAGCCAGCTTGTTCAATTAACCATCCTGCTGCAATTTTATATTCATTATTGGATATGGGGAATGCCACAAGGGTAGGATGATCTTCCTTTATTTTGTTGAAAATTTCATGGTTTACTGTTGGATTTTTAAAAAAGCTTCCAGCATTCCCTAAAATAGAGGGGTCGGGCAATTTATCTGTTCTTATTTCAATGATGGCATTGGATATGTCTTCAATACTTGCTTGTTTGATTTGCTTTTGATGAAGCACCTCTCTAATTACGCCGTAGTCAGTATGTAAAGTGGGTTGTTTTTGTAATAGAAATTGCACTTCAGCAATAATATATCTATTTTTTTCTTTTTTAAAGAGGCTATTTCTATAGCTAAATTGACAGGCATCATTATCCAATATAACCCACTGTTTAGTATGGGTATCATATGCAGTGATTTGTTGAATAGTCTCTTTTGCTTCTACTCCGTAAGCGCCAATATTTTGAATAGGTGCTGCACCTACAGTGCCTGGGATCAAACTTAAGTTTTCAATACCACCCCAAGCTTTTTGAACACAATATTTTACTAGCAAGTGCCAGTTTTCTCCAGCACCAACACTTATCAATACCTCTCTGGGCGTTTCTTTTAATAATTGAATTCCTTTCATTTCCATTTTAATGACTAGGCCATCAAAATCTTTTGTAAACAGAATATTACTTCCTCCTCCAAGTACCAAAAAAGGTTTTTCTTGATGTTCACACCAGCTTATTGCTTCGTCTATCTCATTTTTCCTTTTTATAGTACAGAAATAGTTTGCTGTAGCTTTGCATCCAAAGCTATTGAAAGAAGTTAATGATATATTTTCTTGAATAAGCATTTTCTAATTTGGATCAATATCTAAAACTATTTGTACCGATTTATATCTTGGGTGAACTTGTATTAATTGTAAATAATGTAATAATTGTCTTTTAGCCAAATTCAATTGATCTGCTTTAGGCGATATTTTAATACAAAGTTCCCAAATATATTTATTTCTAATTCTATTAATTACTGGTTGTGCTGGTCCTAAAACAGTCTTTTGAATAGCTGGATCTAAGGAAAGTAAAAAATGATTACAAGCTTCTTCTGCAGTGGTATTGTCTTTATGTTTAAAAAGGATACTTACCAATCTACTGAAAGGAGGATATGCAAAATGTTTTCTATTTTGAATTTCAAATTCATAAAATTTAAAATAGTCATGTTCTTGCACCATTTTAATGACTGGGTGTTGTACTTGACTCACTTGAATCAATACTTTTCCATGATCGTTTTTTCTACCAGCTCTTCCACTTACCTGTTCCATCATTTGAAAAGCTCTTTCGTTTACCCTATATTGATTAAAATTCAGTAAACTATCAGCATCTACAATACCCACCAAGTCCACATGTTCAAAATCAAGTCCTTTCACTACCATCTGCGTTCCCACTAACACATCAATTTGTCTTTTCTCAAATTGTTGAATTAATTGATCGTGTTCATTTTTACCTTTGATATTGTCTAAATCCATTCTTGCAATTTGAACGTTCGGTAAGGCCTTGCTAAGCTTTTCTTCAATTTGCTCGGTTCCAAAATTCTTTTGTTTGAATTCTTGTTTACCACAAGCTTCACAAGTTTGCACAATAGGGTAACTAGCTCCACAATAATGACAAGACAATAAATTTTTTGCTTTGTGATAGGTAAGTGTTACATCACAATGATGACAATGAGGAATCCATCCACAGGTTTGACAAATCATATAAGGGGCATATCCTCTTCTATTTTGAAATAGAATCACTTGTTTTTTGTTGGCAACCGTTTCTTGTATGGCCTTCAGTAAAGTAGGCGTTAAAACGGCAGTGGCATCTATTTGCTTTTTTGTATCAATTATTTCTATACTAGGTAAACTTCCCTTACTAAAACGTTCACTTAAATATACGTATCCAAATTTCTTTTGCTGGGCGTTATAATAGGTTTCTATACTAGGTGTAGCAGAACCTAAAATTACTTTTGCTCCTAATTGATTGGCATAATATATGGCAGTATCTCTTGCTTGGTATCTAGGTGCGGGATCTTGTTGTTTATAAGATCCATCATGTTCTTCGTCAATAACGATTAGTGATAAGTCTTTATATGGTAAGAACAATGCAGATCTAGCACCTAATACAATTTTAATTTCACCTGTTTTTACTTTGTTCCATATTTCAACTCGTTCGTTGGGATTGAATTTTGAATGATAGATAGCAATATTATTGCCAAAATACATTTTCAATCTTCTAATCATTTGAGCGGTTAAGGCAATTTCAGGGAGCATGTACAATGCCTGTTTGCCAGATGCGACTATATCATTGATCATAGAAACATATAATTGCGTTTTACCACTTCCAGTAATTCCATGCAATAATGTAGTCCCATGAGATTGCATTTGTTCTCTCAAACTAGTTAAGCTTGTTTTTTGGGCATCGCTTAACTGAATAGTATCATCGGATGCTATATGTTGGCTATTGACTCTTTCTACTTTTCTTTTCTCTGCGACCAAGATACCTTTTTCAATCAATCCTTTTAGTTGGGCATGATTTGCGTTGGCTTTTTGAAGAAGGTCTTTTTGTAAAACTGTTCCCTCTGTTTTCAAAAGATGTAAATAAGCAAGAAGTAATTGAAGTTGCTTGGGAGCTCTGGTCCATTCGTTCAATAATGGTTCTAAGTTTTCTTCTTTTTTATATTTTGGATTAAGCTGAATAATGATCTCTTCTTTGATAGTGTATTTATCAACCATATTTTCTTGCACTAAACAAATTCCTTTTTGAATCAACTTATTGACAACAGGGTAGACTGATTTTCTATCCAGCAACTTCTGAATTTCTCCTAAATTCAATACTTTTTTAATTTCTAATGCCTCTCTAATGATGTATTCGGCATCAGATAATTGATCAACATCTACTTTAGTGTATTGTTCGTTTAAAATAAATACACTTTCACTTGATATTTTTAAATGACTCGGAATTGCAGCTTGCATCACTTCACCCTCAGTACACAAATAATATTTTGCCATCCATTCCCAGAGTGATAATTGTGCTGGATATACAATAGGCGCCTCATCCAAAATACCCAAAATAGCTTTGGTTTTAAAACCTATATCTTTTTGATGAATGATTTTTTTTACAATACCTGCGTATCTTTTATTCGCACCTAAAATCACTTCAACGCGCATGCCTACCATGATTTCTTCCTGAAGTGATTCAGGAATGGACCAAGTATAATTTTTTGGTAATGCTATTGGTATAATAATTTCAGCGAACATGTATTAATTTGATAATGGATAAGTACGGTACCTTCTCATGCCTTCGTCCATCATTTGATACACTTTATCCTTTAAAATGTCAATGTCGTCCATCGTATAGCCATCTACTTTCACGGTGGATAAGTAGACGATTCTATTTTTCCCAGGTGTTAAAGTAAATAAACTTGAATAATGCATTCGATCAACCGCGTCAACCATTAATATGGGTTGTATAGGAATTTGCATTTCAATTGCCAACTTAAAGGCGCCATTATAAAAATTCTTTAATGGCTTTTCTTCCGTCATACTAAAAGTGCCTTCTGGAAAAATAAAGATGGATGTTTTTTTGTACAATGCTGCTTTTAAGTTTCTAAGACTTTTAGCTCTTTTATCTGGGCTGCTTCTATCAACCATAATAACTGCTGCGCGATAAATCCAGCCAAATATGGGAATTTTTGATGATTCAAATTTTCCTAATGGTTTAATGGGTTGGTGTTTTAATTGCACAATAGGAGGGATGTCCATATAAGAATTATGGTTTGCCACAAAAATATGGGGCTTCTTAAAATCGTGCTTGTCTTCAAATATTTCAATATGCCTTATGCCTATTAACATTAAAAAAGCTTTGGACCAATACCTGCAAATCTTATAAACTCGGTTACTTAATTTGCGCTTACTCAATGGAAGCATGAAAAGCATGATGATGACCGATATGATGGTAAGTATTGCAAAAACAATTAGGGCATATATGCAATAAAAGAACTGAATAATGCTAAAAGGAAAATATAAAATGTTTTTGAGCTGTTTCATCAGCCACTAATATACAAAAAAACCTCCCTAATTTTTAGATTAGGGAGGCCTGATTGGTACTAAAAAAACTTACTAACTATAAAACCTGTTTCATTATGCTTTTAATGGATTTCTACCATATTTTTCATCATGCTGAGTGGCGTCTAAGCCCAACTCTTCCTCTTCTTCAGATACACGTAATGGTAATAAGAATGCAATGAATTTAAAAATAATAAATGATGAGGTGAAGCTATAGGCAACTACAATGAACATAGCTTTTAATTGAGTAAAGAAAAATGCTGGATTGCCATAAAATAGTCCATCTGCACCAGCTGGGTTTACTGATTTTGACGCAAATACACCAGTTAATAACATGCCTACCATACCACCAATACCGTGACATGGGAAAACATCTAATGTATCATCTACACGAGATAATTTAAAAGCATGACTTAATACATTTGAAATTACCGCACCTACTATTCCAATAAATATACTTTGTGGAATACCCACAAATCCTGCAGCTGGCGTTACAGCAACAAGTCCCACAACAGCGCCGATACAGAATCCTAATACAGATGGTTTTTTACCTTTCATAACATCGAAGAACATCCATGCTAAGCCTGCTGCAGCTGCTGCAGTATTGGTTGTAGCAAAGGCATTTACAGCTAAAGCATTAGCGCCTAATGCTGATCCGGCATTGAATCCAAACCATCCAAACCAAAGTAAGCCAGTGCCAATTAATACATATGGAATATTGGCAGGTGGAATTTCTTGGTGTTCTAATTTTGCTCTTCTCTGCTTTAATACAATTGCACCAGCTAATGCAGCACAACCGGCGCTGATATGAACTACTGTTCCACCTGCAAAGTCTAAAGCGCCCATTTTAAATAAGAATCCTGATGGATGCCAAGACCAATGTGCTAAAGGGGCATATACAAACGTGATAAATAAAACAATAAATAAAATATAAGAGGTGAATTTAATACGTTCAGCAACTGCACCCACTACTAAGCCTGGTGTAATAATGGCAAACATTAATTGGAACATGGCGAATAGCATTAAAGGAATGGTAAGTGCTGTTCCACCTTGCAAAGCAGGGCTACCATTCGCTACTCCATTAAAAAATAAATGCGACATAGGGTTTCCTATAAAGCCATTGATAGATTCCCCAAAGCTTAGGCTATAACCATAGGTTACCCATATAACTGTTACGATACCAGCAGATACAATGCTCTTAATCATCGTTGAAATAATATTCTTTCTATGTACCATGCCGCCATAAAAAAATGCCAAGCCGGGAGTCATAATAAATACCAATGCTGTTGCCATTAGGATCCATGCAATATCAGCCGAATTATAAGTAATGTCGTCACCTTGAAAGTTGGGAAGTTGTGGAACAAAAAGGGCTAAAACAGCTACTAGGACCAGTAATATAAAGGGGGTTAGTTTTTGTACAACTTGATTTTTCATAAGGAGTCATTAAATATTATAAAATAATATATATTTTAAATATTTATCAAAAATACAATAAAAAATAAGTAAAACTAATATATAAATATACATATAAAAATATATAATGTGATTTAATTTAATTGAAGTATTTATCTAAATTACTGGTAATTAATTATTTATAATAAATAATGCCGGT
>JAFMEV010000058.1 GCA_017856545.1 Chitinophagaceae bacterium
GTTGAAATTACAGCTAAATTAGTGAAAATAGTTTTGTTTATCTTCATGGAATAAATCTAAGAAAATGAGGCTAGTTCTTCAAAGAGTTACAGAAGCCAGTGTTAAAGTGGATGGACTGATTGTTGGAGCCATAAACAATGGTCTGATGATCTTGGTGGGAATAGAAGATGCAGACACCCAAGAGGATATTGAATGGCTTGCGGGGAAAGCTTCCAATTTGCGCATTTTTGATGATGCAGATGGGGTGATGAATCTAAGCGTGAAAGAAGTGCATGGAGATATTTTATTGATCAGCCAATTTACTTTACATGCATCTACTAAAAAAGGGAATCGACCTTCCTATATTCACGCATCCAAACCACCGGTAGCAATTCCTTTATATGAAGCTATGATTCAACAATTAGAAAAAGAAATGGGCAAACCTATTCAAACAGGACAATTTGGTGCAGATATGAAAGTGAGTTTAATAAACAATGGTCCAGTAACGATTATACTAGATTCAAAAAACAAAGACTTTTAATACATACAATATGAGTGAGATAACCATACAAGATGCGCAAACCAAAGTAGATGAATGGATACAAACCATTGGTGTCAAATATTTTAATGAACTCACCAATTTGGGTATTTTAATGGAGGAGGTGGGAGAGCTCTCCAGAATCATGGTGCGTAAATACGGAGAGCAGTCTTTTAAAGAAAAGGAAAATGAAATGCAATTAGGGGATGAAATGGCAGATATTTTATTTGTATTAATTTGTTTAGCGAATCAAACTGGTGTTGATTTAACCAAGGCTTTTGAACAAAACCTCTTGAAAAAAACCAACAGAGATAAGGATAGACACCAAAACAACGAAAAATTACACCAATAGGCAATCTCGCCTTATATTTGCAAACTATGAGCAAGACTCCAACTGATAATACATTACAAGCGATTATTTCGCATGCTAAAGAATACGGATTTGTTTTTCCTAGTAGTGAGATTTATGACGGTTTAGGTGCCGTGTATGATTACGGTCCTTATGGTTCACAGTTAAAGAAAAACATTCGCGATTATTGGTGGAATTCCATGACTCAAATGAATGAAAATATTGTGGGTATTGATGCCGCAATTTTTATGCATCCAACTACATGGAAAGCAAGTGGACACGTAGATAGTTTTAGCGATCCTTTGATTGATAATAAAGACAGTAAGAAAAGATATCGTGTAGATCATTTATTAGAAGCACATGCAGACAAGATGATTAAAGAAGGCGACCAAGCAGGAGCTGATCAATTATTAGCAGACATGGAAGCTTTATTGGCAAAAGATGATTTTGCTGGATTAAGTCAATTAATAGCAGACCATAAAATTGTTTGTAGCGTAAGTGGCACAGGTAATTGGACAGATATTCGTCAATTTAATTTAATGTTTTCTACAGAATTGGGTTCTGTGGCAGAAGAAGCAAGTACTATTTATTTAAGACCAGAAACCGCTCAAGGTATATTTGTGAATTTCTTGAATGTGCAAAAAACAGCCAGAATGAAAATTCCTTTTGGTATTGCACAAACTGGAAAGGCTTTTAGAAACGAAATTGTTGCGCGTCAGTTTATTTTTAGAATGCGTGAGTTTGAGCAAATGGAAATGCAATTTTTCATCAAGCCAGGTACTCAAAAAGAATGGTATGAACATTGGAAGAATGAGCGTATGAACTGGCATTTAAGTTTAGGCATAGATGCGAAGAAATATCGTTTTCATGATCACGTGAAATTAGCGCACTATGCAGATGCTGCATTAGACATTGAGTATGAATTTCCTTTTGGATTTAAAGAAGTTGAAGGTATACATTCAAGAACTGATTTTGATTTGAGTAGACATCAGGAGTTTAGCAAAAAGAAAATGCAATACTTTGATACGGAAATCAATCAGCATTATATTCCTTATGTCATTGAAACCTCAATAGGTTTGGATAGAATGTTCTTATTGATCTTATCTAATTCATACGAGGAAGAAACTATCAATAAAGAAGATGGTACTACTGATTCTAGAGTAGTATTACACTTGCCAGCTAAAATTGCACCGAATAAATTAGCTATTTTGCCATTGACTAAGAAAGATGGTTTACCAGAAATTGCTAAAGCTTTAATGGATGATTGTAAAAAATCTTTCCATTGCTTCTATGAAGAAAAAGATGCGATTGGTAAAAGATACCGTCGTCAAGATGCCATTGGTACACCATTCTGCGTAACCATTGATCATCAAACCAAGGAAGATGGCACGGTGACTGTTCGTCATAGAGATAGTATGACTCAGGAGAGAATTCCTATGGATAAAGTAAAGTCAATGGTGTTGGAAGCGATCTCTTAACCATACAATTCAAAATGGATTCGATCTTTTGGAATGCCTTGTTCAGCCAATTTGGTCCTGGCTTCATCAATCATTTCTTTCCACCCACAAATAAAGAATTGGGCATTGTCTTTATTGGACTTTGCTAATAAATTTTGATAAACAGGGTGTACATAACCATTGTAAGCACCTTCTCTAATCTCCGTTTCTCTTGAAAAACTTGGATGATAGAAAAAACCAGGTTCTGCTTTTTCTAATTGTTTCAATTCTTGTTCGTACAAGCAATCTGTGAATTTTCTGCAACCAAAAATTAAATGAATGGCTTGGTGTGGAATTTTGTTTTGATGGATAAAATGCACCATAGATCTAAATGGGGCTACTCCAGTGCCAGTACAAATTAAATAAAGGTCTTTGTCTAAGGTTTTTGGAAGTATAAAAACTCCCTGAGGTCCTCTGAAAGATACTGTATCACCCACTTTCACTTCGTTAAATAAATAAGTAGTGCCCAAACCGCCTTCTAACAATACAATCACTAATTCAAATTGATGGGTGCCATTAGGATAAGACGCAATAGAGTAGCTTCTCCAACGCTTATTGCGTTTTTCATGAATGGGTAAGTCTAATGTTATGAATTGGCCTGGTGTAAAATCAAAAATGCTTCCATCTTTCACTTCAAAGAAAAATCTTTTTGTGGTAGGTGTTTCATCAATGATGTTTACAATAATTGCTTCTTTCCATTCAAAGGCCATGATGCTATCTTATTGGGTGATAAATACTCTTTGAATATACACTTTATTATTGGCAAATATTCTCACAAAGTAAATACCTGCATTTAAGCTATTGATATTGATTAGTTGAGGTCCCATCTGATTCACCAATTTATCTTTTTGGAAGACACGTTCACCCATGGAATTAATAATATCAAGTTTGATATCTCTACTTTGAATATTGCTAAATTGAATATAAAAACTACCACCTTTGATCAAATTGTCAATGTAATCACTAGAAGTAATTTTTAAGGATATTTCTTTAACAGAAGCTTCAATGATATTTGTAACCAATACCAATTTTGGATCAGAACTTAAGCTACAACTACCTGTTGTGGTGGTTACTTTATACAATGCATTTCTTTTTGCAATCAAAGTTTGGTTATTGGCACCGCTTATACTTGAATCATTTACTAACCATTGGTAACTATTTGCAGTACTTGCGCTTAAAGTACTATCATTGGTTTGTGTAATGATTGGTTTTGGAACAATAGAGACGGGCACTGAACTTAACGGACTAGGACAATCATTGGTGCTAATTTGTGTATTATAGAAGAAATAGAAAAAGTTTTGAAAATTTCCGCTGGCTGCTGAAACACTATTTCCAGTAAAACTAAATACTCTATTAGGTCCAAGTGGGTAAGTGTTATTGCCTAAGCCATTATTTCTAAACAAAGTAGCATCTGTACATTTTGCTATAATAATATAATCACCTGCTTGTGGAATTTTTAAATTTAAATAATAAGTTCTTCCACTATCCCCTTCGATGAAAGGAGTAGCTGAAGCTCCATTTGCTGCAAGTGGTGTAGGACTAGATGCGCCTACATTTAAACTAACTGTTTGAATAGGGAAATAAGAATAAGAGCCATCACTATTTTCAGAAGCAAATGTGCCCAAGGTAAATTCAATTTTTCCAGGATTTCCTGTATATAGTTTTGTAGTCTCAATAGTCATTGCACTGGTTGCATTAATTTTTACATAGTTTCCACTAAAATTATTGTATCCACCACTAGTGCCTAAACTTCTATTGTTCAAAGGACCTATAAAACCTGCATACCCGCTGCCTACATTCAATTTGCTGGCACTACTTGTAATCACGGTGCTAGCCCCTTGTCCCACTGGGTTTATGGCAGAACTACTATCATACCAGAAGTATCTACTAGTAGAAATAGGGTTATTTACTCTTAACTGAACGCTGTTGTTACAGTTATTTGCAATTGCAGTAGGTGCAGGTGTAGCAGCAGATGTTACGAAACTACTGCTTATGCTATTGTTTTCTTTTAATTGATCATTATTGAGAGAAACGGTTGCTGTAATGTCATAACTGGTATTTTCTTCCAAACTGATAGGTGTTTGAAAAGTATAGTTCATATTTTCTAAGCCAGCTAAAGTTCCATTAAACGTTTCAGTAATTGTTCTGAGTGTGGTTGATCCTTTTTTAACTACTACATTGATGGGAAAATTAGTTTGTTTTCCTCCACCATTGTTGACAATCTTCACAGTAATATATTGGGTTCCAGTTTTACAAGCTTTAGCTATGGGGCTTACTATATCACTTAATTGCAAATCATTGGAAGGATTATTTATTTTGATGGTATAATCTTGTGTTTCTCCAATAGAGTATGCGCCACAAGGGTTAAGGTTAGAAGAAGCTGCCGTTTCCATGGCTACTATTCTTAATCTTGTAATGGTACCAATGGTTAAATTGCCAGGCAGATTAAATGTTCCAGCATATATTCCGTTGGTTAATGCATTACTTACTGAAGCCAATTCAGTTGATTCAAAAACGCCGTTATTGTTATAGTCAATATAAATATGGATAAATCTTGTATTATTACTTGCATCCGTACTAGAGGTTTTAATAGAGAAATTTAAATTTCCTAGAGGTTCTCCATTAATGATTTGTTTAGTATTATCTATATATTGGTTGTTTGTAGTATTGGCAAACACTATATTATTTAAAGTAACGCTATCTATTTTGGTGCCTGCATTTGAATTGGCTGTTGAAGTACAATAAGCTGCTCCACCACCACCACTGATAATTAAAGAATATGCTTGACTTCCTCTATCTAAATTATTTTTATGTGAAACAGTGATGGTATAGGTATTACCCACTATAACAGAGTCGATTTCAACTTTTTCTACATTATCAATTTTATTGTTTCCTCTTTTTGCAGCTTCACTCGGATTGGCAGGATTTAAGTTCCATGTTTCTACAACGCTGTTGCCGCTCGAAATTTTAAGATCTAAGTCGTTGACTAATTTTGGGGTATTGTTATTTAAACTGTTATTGGCTACACCTTTAATATCTGTCCAAACCAATGTGGCTTTGAGCGCTTTTTTCCCAGATGCAACAATGGTGTATGTTTTACTTCCTTGATTTTGTAAAACATCTTCATATACAAGATCAGTAGAGCTACTTGCATTATTAGTACTTAGTGCATTGTTTAAAGTAGTTGCAGCCTCGCTTGAATTCATAAGTCCCCAACCAAATTTATAATCAGGTCCTGGACTGGTCCCAGCTTCATTGGCTGTATGAATGGCTAATGCTTTTAATGTGGCAGATCGAACTGGCTTGTTGGTTAATTTATAACTTAATTCTTGCAACAATAATAAAGAACCAGCAACACCTGGAGATGACATAGATGTTCCACTAGAATATCCATAACTAGAATCGTTGGTAGATAAAGTGGAAAGCACAGATACCCCCACTGCAACTATATCTGGTTTAATTCTTCCATCATCTGTTGGTCCCCATGTACTGAAACTATTTTCAACGACATCTTCTTTTTTGTTATAGCCAGAAAGAATACCAGAAACAGCGCCAACAGTTAATATATTTTTGGCGTTTACATCTCCAGGCAAGGTTTCATAACCATCATTTTTACTTAAACTATCCGGTCTAACTCCAGCATTATACCATTTGCCATTTTGGTCTCTTCTCCAATAGGTAGAATCATTGTTGAACCATTTCCCAGTAGAAGAATTAATGGTGGGACCATTAGATGCTCTGGTATTTCCAGATGATTTTACTATTAAATAAAAAGGCGCATTGTAAGCAATAGAGTCATATAAAACGGCTTGATTATCATACATGCCAAATCTAAAATCTTCTTTTTCGTTATGCCTGCCGTTGTATTCCCATCTTGAAGAATCATCGTTGTATTCCCATCCAGCAACTATTCCATATGAGTGATTTGAAACCAATAAATTTCCTGCAGCAGCACTGGACATTTCTGAAACATCATTGCTCCAGTCATATGCGTAAATGCCTTTACTGCCATGTATCATTCCTTTTGCAGCAGGATTTACCCCTTTAGCAATCAAGATACCTGCAACATGCGTACTATGATCAATGATTTTAGTAACATTATCTTTTTGCGTTGTTCTGTTGGCAATTTCAATATGCGAATTTCTGATGGCGCTTTCATCCCACATGCCTAATTTAAAAGTAAGACTATCGCTACTGCCATTTAAATTAAATCCTGTACTTCCACCTGTCCATAATTTATTGGTATTAACTGTGATGGCATGAACGGGATCTGCAAAGCTGGTATAATAAATAGGTTGACCAAACATATCCACCCCCATCAAACTTACTCTAGATTTATTTTTATTCAAATAGTTAATTGCCCAACCATTTTTTTTTGCCTTGATGACTGCATCAGCATAATTGGTTCTTGCTTCAAAATCTAATTTTTTAGATGCATCCATTAAAGCAACTGCTTGTGTATTAATTTGCGCAACCAAATGAGTTGGCAAATAACACAATAAAAAAATAACAAAAACTAGTTTGAATGAATGGCGCTGCATAGGTTAAAATTACAATGATTTATCAACAAACAAATGCTTAACTTTAAGTAATTCCTTAGGCATGAAAATCTTAGTATATTCTTATCTTTTATTACTGTCTTTTTGGTCACCCAAGCAAGGTATAGAAGGTTATTTAAGGGAAGCCAAGGGGAATCAGATGGGTGTAGAAAAGTCTGGAAATTCAAAAGGACGTCCAATGGTTGGTAAAATCTATTTATTCAAAGATTTGAATAAAGAAGATTTAGTTGAATTAGATGGGCAGTGGTGCAAATCTGTTCAACAAAAACCATACTTAATGATTCAAACAGATAACAAAGGCTATTTTAAAAAAGCATTGAAAGCTGGACAATATATTGTTTTGGTTGAAGCGTATGATGGTTTTTTTATTCCTTTTTTTGACCAATACAACCAACCAGGCAAAATTATAGTGCGTTCTAAAAAATATACCCCTTTAGACATTTTGGTGAATTCAAAAGCCATTTATTAGGATAGCTGTATCTTTGCAGCCTGAGCGATGAATGAACAATCTTTGTTTGGCAGGTTTCATGATTCCCCCCTCCTAAAAAAGTTGGTGGATGGGATACTTATGTCCTCTTCTCAAAATCAACCCGCTCAATTCTTCCTTCAAAATTTACATGGATCTTCTACAGCATTTATCATTGAAGCGATTTTCAAAAACGAAGCAACCGCTAACTTAAATCATTTAGTGGTATTGAATGATGCAGAAGAAGCTGCTTATTTTTTCAATTCTGTAGAAAGTGTAACGGAGGCAATGGATTTATTTTATTTCCCATCTTCTTTTAAAACACCTCAAAATTTTAGTTTGCTCAATCCTTCTCATGTGATGTTAAGAACAGAAGCATTGACGAAGATTTCTATGGGGGGCAATAAGAAAATCATTGTAAGTTATCCGGAAGCCATATTTGAAAAAGTGATTTTGCCCAAAACCTTGCAACAAAATATCATCCAATTAAAAACCAATGACACAATTCAATTAAATGATTTGATGCAACAATTGGTGGATTATGGGTTTGAGCGAACAGATTTTGTGTATGAGCCAGGACAGTTTGCATTGAGAGGGGGTATCTTTGACATTTATTCTTATGGTAATGAAAAGCCTTACCGTATTGAACTATTTGGGGAAGACATTGATAGCATTCGATTATTTGATCCTGCAACACAATTAAGTGAACGAAAATTATTGCAAGTAAATATTATACCTAATGTTACTACGCAGTTTGAGGATACAGAGAAGATTCCATTATTAGATTTCTTACATTCTGAAACGGTTGTTTGGTTAAAAGATTGGGACGTGATCAAGCAAAAAGGAATGGATCAGGCAGAGGCTTTGCAAGATTATTTAGATCATCATGGAGGGAAACCGAAGGTAGAAGAAAATGATCCCCATCAAAAAAATACTGGGCTAGATGATTTTATTGATGTAGAAACCACAGAAAAAGTCTTAGCTTCTAAAAGCATTATTGAATTTGGTTATCAGCCACATTTAACCAAAGAGAAAATTAATTTTAATACACAGGTACAACCTGCTTTCAATAGACAGTTTCAATTATTGATTGAAAACCTGCAATCATTTGAGAAGAAGGGATATGCGCTATTTATTTTTGCTGAACAAGCAAAGCAACTAGAGCGTTTGCATGCCATATTTACTGATTTAAAAACAGAGATTCAGTTTACGCCTATTGTTAAAAATATTCATGAAGGTTTTATTGATCATGAACACAAATTACTTTGTTATACGGATCATCAAATTTTTCAACGCTATCATAAATACAAAGTAAAGCAGGCATATACCAAGAGTAAAGCAATAACCTTAAGAACCTTAAGAGATTTGGCACCTGGAGATTTTGTAACCCATATTGATCATGGAGTTGGCGTTTATAGTGGATTGCAAAAAATGGAAGTGAAGGGGGTGATGCAAGAAGCAGTAAGAATTATTTATAAAGACAGTGATATTTTGTATGTCAATATCAATTCGCTTCACAAAATATCTAAATATACTGGTAAAGAAGGAGCTCCTCCTAAGGTGAATAAATTAGGATCAGATGCTTGGGTTAAATTAAAAGACAAAACAAAGGCAAGGGTTAAAACCATTGCTTTTGACTTGATAAAATTATACGCGCAAAGAAAAGCACAATCAGGATTTGCATTTACACCAGATAACTATATGATGCATGAATTAGAAGCATCATTTATTTATGAGGATACCATTGATCAAGCAAAAGCGATTGCAGATGTCAAAAAAGATATGGAGCAAGCTTCTCCCATGGATCGATTGGTTTGTGGTGATGTTGGTTTTGGTAAAACCGAAGTAGCCATTCGTGCTGCTTTTAAAGCGGCGATTGATGGCAAACAGGTAGCAGTTTTAGTACCAACGACTATTTTGGCTTTTCAGCATTATAAAACCTTTAAAGAAAGATTGAAAGATCTTCCTGTAACAGTAGATTATATCAATCGATTTAAAACTGCTGCACAAAAAAAAGATACTATCCAAAGAGTGAAAGAAGGGAAGATTGATATTTTGGTAGGCACCCATGGTATTTTAGGAAAAGATGTACAGTTTAAAGATTTGGGATTGATGGTGATAGATGAAGAGCAAAAATTTGGTGTAGGACATAAAGAAAAATTAAAAACATTAAGAACAACAGTAGATTGCTTGACCCTAACTGCAACACCTATTCCAAGAACCTTGCATTTTAGTTTGATGGGTGCAAGAGATCTAAGTATAATTAATACAGCACCCGCAAATAGGCAACCCATTCATACAGAAGTTCAAGTTTTTCATGAGGATATTATTAGAGAGACTATTTATTTTGAAACAGAAAGAGGCGGCCAAGTTTTTTTCATTCATAATAGAGTACAAGGTTTAGCGGAAATGTGTGCGATGATCCAAAGACTTTGTCCTGATCTAAGTATTGGCTATGCACATGGTCAGTTAGAAGGTCATCAATTAGAAGAGAAGATATTAGACTTTATTGAAAGAAGATACGATGTATTAGTATGTACGAATATTGTAGAGAGTGGGGTGGATATACCTAATGTTAATACCATTATTGTGAATAATGCACATCAATTTGGTTTGAGTGATTTGCATCAATTAAGAGGAAGGGTAGGTAGGAGTAACAAAAAGGCATTCTGTTATTTATTAGCACCACCTATTAGCACTTTGCCGGATGATTCCCGAAAAAGATTGCAAACCTTGGAGCAGTTTAGTGAATTAGGCAGTGGATTCCAGATTGCCATGAGAGATTTAGATATTAGAGGTGCTGGAAATTTATTGGGAGGAGAGCAGAGCGGTTTTATGGTAGAGATTGGTTTTGAAATGTATCAAAAGATTTTAGCAGAAGCAGTCAGAGAATTGAAAAGATCAGATTTTAAAGAATTGTTCCAAGAAGAGATTAGTCAACAAGATGATTTTGTGCAGGATTGCACCATTGATACTGATTTGGAGATTATGATTCCAGACGCTTACGTTGAAAATATTGGGGAAAGGTTGTCTTTGTATACTAGATTGGATCAATCAGAAAACGAAGAAGAGTTATTGGCAATGCAGGATGAAATGACGGATAGATTTGGTCCCATGCCAAAATCGGTAGCAGATTTATTTGAAACAGTGAGAGCAAGAAAATTAGCCATTGCATTAGGCTTTGAAAAAATGACATTGAAAGAGGAAACCCTGAGATGTTATTTTATCAATCGTCCAGACTCGCCTTATTTTGAAAGTGACTTATTTAAAAGTTTATTGGCCTTTACCCAAACTTCCATGAACAATGCGCACTTTAAACAGGTGGGTAAGTTATTTGTATTAGTGATAAAAGATATTCCAACGATGGAAGACTGCCACAGGGTATTACAGAAAATGTATAATGGAGTGGTAAAGTAATTGTCTAAAAAAATCAAGACCACCGTTTATGGGTGGTCTTGAAAAAATCATTAGAGAGGAAAATAAAAGAGCCCTAAATTCCTTCAGGGCTCTTTT
>JAFMEV010000059.1 GCA_017856545.1 Chitinophagaceae bacterium
CCTTCTAACCATTCGTACCTAATGCCTGGAATGATATAAAATTTGTCAGATACTCTAAATATATTTTCTACAAATACCGCAGCATTATTAGATACAAAAGAGATATCTCTGGGGAATAAACCTTCAATTGAAATATCATAATTTGATGAGGTAGAACCTTTTCCATCTGCTAAACGATGTGTGGTGCCTGTATACAATCTTAGGCCAGCAGAAATGGTATTTTTCATCTTACCTAAAGTATAATCTGTAATCAATCTACTCTCTAATCCGTAGTTTCTGTATTTGTCTAAATTCACCAAACGCGGATTGTATTGAAGTGTATTTGAGTTAACACTGTCTTTGATATTGATGCCTTGTAAATAACCTACACTATTTCTATCTCCAATGGTAGCATACAATTTAGTATTCCAAATAGTTTGTTGATTGATTTTATAATTCGCAATAATGGCTGGTGTGGTCCATGTAATATCCATCCAGTTTCTATCTCGTAAACTTTGTTGAGGATTTGTAGCAATTTGTTGATCTGTTAATCCACCTGGTTGTTGGCTTCTAATATGTGATTGAAGTACTTCTACGGAAAGATCCAATTTTGTGTTTACATGATAAGTAATGGTTCCAAAACCAGACTTGGTATAGAATTGGCTATTGCTTCTCCAACCATCACCAGCTCTTTGATCAAAGAAAGTGTAGTAATTCATTTTTTCATTTTTACCGCCAATGGCAGTAAAACTATTTCTTAAATTATTGGATCCAACAGTTTGATGTGTTTCCAATTCAAAAGGCTTATTTATTTCGGATCCATTTCTTAAAATATAATTCACCATACCTCCAAACTGAGGTCCATATTGTAAGGAACTTTGACCACGAACAATTTCAATTCTTTGAACGGATTGTAATGGGGGGTTAAAATAAGCTTCTGGATATCCAAAAGGATCTGCAGCTATATCATAGCCATTTTGTCTTACATTAAATTCCCAACTTCTATTGGGACTAAGCCCTCTTGTGGCAATGCCTATTTGAATACCACTTGGGTCACTTTCCCATACATGAATTCCTGGTACTTTTGCCAATACTTGACGCATGGTATTATTGACCACATTGCCTTGCACATTATCCAATACAATTAATGCATTTTTTTTACCAGCATAAATATTGGTGCCCACAATTTCAGGCATCTGTTGATAATCAGATTTACTATTTCTACCAACGATGGTTACATCAGGTAGTCTTTTCCAATGAAGGGTATCATCTTGTTTAACTTGTGCTTCAGCATCCATCCCCCATACCGTCACAAAAAATATGATATACAATATTTTTTTCATTCACTATTCTTGAGCCGCAAAATTACTTACTCCAAAAATGGGGAATTGTTGAAATAGGGAAAAGCGATTTATGGTATTGGGAAAAAAAGAGCCAAATATTGCATTTGGCTCTTTTTAAATCTGATATTATAAAAAATTAATCAGCGTATTATTTAAGACTTTTATATTTTATAAAAAGTCTTAAATAAACAACAAGGCATCTCCATAAGAGAAGAAGCGGTATTTGTCTTTAATAGCTTTTTTGTATGCTTCCATAGCTAATTCATATCCTGCAAATGCACAAGTCATAATTAATAAACTTGTTTTTGGTAAATGGAAATTGGTAACCAAGCTATCTGCAATATTAAATTGGTAAGGAGGGTGGATAAAGTGATTCGTCCAACCTTCTGCAGGTTTTAATAATCTTTGAGCAGTTACACTACTTTCCATTGCACGCATTGCAGTGGTGCCAATAGAACAAATACGACGATTGTTTTCTTTTGCTGTATTGATAATTCGACATGCTTCATCATCTATTCTAAAGTATTCAGCATCCATTTTATGCTTACTTAAATCTTCTACTTCAATCGGTCTAAAAGTACTTAAACCAGTATGCAAGGTTACTTCTGCAAAACGAATACCTAAAATTTCTGATTTCTTGATCAATTCTCTGCTAAAGTGTAAACCAGCAGTTGGGGCAGCTACAGCACCTTCGTGCTTAGCATATACTGTTTGGTATCTATCCTTGTCTTCTTCATCAGGCTTACGCTTAATGTATTTTGGCAATGGAGTTTCTCCTAAGAATTCTAACATTTTTTTAAAGCCTTCATCATCACCCTCCCATAAAAAACGGATTGTTCTTCCTCGGCTAGTAGTGTTATCAATTACTTCTGCAACTAATTCTTCATTTTCACCAAAATATAATTTGTTACCTACACGAATCTTTCTTGCGGGATCAACAATAACATCCCAAAGACGGTTGGGCTTGTTTAATTCTCTTAATAAGAATACTTCAATTTTTGCACCTGTTTTTTCTTTACGACCATACATTCTTGCAGGGAATACCTTGGTATTGTTTACTACAAAAACATCTTTATCATCGTAATAATCCAATAAATCAGAAAAATGACGGTTTTCCATGTGACCGTTTTTACGGTTTACCACCATCAATCTGCTGTCTTCTCTTTTTTTGGTTGGGTACTGTGCGATCAGGTTTAGAGGAAGATCGTACCTAAATTGTGAAAGTTTCATTGTGTCTATTTTAAAATGATAGCCACATTAAGTAAACTACGGCCTTACGGGGCAGTACACTTCATGTTACGGCATGAAAATTATGGACGCAAATGTACAACATTAGCACTAATTTTGTGTTACTAATTAAGCATCTAAAAATTGGCTAATTGTAGGAAACTACCTAGCTTTGCAAACAATTGTTAGTTTTAGTGCGTATTGGTATAAAACCTATTAAACTATGTTGAGAGCTAAATGGTGGAAGCTTCTGTCCTTTGTACTGTTATTATATACTTGTACTTATGGATTCTTGGTAGAAGTACCCAAACTAGATGACCGAATGCAGGAGTCTATTCGTAATTTTTTCTTCCATGTTCCAATGTGGTTTGGCATGATGATTTTATTTTTTGTTTCTCTTTGGTATGCTATAAAATATTTAAGAAACGGAAATATCATCAATGATATTTATGCAACTGCTTATGCAAGTATTGGTTTGCTTTTTGGTGTTCTAGGAATTATCACTGGTGCTGTATGGGCAAACTATCAATGGGGTAGTCCTTGGGTGGGTGATCCAAAACAAAATGGTGCAGCCATTGCTCTACTTATTTATTTCGCATACTTTGTTTTGAGAGGATCATTGATTGATCAAGAAAAAAGAGCAAGACTATCTGCAGTATACAATGTGTTTGCATTTTTTATGTTATTCCCAACCTTATGGATTCTACCAAGATTATCTGAATCATTACATCCAGGAGGACAGGGTAGTGAAGGAAATCCAGGCATCAACGGTAAAGATATGACTGCGAGTATGCGTACTGTTTTTTATCCAGCAGTAATTGGATGGACTTTATTAGGTGTTTGGATAAGTACTTTACAAATCCGTTACCAAATGCTTCAATTCAAAAAAGAAGGACTCTTATAAATTCATTTAAACAAATAATATGTTTCAATTATTACAAGCAGCAAACAATAATGGGTTGATGGTACAAAATGGAAAAATCTTTTTAGTGATGACCATTGTATCCATTATCTTAATTGGTCTATTTTTATATGTAGCCAGTATTGATAAGAAAATAACAAACCTAGAAAAATAATTTAAACCACATTTTATGTCTACAAATAATGAGTACAGCTTTTTTCAGAGTGTTGAAAAAAGTTTTGACAAAGCATCTAAGTTTACAAATTGGGAGAAAGGAATATTAGAACAAATTAAAGCTTGTAATAGTATCTACAGCATGCGCTTCCCAGTAAAGATGGATGATGGTAGAATTGAAGTAATTGAAGCATACAGAATTCAGCACTCTCAACATAAATCTCCTTGTAAAGGTGGTATACGTTTTAGTTTAGCCGTGAATCAAGATGAAGTGATGGCATTGGCTGCTTTGATGACTTATAAATGTGCTATTGTGAATGTACCATTTGGTGGTGCAAAGGGTGGTATAAAAATTAGCCCAAGATCTTTGAGTGCGTATGAATTAGAAAAAATTACTAGAAGATATACAGCAGAGTTGGTAAAGAAAAACTTTATTGGTCCTGGTATTGATGTGCCTGCTCCAGATTATGGAACTGGTGAAAGAGAAATGGCATGGATTGTGGATACATATCAATCATTAAAGCCAGGCGAAATTGATGCTGCTGGTTGTGTAACCGGTAAGCCCATTTCTTTAGGTGGTGTAAGAGGAAGAAAAGAAGCTACTGGATTAGGTGTTTTCTATGGTGTTAGAGAGGTTTGCTTAATGCCAGATATCATGAAGAAGCAAGGTTTGGAAGTGGGTATTGAAAATAAAAATGTGATAGTACAAGGTTTAGGAAATGTGGGATATTATTCTGCAAAATTCTTTAGAGAGCATGGAGCAAAAGTTATTGCAATTGCTGAGTACGAAGGAGCTATTTATTGCAAGGATGGATTGAACGAAGAAGCAGTATTCCAACACAGAAAAGCTACCGGAAGCATTTTAAATTTCCCTGGTGCTACCAATATGGAGAACAGTAGTGATGCTTTAGAATTAGAGTGTGATATTTTAATTCCTGCTGCATTAGAAAATGTAATTGATGCGAATAATGCACCAAAAATTAAAGCAAAAATTATTGGCGAAGCGGCAAATGGTCCTTTAACACCAGAAGCAGATGAGATTTTTGCTAAGAAGGGTATTTTAGTTATTCCAGATATGTATTTGAACGCAGGTGGTGTAACAGTATCCTATTTCGAGTGGTTGAAGAATTTGAGCCATGTTAGATATGGTAGATTGGAAAAGAGATTTACAGAAAACACAAACATTAATATTTTAAATCAAATTGAGGAGTTAACTGGTAAAAAAGTAACCGATGCTGAAAAAAATATTATTGCGCATGGACCTGATGAGATTGATTTAGTTCACAGTGGTTTGGAAGAAACAATGATCACTGCGACAAGAGAGATTATGCAAATTTGGAAAGACAATCCGTCTATTCCTGACATGAGAACTGCAGCGTATGTATGTGCGATTAATAAAGTGGGTACTTCTTATGCTGAGTTAGGCATTTTCCCTTAATCAATTCAACAATCTTAAATATAATCGGGGAGACTTTGCAGGTAATGCAGTTTCCCCGTTTCTATTATAGCACCATAGGTGGTGTGACCATTGGTCATCACTAAATAATCAGCTTCAACTACTTGTTGGTATTGTAAAATTTGCTCCAAGGTTTTTTCTGTAATAGGTACATTGGCTTCTTTACACTCAATTAATAACCAAGGGCTATCATTTTTATAAACGATTATATCAAATCGTTTTTTTAATTCTCCTAATTGAATGGTTTTCTCAATGGCTATTAAAGTTGATGGATAGTTTTTTACCTGAATCAAATATTGAATAAAGTTCTGTCTAACCCACTCTTCAGGAGTTAGCACCACCCAAGATTTCCTTAGCGGATCAAAGATCTGGTCTTTACCTGCTTCTTTTTGTATTTTGAAGGGATATTCTGGGTAGTTAATGGAGATCATTTATTAAGTCCGTTAAAAAGCGTAATTTTATTGTATTATTAGATTCAAAGATAAGCACTAGCATATGAAAACAAAAGAAGAAATAGTCAACAACTGGTTACCTAGATACACGGGGGCTAGTTTGGATCAATTTGGTAAATATATTTTATTGACCAATTTTAGTAACTATGTGAACATGTTTGCTGAGCAAAATAAGGTAGAAGTGATTGGAAGAGATAGACCTATGCAATGTGCAACAGCAGATGGTATTACCATTATTAATTTTGGTATGGGAAGTCCTGGTGCTGCTACAATAATGGATTTATTAACTGCGATAAAACCAGAAGCGGTTTTGTTTTTAGGAAAGTGTGGAGGATTGAAAAAAAGAAATACCATTGGTGATTTAATTTTACCTATTGCAGCAATAAGAGGAGAAGGTACTTCCAATGATTATTTCCCTGCAGAAGTTCCAGCATTACCAGCCTTCGCTTTACAAAAAGCAATTTCAACAACTATTAGAGATAATAATGTAGACTATTGGACAGGTACTGTTTATACAACTAATAGAAGAGTTTGGGAACATGATGATCAATTCAAAGAATACTTAACTAAGATTAGAGCTTACGCAATTGATATGGAAACAGCTACCATTTTTACAGTTGGTTTCTATAATAAAATACCCACTGGTGCATTGCTTTTAGTAAGTGATTCTCCTATGATTCCTGAAGGTGTGAAGACAGAAGCAAGTGATTCAAAAGTTACTGCAGAGTTTGTTGCAAGACATTTGCATATAGGAGTTGAATCTTTAAAGCAATTGATTAATAACGGACAAACAGTAAGACACTTGCAGTTCTAATCCTTCCAGAGGAAAGGGAAGAGGATATAGGCTAATGCGATGATCATGATATCAAATCCGCATAGCAGTCCAATCATTTGTGCTAATCCATTTTGTACAATATCTGAAAAAGCAATATTGGCAATCTTCATCAATAACATTAATTGAGGAATGATTAATGGGAAACCTAGTATTGCCATAATTGCTGAAGGTTGTGAAGCTTTTGCTGCAATGGCTGCCAGAAAGCTAAATACCAAACTCAAACTGATCCCTCCTAAACATGCCATACCAAAAAATAGTAATCCATGCTCCAAAGGGTTGCCTAATAAAATGGTAAAAAGTATTAAACTTAATCCACTCATTAAGATCATGAGCAAGCTATTGTAAATTAGCTTAGAGAAAATAAATTGAATGGGGCTGGCGATGGTATAAAAATACAACATACGGCCACGTCCATCTTGAATAAAACTTCTTGCTACCGCATTGATACAAATAAATAAAAGAATCACCCAGAATAAACCATTCCAAACCTTGTCTTCTGGTTGCCCCATACTTAAGTAAATTACAAAAGTGGTAGAAGCGATATATAATAAAACACCAAAAAATGTATACTGCTGCCTAAACTCAATCAAGATATCTTTTTTGAGTAAGGTGTATATATTATTTAGTGATTTATTCATGCAAGATTATTTAGCAGCACAAATTCTGCATCTTGGTTCGTAATTGTTTTTTTCACCCAATACAACGGTACCTTCTTCGGCACTTGTTCTGTAAGATACATTAGCTAAATGGCCACACTGAACACAGATGGCATGTAGTTTGGTAATAAAGTCTGCAATTGATAATAACTGTGGCATTGGTCCAAATGGCTTACCTAAATAATCCATGTCTAATCCAGCTACAATCACTCTCTTGCCTTGACTCACTAAAGTTTCACAAACGCTGATCACTTCTTCGTCAAAGAATTGAGCTTCATCTATACCTATTACATCTGCATTTTCTGCTAGCATCAAAATATCGATGGCTTTGTCTACTGGGGTAGAAGCGATCGTATTGGCATCGTGACTTACCACTTTGGTTTTATCGTATCTAGTATCTGTGGCAGGTTTATACACTTCCACTTTCATGTTGGCAATCTGCGCTCTTTTAAGTCTTCTGATTAACTCTTCGGTTTTTCCGCTGAACATGCTTCCGCACACAACTTCGATCCAACCTCTTTTCTCACTTGATAAATGCTGTTCAATAAACATAACAATATTTGGATAAATTTATTCGTTAACTTTAATAGTCTTCAATACCTCAAAAGTAAACATTAGAATGGAAAGAGTAAAAGCTTTGGCCGACAAATTCAATCAACAATTAGCACAAAATGCAGATTCTGCAGCTTTAAGACAAACAGCTATTCAAATTTTGGCAGAATTAGAAGCAATGCCCTCTATTGAGACCCTTCCCAATAATGTTTCTGTGATTATGCCCTCTGTGGATTATGCTGTAGCGGAACCTATGAAGGTTATTGAACCTGTTATTGCTGCCGAACCAATTTTAATGACAAAGCCGAAGGAAGTATTTGTGGAAGAAAAACCTGTAATGGTTGCGCCAAAAACAGCAGCTGTTGAAACTAAAAAAGAAGTGGCTGAAAAAATAGCTTTAGAGCCCATTAAAGATTTAAGAGCAGCTATTGGCATTAACGATAAGTTTCAGTTTATGGAAGAGTTATTCAATAAGGATGAATCACTATTTGAATCAAGTGTTAAGACTATTAATAACTATAAGAATTTTGCTGAAGCACAATTTTGGATCAAACAAAATTTAAGAAGCAAATTCCAATGGGAGGAAGACTCAAAAACAGTTATAGCTTTTGATCAATTGGTTAAAAGACGTTTTTCTTGAAGAATAGATAAGGTAGCATTGGTTGCCCCCGCATTCTCTTTAACATAATTTGCAGCTTTACTGCCTATATCTTGCAACTGGGATTTATCAGCTATCAAAGTATCAATTGTTTCTTTTAAAGAATGGGCATCTTGAATTTTGATTCCACCACCTGCACTATTTAATCCAATCGCTTCTCTGTATTTTTCATCATTGGGTCCCCAAATTACTGGCACGCCAAAAGCAGCAGGCTCTAATACATTGTGAATCCCATCTTTTGTAAATCCACCACCTGTATAACTAATAGTAGCGTATTGATATAAATTTCTCAATATCCCAATTCTATCCACGATAATAATACTAGGAGTAGTTGCTGGAGCAGCAGCTTTTGCTATTGTGTTTTCCCACTGAGTTAATGTAATGGCTTTAGGATGTATTTTTTGAGCAGCATCAATAGATTTTGCATCAACATGATGTGGTACAATGATCCAATTATATTGTAAAGGCTCAATTACTTTGGATAATAAAAAATGATCACTATCCCAGGTACTTCCAGCAATAATGTTTGGGTGATTAGATAGATTGTTCATCCAATCAAAACCTTGCTTATTTTGCGCAGTGCTCAAGACTCTATCAAATCTTGTATCACCCGTTACAAAAATTTGATCTTTTGGATAGATAGATTCGATTAATTGTTTTGATGTATTGTCTTGTGTCAACACATAGCTAAAGAGTTGTAAGATCTCTTTATAAAATCCTCCATACCATTGAAAGAAAATTTGATCTGCTCTAAAAATTGCGGCAACTAAAACAGTAGGGATAGATTTTTCTTTAGCTATTTTCAAATAGTAATACCAAAATTCATATTTGATAAATAAGATCAAACTGGGTTGAATGGTTTCAATAAATTGTCTTGCAGCTTCTGGGCCATCCAAAGGAAGATAAGTGACCACATCAACAGCAGGGTCATTTTTTCTATGCAAATAACCAGAAGGAGAAAAGAAGGTTAACCAAATTTTATAATTGGGGTATTTTGCTCTGATGGCTTCAATAATGGGAAGCCCTTGTTCAAACTCTCCATAAGAAGCTGCATGTATCCAAATAATGGGTTGATCCATCTTGGCCTTGGCTTCTTGAATCTCTTTCCAAACCTGTTGTTGTCCAATACACCAATCACTGGCCTTTTGGTTAAAAATGGCCAATATGCTAGCGATTTTTGGGTATAAAAACAGGAATAGTTTGTACAATACCATACGGGGCAATTTAGGGTTTTTATTGTAATTTTGACCAAATTTTAATGGATGCGAAAAATTCAAATGGTAGATACTAAAACACAGTATCTAGCTATCAAAGAGGAGGTGGATGCTGCGATACATGAGGTATTGGATTCGGCTGCATATATTAATGGAAAAGCGGTGAAAGATTTCGCTCAACACTTAGCCACTTATTTGGATGTTCAACATGTGATTCCATGTGCCAATGGAACAGATGCTTTACAAATAGCCATGATGGCATTAGGACTTCAACCAGGGGATGAAGTAATTACTCCTTCTTTTACCTATATCGCTACCACTGAGGTAGTGGCTTTATTAAATCTAAAGCCTGTTTTTGTAGATGTTGATCCTGTAACTTATTGCATGGATATCGAGAGTTTGAAAAAAGCAATCACTCCAAAAACAAAAGCCATTGTCCCAGTGCATTTATATGGACAAGCTGCACCAATGGAAGAAATTTTAGCCATAGCGAAGCAACATAATATTTATGTGATTGAGGATAATGCACAAGCAATTGGTTGTGATTATACATTTTCCGATGGTACAAAAAAGAAGACAGGTACCATGGGTCATATTGGTGCTACTTCTTTTTATCCTAGTAAAAACTTAGGAGCATTTGGAGATGGAGGAGCTTTGTTTACCAATGATGCAGTATTGGCGAATAAAATGAGTATGATTGCCAATCATGGTCAATCAGAAAGATATTACCATGATGTGGTTGGATGTAATTCTCGTTTGGATTCAATCCAAGCAGCTATTTTAAACATCAAATTAAAACATTTGAATAAGTACAATGCTGCAAGACAAGAAGTGGCTGCATATTATTCAAAAGGTTTTGCTGCTATCGAGCAAATTATTACTCCTGCAACAGCTAGTTATACAACACATGTGTTTCATCAATATACCATGCAGTTAAAAAATGTAGATAGAGAAAAATTCATCGCTCATTTAAGTGCAAAAGATATTCCTTGTATGATATATTATCCAGTACCTGGGCATTTGCAAAAAATGTTTGGCGAACAAAATAAAACTACATGGGATTTGCCGGTAACAGATAGTTTAACACCTTGTGTATGTTCTTTGCCTATTCATACTGAAATGGATCAGGAGCAATTAGCATATATAGTAGAAGGGGTACAATCATTTTTTAAAGCCTAATCATTTAAATTCATCATAAATGAAAATAGCAGTAGTAGGAACAGGTTATGTAGGATTGGTAACAGGAACTTGTTTTGCTGAGACGGGTAATAAAGTGACTTGTGTAGATATAGATCAATCCAAGGTAGATAAACTAAGCGG
>JAFMEV010000060.1 GCA_017856545.1 Chitinophagaceae bacterium
ATGATATTTGTAGATGTATTACTACTCATTATATCCTTCACATTTCATTCTTCTTTTTTTATAATATTTCGAAATGCAAGTTTTATTATCACTACTATTTTATTACGCATTTCATTAACAATTGAAAAGCCAATGAATTATATAATAATTATCATTGGCTTTCTGTTTGCTATCATTACTTATTTATTATATAAGTTTAGATATAATAATTTGAAGAAAGTATAATGGATCTATTCGAATATCCTTAATTTACTTCCACTTAAAGATGTACTGTATTGCTTTAATGATTGAGCAGCTGGGCCGTTTGCAACTGAACCATTTTGATTAAAATTAGATCCATGTAAAGGGCAATAAAATTTGCTTGTATTGCTTCTATATTGCAGAGTAGCGCCTTGATGTGTACATACGGAACTTACCGCTAAAAATTCTGTATTACTAGCCCTAGCAATAATGATTTTTGATTCCATGTATATGGCATATCCTCCAATATTTTTAAGCACATCATATGGAGCTGTATTAATGTCAATAGTAAAATCTATTTTGTTGCTAGAAGCATCTCCACCACTCGAATTGGGAGGCTTATTTTGATTTTGAGTATCAGAACTTGCTACATCTTTAGAACAGGACTGCATACATCCAAAAATAAGTATAGCTGCCCCACTTAGTCCTACTTTTTCAATGAATTCTTTCCTCTCCATTTTGTTTCTTTTGATAATTAAACAATTGTTTCAACTTTTTGTTTAAACTACGAGTAAAATAGTTGAACTTTGAATTCTAATTTTCTTACTATCATGAAATTGCAATTGCTGTCTATATTTTTTATCCTATTGATAAGCAATAAGTTGCATGCCCAAAATGATACGACCATCCAATTCAGTTCTTTGGATACAGCCAACCAGATTGATTCTACCTTAATTATGCCTCAGAAAATGTTAATTACCCAATCTCTATTATGGGGCAATCATGGGCTATTGAATAATAAATTCGGCAATGGGGATCGACTAAAAGATCGCAGCATTCAATTAAATATCAGACGAAAAATGTTAAATGTTCATCAGCTTGGTGGATTTTTGACCCTTGGTGGAATGCTTGCCCAAGGCATTGTAGGAAGTCAGTTATATAGAGGGGATTACAAAGTGAAAGAATTACACGAAAATTTAGGCACTGCCATTAATGTGAGCTATGGAATTACAGCGATCAATAGTTTATTTACGCCACCTGCTGTTTTCCATAGAGATAAAAAACTAAGCTCCATGCGCATTCATAAGTGGCTAGCTGTGGTTCATTTATCTGGAATGATTGCTACTAATATTTTAGGCAATAGGATAGAACAGGATATTGCCTTAAAACCTTGGCATAGGGCAGCAGCCTATACAACTTTTGCAAGCATGGCGGCCTCCATGATTGTTATCAAATTTTAAACCATTTATTATGTTAACCTTTTTTTTAATGATTTTAGCTCCTTTTTGGTTTCAACCAAATAATATACAAGAGCCATTATTAGAGAAAAGTAGCATTACTTATCACATGAAGCATAAACTTCATGAGTGGGATGGGGTTTCGGATAAATTAAAAATACAAGCAGTTTGGGATAAATCAAATAATAGGATTACTAAAATTGCAGTAGTAACAAAGGTAAGCAGCTTCAACAGTGGATTGTCAAACAGAGATAGTCACATGATTGAAATACTAGATGCTTTAACTTATCCTAATGTTACTTTTAATAGTACTAGCATCATGTATAATCAAAATGATATTTTGGTAAAAGGTCAGTTACAATTTCATGGCGTTACTCAACAAATTAACTTTAATGCAAAGCAATTTTCTTTAGATGATAACCTTATTTTTGAAGGTAGCTTTCCCATCATGTTAGAAGATTTCAAAGTTAAAAGGCCGTCTTTATTGTTTGTAAAAGCTGAAAATAAAATTCAAATAAAGTTCAAGATTTACTTCAAATAATTAAGAATTTTTTTATTCAAAGATGAAAATCAAGATACTTCAACAAATTCTATTTTTTATTCTAATTGCATTTTACATTTTTGCAGGGTATAATCATTTTGCATCACCTTCATTTTATTTACCAATAATTCCACCATACTTATCTAATTGGGCTAATGAGATAAATTTATTGTCTGGTATTCTGGAAATTATTTTAGGTATATTGCTCCTACCCAAATCTACACGATCGTATGCGGCTAAGGGCATTATCATTTTATTGGTTTTATTTATTCCCTCCCATATTTATTTTATTCAAAAAGGCAGTTTTACACTTGGTGCAATTGAAATTACGCCAACATTATCCTGGTTTCGTTTACTCATTGGGCAACCCATTTTAATGTTATGGGCTTGGTGGGCAAGTAAAGTTGATATACAAATCTTTAAGAAGTTTTTTTAATAAATGTATTGATATGATTTATAAAAAAGTGAATAATGCTGAGGATGCCATTATGGATATACAAGATGGAGCTACCCTCATGTTAGGTGGATTCGGATTATGCGGTATTCCAGAAAACTGTATTAAAGCATTGGTTGAAAAAGGGGTAAAAAATCTTACCTGTATTTCTAATAATGCAGGTGTTGATGATTTTGGTATTGGATTAATGTTGCACCATAAGCAAGTAAAAAAAATGATTTCTTCTTATGTGGGAGAGAATGCTGAATTTGAAAGACAATTACTTTCTGGTGAGCTTGATGTTGAACTAATCCCTCAAGGAACTTTAGCTTTTAGATGTATGGCAGCTGGATATGGTATGCCTGCAATTTTTACACCAGCAGGCGTTGGAACAGAAGTGGCTATAGGGAAAGAAACTAGAAATTTTAATGGTAAAGAATATTTAATTGAACATGCTTTTAATGCGGATTTTGCCATTGTAAAAGCTTGGAAAGGTGATACGGCTGGTAATCTGATATTTAAGCATACTTCAAGAAATTTTAATACAGTGATGGCTATGGCAGGCAAGATTACCATTGCAGAGGTAGAAGAATTGGTTGAACCTGGAATGTTGGATCCAAATCAAATTCATACACCGGGCGTTTATGTACATAGAATTTTCCAGGGTAGTCATTATGAAAAAAGAATTGAAAAAGTGACTATCAATAAATAATTCAATAAAAGCTATTTTCACATGTTAGATAAAGAAGGCATTGCAAAAAGAATTGCACAGGAAATACAACATAATTCTTATGTGAACTTGGGGATTGGCATTCCAACCCTTGTGGCAAATTATATTCCTAAGAATATACAGGTTTGCTTCCAATCAGAAAATGGCCTTTTAGGAATGGGCCCATTCCCTTTTGAAAAAGACGTAGATGCCGATTTGATTAATGCGGGTAAGCAAACTATCACCATGCTACCTGGAGCGTCTATATTTGATTCTGCGATGAGTTTTGGCATGATACATGCACAAAAGATTGATTTAACCATTTTAGGCGCCATGGAAGTTTCTGAAAAGGGTGATATTGCCAACTGGAAGATACCTGGTAAAATGGTGAAAGGAATGGGAGGAGCGATGGATTTAGTAGCTTCTGCAAAAAATATAATTGTGGCAATGCAACATATTAATAAAGCAGGCGAAAGTAAATTATTGCCAACTTGCAGCTTGCCACTTACTGGAATAAAATGCGTAAAAAAAATTGTGACTGAGTTAGCGGTCTTATCAGTGTTGCCAGAAGGAGGTTTTAAATTATTAGAGAGAGCTCCTGGGGTTTCAGTAGATACAATAAAAAAAGCCACTTTAGGAAAACTCATCATTGAAGGTGATATTCCTGAAATGGCTTTTGATTGATTTGTTGATTTATAAATTACCTCTTAAGGCTTGTTCTCTTTCTAAGGCCTCAAATAAAGCTTTGAAATTTCCTGCTCCAAATGACTTAGCACCTTTTCTTTGTATAATTTCATAAAACAAAGTAGGTCTGTCTTCTACAGGTTTAGTAAAAATTTGAAGCAAGTATCCTTCATCATCTCTATCTACTAAAATACCTAATTTTTTTAGCGGTTCAACATCTTCATCAATGGGGCCAATACGATCCAATAAATCATCGTAGTAAGTAGAAGGAATGTTTAAAAATTCTACACCACGACTACTTAACTTTTCGACAGTGTCAACAATATTATCTGTTGCAATTGCAATGTGTTGTACTCCCGCATCTTTGTAAAAATCTAAATACTCTTCAACCTGTGATTTCTTTTTTCCTTCAGCAGGCTCGTTAATTGGAAACTTTACAAAACCATTACCATTACTCATTACTTTACTCATCAGAGCAGAGTATTCCGTTGAAATTTGTTTATCATCAAAAGTCAAAATGTTTTTAAAGCCCATTACCTCTTCATAGAATTTTACCCAGGTATTCATTTGATTCCATCCAACATTTCCAACACAATGATCAATGTATTTCAGCCCAACAGGGGTTGGAGTATAATTATTTTCTAATTTTCTAAATCCTGGCATGAAAATACCCTTGTAATTTTTTCTTTCAACAAACAAATGCACTGTATCACCATAGATATGTATACCACTCATTTTAATTTCACCAAATTCATCTTGAATGGTTTGAGGTTCCATATAAGGTTGAGCACCCCTTTTTACAGTTTGTTCAAAAGCTTCAAAAGCATCAGCTACTGTAAGTGCAATAGCTTTTACACCGTCTCCATGTTTGTGTACATGCGCAGCAATACTAGAATCTGGTGTTAATGGAGTAGTTAATATTAATTTTACTTTTTCTTGAATTAAAACATAAGATACTTTTTCTTTGTCTCCAGTTTCTGGCCCACTGTATGCAAAATTTTGATAACCAAAAGCAGTTTTATAATAATGTGCTGCTTGTTTTGCGTTACCTACATATAACTCTACATAATCGGTTCCTAGTAACGGTAAGAAATCATGATCATTCCCATTCTTTTCCATTGATATTTTATCTATTTAAATTAAGTAATATTTTATTCTATATTAAATTGCCAACTTTTATGATAGTTCTCATCTTCAATCAATAATGCCTCTTCTGTTATCATCAAAGGTCTAAATGGATCAATCATAACTGCTAATTCATCTGTTTTTTCTTTACCAATTGATTTTTCAACGCTTCCTGGATGTGGCCCATGAGGTATACCTCCAGGATGCAATGTGATTTGACCTTGAACAACAGATTTTCTACTCATAAAATCACCATCAACATAATACAATACTTCATCACTATCTACATTGCTATGATTATATGGTGCAGGTATAGCTTCAGGATGATAATCGTATTTTCTTGGAACAAAAGAACAGATTACAAAATTGTGTGCTTCAAATGTTTGATGCACTGGTGGTGGTTGATGCACCCTACCTGTGATGGGTTCAAAATTGTGTATAGAGAAAGCCCATGGGTAATGATATCCATCCCATCCAATAAAATCAAATGGATGTGTGCCATAAGTATATGGATAAATCAAACCTTGCTTTTTAATTAAAATTTTAAAATCACCTTCTTGATCAAAAGTTTCTAAATCATTAGGTCTTCTTATATCACGTTCACAGAAAGGTGCATGCTCCATTAATTGTCCAAACTGATTTTGGTAACGTTTTGGAAAACGAATCGGGCTATAGCTTTCGATAATAAATAATCTATTATTCTCATCATCAAATTCCATTTGATAAATGGTACCTCTTGGTACTACTAAGTAGTCGCCATAAGAAAATTTAATTTTACCAAATCCTGTCTTTAATGTACCAGTTCCTTTGTGTATAAAAATGACTTCATCTGCTTGACTATTTTTATAAAAATAATCTGTCATTGATTTTTTTGGTGCAGCCAAAGAAATTTGTAAATCTGCATTTACTAAAACAGGTTTTCTGCTTTTTAAATAATCATCTTCTTGTTTGATATTAAAACCCAACAAGCTAGTATGTCGTAAATGTTTTTCTTTCGCAATTTTTGGTTCCACTGAATAGGGAGTGCCTAATGATTTTACAATGGTAGGTGGATGCGTATGATACACTAATGAATACATTCCAGAGAAGCCTTCAGTAGAAACCAATTCTTCTGCATATAGTTTTCCATTAGGTTGTCTATAAACGGTATGTCTTTTTGCGGGAATCTTTCCCAATGTGTGGTATATTGGCATAAATTACATTTTTCAAGCACCACAATACTAACAATTATTAGCAAAAGATAAAATATTATTTTTAACTTTGTTTGATAAAAATCAATCAGCTTCATACAGAGAAGGTAGACTTCAAATACATCATAAAATATTGATAATCAATGAAATTAGTAAGTTATTGGCAACAGGGATCAACAAAATTAGGGGCAATCGTAAATGATCAAGTGTATGCCTTACAAGATGTGAATCAACAACTACCTAATGATATCAATGCTTTTTTAAGATTAGGGGTATCAGTAAGAGAAGAAACACAAGAAAAACTCATCTCTCTACTTGAAAAATCAGGTTCAATTGCTCCTGTACAAGATTATCAATTAATGGCTCCTGTTCCTCATCCAACTTCTTGTAGAGATGGTTATGCTTTTAGACAACATGTAGAAGCTGCGAGAAGAAACAGAGGAGTAGATATGATTCAAGAATTTGATCAATATCCTATTTTTTATTTTACCAACCACAATGCTATACAAGGACCAGGAGCAATTTATTGCATGCCTGATCATTTTCAGCAACTTGATTTTGAATTAGAGATTGCCATTGTAATTGGTAAAGAAGGTAAAAATATAAAAGCAAAAGATGCAGATGAGTATATAGCCGGCTTTACTATTATGAATGATCTAAGTGCAAGAAAACTACAAATGGAAGAAATGCTTTTAAATTTAGGTCCAGCAAAAGGAAAAGATTTTTCAACTGTTATAGGACCCTGGTTGGTTACACCTGACGAATTAAAAAGCCATTTGGTCCCCGCAAAAAAAGGACATGTTGGTAATAATTATAATTTATCAATGAAGTGTTGGGTGAATGATCAATTGGTTTCAGAAGGAAATGTAAAAGATATGGATTGGACATTTGCAGAAATCATTGAAAGATGTTCTTATGGGGTAACAATATATCCTGGCGATGTAATTGGTTCTGGTACTGTAGGTACAGGTTGCTTCTTAGAATTAAATGGAACAGGAAAATTAAAAGATGCTAATTATACACCACAATGGCTACAACCTAATGATGTGGTGACGATGAGTATAGATGGACTAGGTACATTAGAAAATACCATCTATAAAGAAGATACAGATTGGTCCATACTTTCCTTAAAAAAATAATTGACTTAAAATTTAAGTAAGATGCTCACCTTATCAACGGAAGATTTAAGCACACAAGCTTTACAACAATACTTACAATATGCTATTGCTCCAAGGCCTATTTGTTTTGCTTCAACAATTGATTTGAAAGGCAATGTAAATCTTAGTCCTTTTAGTTTTTTTAATTTATTTAGTATGAACCCGCCAGTTTGTATTTTTTCACCTTCTCGAAGGGTTCGGGATAATACAACTAAGCATACCTTAGAAAACATATTAGAAGTTCCAGAATGCGTAATTAATATTGTGAATTATGATATGGTACAACAAATGTCTCTGTCAAGTTGTGATTTTCCAAAAGATACCAATGAATTTATTAAAGCAGGATTTACACCATTGGCTTCTGAATTAGTAAGACCTCCAAGGGTTGCAGAGTCTCCAATTCAGCTTGAATGTATTATACAGGAAGTCATTAAGTTAGGAGATAATGCAGGAGCAGGAAATTTAGTCTTAGCATTGATTAAAAAAATACATATTAATGAGGAAGTACTAGATGCCAATAAAAATATTGACCAAGCAAAATTAGATTTGGTTGCTCGTTTAGGAGGTGATTGGTATGCTAGAATAACAGAAGATAATTTATTTAAAGTAGAAAAACCCAATACCAAGCTGGGGATAGGGTTTGATCAACTTCCAAAAGGAATCGTCTCTTCATCTTTATTAACTAAAAACGAAAAAGCACAATTAGCAAATACTGATGTAGTTCCTTCTGCTGAAATAATCAATAAGACAAATTTTTCTGAAGAAACGATTTTACTTATTAAAGCAGCCTTATCCAATCAATCTACTGAACTCGCTTGGAAAATTATTCAAACTTCAGTTTAGCATCAATAATGCTAAGTCCATCTTTAATTAATTTGGTGAATTTTGGATAAGTGTCAATTTGTACTTTTAAATATGCTCTTATCTCAGTAGATAAGATCTCTTTAGAAGTATCTGTATCAGCTAGTTCTAATATTTCAAGTGCAGCTAGCCAATCTTCTTTAAAATTGTTTTTAATATTCTTCCAAATGTCTAAGAGACTGTCGTCGGATTTTTTTTGTTCTCTATAATTTCTTATTTCTTGAAATATATTTTGGTAAATAAGATCTTTGCTACTATAGTTTTGCTGAAATGTTCTTTGTGGAGATACGTATAATTGATCTTCAAAAATATTTTTATCTGCAGTGCCATTAAATACAGAATCTATTGTATTACCAACGGCCATATCAAATGTTCCCCAAGCAGGCTCAAAATAACATTTACCATCTGTATCTGTTACCTTACAGTTTTCAAAACTTAAAAGGATTAATTTATTTTCTTTGTACAGAGTATTTGTTAAAATACCTTCTACTGTAATACCATTTTCAAAATTCAATTGAATTGTTGAATTCAGTTCCCATCCCAAAGTATTCAAATCTTCTATGGTACAATCTTCCAGCTTTTTTCTATGATGAAGCAATTGCCCTAATGGAGCGCCAAATCCATCTTTATGATAGGTTGGTCCGTGTCCATCTAGCAAATGGTCTTTATAACTTAAAGTAGTGGGCCCGGTAGTTTGAATATATTTTATTTGGTTGTTCTTATCTACATAAACATTACTGAATACACCAGATACTTGTATGCCAGAACTAAATGTGGAAGTACAAATATTCTTACATTCAATGGCCTTTAAAACACTATCTAATCCACCAACTCGGTATGCCATTTTCTGCTCAAACTGTTCAAGTACATCAATTAAATTTTGGAAAGTTGGTGTTACAAATAATTGAGGTTGTTCTTTGGTAATATCGTAACTGTAATTTAATGCATCTATTGTGTATGGTATTTTTTTAACTTCTGGTCGCATACATGAAGCGCTTTCACCAATAGAAGAAAGTAAGCCTGCACCATAAATTTTGGGCGACTCAAGTTCACCTATTAATCCATACTCAACCGTCCACCATTGAAGCCTGCTTAATAAAGCCATTTCTGATGGGGTACCTAAATTTTGCTGATTATACAAAACTAAAGCCTCTGCTTTTTCTATTTCGTTTTGATCAACATTCGCTACTTCTTTAAGAATTGAAAGTGCACGAATAGATTCATATAGTTCATAATCCTTTGATGAAAACAATGCTTTAGTTCCAATTTTTCCTAAATAACTTAAATATTGGTTGTATTTGGTATCACTAATAATCGGGGCATGTCCAGCAGATTCATGAATAATATCTGGGGCTGAAGTATATTCTATATGTTCAAGCTGTCTTATATCTGCAGCTATTACCAAAACACGGTAGGCCTGAAATTCCATAAATGCAGCTGGAGGTATAAATCCATCAACTGTTACAGCACCCCATCCAATTTCTGATAATGCGTCATTGATTTCCTGTAAACTTGGAATTTTTTCAATAGTTAAACCAGCTTTTTTTAATCCAGGTATATAAGGATAGTACGCTACATTTTTCAAGTAACTATAATTCTGACGCATTACATAACGCCAAACTGCATGATCTACAGGTGTGTACTTTTCGTAAGCTTGTTCAACAATATATTTTCTTAAATGTAACGGAAGGTTGGCTACTTGTTTATTATTGTATTCCAAAAACGTATTCATGTAATATCCTGATTAATGAATCAATAAATGTTGATTGTAAGACCAATTGTTTACTTCTGTAAAAATACTAACAATTGGTAGTTAAATAATCAAGATATTCAATTTTTCCTCTTTTTATTTTTTGATTAACTCAAAGTAGGTTACCACGAATTTGTCTTTAACAACAGACCCTTGAACTTTAGCTTTTTTGATGGCGTTACAAAAACCCTCATTATCATGAGCGTCTCCATGGTCGTCAATGCCAGTTCCTTCAACAAAGTAGTTTTTGCCATTAAATTTCACTGCTAAAAGACAACCGTCTCCTTTCATTTTGAACATACAAGTTCCACAAGTAGCGGCTAACTCGTAAGTAGGTTTTTTGGGGTTGTAAATTAATTTTTTACTTGCGCTATCTTGTGCATTGATTAAATTAAAAAAAAGCATTG
>JAFMEV010000061.1 GCA_017856545.1 Chitinophagaceae bacterium
GTAACAGGCATCTTAGTGGCATTTCCACCAACATACATAGGCGATCCTGCTACTGCCTCATTCGCTAAAATAGCAAACAAAATAGCTTCCTTGGCATCTGGGTGAATGCCTATCGATTGAGAACTTTTAATGGTAATATGGGGCAATAAAGATTGAATATGTTCAACCACTAACAAATTATGCATCCCACCTCCACTAGTGTATAATGTATATTGATCTGTTGAAGGAACATGCATATGAATTGCATCCACAATGGTTTCAGCGGTCAATCTATTTAAAGTAGCCATGATATCTTCTTTAGCAATATGTGTTGTTGAAGATGCTAATTGCGCATTTTCAATAAATGCCAAATTGAACAATTCAGGTCCAATAGTTTTGGGTAAAGGCACATTGAAAAAAGTATCCGCTTTCATGGCTTTCAATAAAGCTTCATTGATGATCCCTTTTTTAGCTACTAATCCATCTTTATCATAAGCAGCATTAAAATGCTCTCTCATGAAAGCATCCATCATGGTATTACCAGGACCTGTGTCAGAAGAAAAAACCTGATCTAACCTGCCATTCGCTGGTAGATAAGTATAGTTGGCAATACCTCCAATATTTAACAACAACCTATTCTCTTGGGTATCTGTACAAAGTAAATAATCCCCATACACAGCTAAGGGAGCACCCTCGCCACCAGCAGCAATATGTTTTTGTCTAAAATCACTTAAAGTAATGATTCCAGTATGCATAGCTAGATGATCCCCATCTCCTATTTGTAAAGTAGCTGGACCAAATGCATCATTAGGATGTAATGATTTTGGCGCATGATAAATGGTTTGACCATGACTTGCAATTAAATCGATAGCAGAAGCTGGAATATTCCAATCTGCCAAAGCTTGATTGATCATTTGAGCATGTTGCAATGCTACCCATGGATTTAACAGTGTTAACTTTTCTAAAGAAACGGATGCTTTTGAAAAAATAGTCAAGATTTCTTCTTTCATGGCAGCATCATATGGCACAGTAGTAAAATGCAATAGGGTTAATTGGGTGTCTTTGCCCGAACCCTTTAGTTCACATAAAGCAATATCCAGACCATCTAAAGATGTGCCACTCATTAAGCCCAATACCTTTCTGCTAGGCTTTTGAGCTATATCGTAAAGTTGTTGAATACTCTGATGCATACTTAAAGATACAAAATATCCACACCCATTCAAATACATTACAATTCAATAACTTATACTTTACCTTTACCAAAATTTACAAGGCATATGCTAAAATTGGGCATTTTTGGGGTGGGACATTTAGGAAAATTTCATTTGAACAATTGGAAGCAAATCCCCGATGTTGAAATTGTTGGTTTTTTTGATCCCAATAACGAGCATGCCAAAGCAGTAGAAGCAGAATATGGTATAAAAAGATACATGGATGAGGAGGCTTTAATGAAAGCATCAGACATGATTGATGTAGTCACCCCTACCCATTTACATTTCCCTGTTTGCGAGATGGCCATTAAAATGGGCAAACATGTTTTTGTAGAAAAACCCATGGCCAATACCATCGAAGAAGGAAAGGCAATTGTAGAAATGGTCAAAGAATCAGGAGTAAAATTACAAGTGGGTCATGTTGAAAGATTTAATCCAGCATTTACCGCTTTAAAGGACATTACATTAAACCCATCTTTTATTGAAGTACATAGATTGGCACAATTTAATCCAAGAGGTACTGAAGTAAGTGTGATCTTGGATCTAATGATTCATGATATTGATATCATCTTAAGCATTGTAAAAAGTGGTGTGAAAAATATTTCTGCCAGCGGTGTTTCGGTATTAACGGATACGCCTGATATTGCCAATGTAAGAATAGAATTTAATAATGGATGTGTTGCGAATTTAACGAGCAGCAGAATTAGCATGAAAAAAATGCGTAAGATTCGTTTATTCCAAAAAGACGCTTATATCGGTATAGACTTTTTAGAAAAAAATACCGAAATCATCAAGTTGAAAAAACCAGATGAAGAAGATGCTTTTTCTTTTGATATAGAAACACATCAAGGCACTAAAACCATTTCAATTGCCAACCCAGTAGTAGAAAATGGCAATGCAATTCTTGCTGAATTAACCAGTTTTGTAAATGCTATTCAAAAAGACGAGCCTACAGTGGTGAGTGAAATTGATGGATTCTTAGCTATGGAAGTAGCACACCAAATTTTGGAAAAAATTGGTAGCTTAAAAGCTTAATCTCACCTCAAACTAGTTGGGGCTTTCAGACTTTTTTATTGAAATCTTTTGGACAAGATATGTTCTGCAATGGCTAAATCCAAAGGACGGGTGATTTTAATATTCTCAAATTCACCATCTACTAAATACACTTTGCCCCCATTGGCTTCTACCACATTGGCCTCATCTGTAAATAAAGAGGTATAGGGTTGTTTAAAAGCATCTAATAAAATATCAGATTGAAATGTTTGAGGTGTTTGTATGAGCATCACTTGCTCTCTATCTAGTACGCTATTTTGATCCCCATTTACTATTCTTACAGAATCTGTAGCACTAACCGCTGGAATAGCAGATCCTTTTTCAAAAGCTTGTTGATAACATCTTTGAATTAATGCAGGCGTCAATAAACATCTTACTGCATCATGTACAAATACAATGGAAGATTCCGACACCTTAGATAAACCGTTTTTAACAGATTGAAATCTGGTTTCTCCTCCTTCAACTAATTGTACATTTTTAGTGTAGCCGTTTTTTTGTAGTAAAATACTACCCTCTTCAATATAAGTTGCAGGTAAAACAATCACTAATTGAATATCAGCAAATGCAGCAGTAAATTGATCAATCGTATGTAATAAAATAGCTTTCCCTTGAATCTCTAGAAACTGCTTAGGAAGCACAGAACCCATACGCTGACCGGTACCACCTGCAACAATAATGGCTATTTTATTTGAATACATATGTTGAATTAAGAAACTAGTAATTTGTTGACTTCAGCTTCTAATACTGCTTTGTTGATAGGCGCTGTACCCACTAATTCACATACCAAACCACCAGCAATATTGGCCATTTCAGCAGCCAAGACCATATCTTTAGATGCTGCATATACCAAAGATGCTACTGCAATAACGGTATCTCCTGCTCCACTCACATCAGCAATATTGCGAATATGCGTTGGGATAAGTTTATTAGAAGATGTATCGGCAATAAATACCCCATGTTCAGACAAAGTGATAAATGAAATCGCATGTTTCATTTGCTCGTGTAATGCATGATGTACTTTGAATAATTCAGCAGCATTGATTTGAGGAATATCCATTTTCAAACCCTCTTTCACTTCCTTTAAATTGGGCTTAAATAAAGTACAACCTTTAAAAGCCAAGAAGTTTTTTTGTTTTGGATCTACTGCAGTTGGTATGCCTTTTTGATTACAAAAATCAATAACAGATTTTATCAAACTAGCTGTCAATACCCCCTTATTGTAATCTTCTAAAATAACTAAAGAAGGTTGTTCGCTCTCTACATATGCACAGAAATTCTTAAAAAGCTGTGCTTCTTCTGCAGCATTGATATCGTTGGTATGTTCATGGTCTAAACGCATCATTTGTTGATTGCGTCCCATGACCCTTACTTTATTGGTAGTGACTCTATCAGCACTTGTATGGATATACTTTGTTTGAATTCCCTCTGCTTCTAAAAGACCTTTTAAATCAGTGCCCTCAACATCATTGCCAATAACTGCAAAAATGGTTGTAGGAGCACCTAAAGCCCTTAAATTTAAAGCTACATTCGCAGCTCCTCCTACCCTGATTTCTTTACGCTTTAAATTCACAATAGGCACAGGTGCTTCAGGAGAGATACGATCTACATTACCCCACCAATAAGTATCTAACATGATGTCACCAATCACCCCAATCTTGGTATGATTAAAACCGTCAAATAATGCTTTAAATGCTTTTTGATCCAACATCTCTATGCCTGCGTTTTTTTATTTCTTAATGCAATATAATACAAAGGTATTCCTATTAAGGTAATCACCAAACCCCATAAAGAATAGAATGGTTTGGTATACACTAATCCTATACAGAATACAGTGGCCATAATAATATACATAGCGGGTAATACAGGATAACCAAATGCCTTATAAGGTCTTGGCGTATCAGGTTCTTTCTTTCTTAAAATGAAAATACCAATGATGGTTAAGATATAGAATATCACCACAATAAAGCTTACCATGGTTAATAAATCACCGTACTTACCACTCAAGCACAATAAACTAGCTACCAAACATTGAATCCATAAACCATAAGCGGGTACTTCGTTCTTATTTAATTCAGCTGTCTTCTTAAAGAACAAGCCATCTTTTGCCATAGTATAATATACTCTTGATCCAGCCAAGATTAATCCATTGTTACAACCAAATGTGGAGATCATAATCATTACCGCAATTACAATGGTACCAGCATTGCCTAGCACAGCATTGGCAGCGGTAATGGCTACTCTATCGTTTTCTGCAAAAGCAATTTCTTGCATTGGCAAAACATATAAGTACATTAAATTAGCACTGATATAAATTAAGGTTACAATACTGGTGCCTAAGAATAAGCTCAACCCAATATTTTTTTGTGGATTCTTAATCTCTCCAGCAATAAATGTTACGTTGTTCCAAGAATCACTACTAAAAATGGAGCCTACCATTGCAGCTGCCATCGCACCAATCAAAACGGTTCCGCCAATTGGCATCCAACTATGACTCACCGTTCCATCCGCTGCAGTATTCACTACATCTTGTTGTGCAGCAAATGCATTGGCCCAGTTAGCATCCCAATAACTGGTTTTCGCAAATAAGAAACCCACCACAATTAAACCAAACAAAGAAATCAATTTAGTAAAAGTGAAAGTATTTTGTATCATCTTTCCTTCTTTCACTCCTCTAGTATTGGTATAGGTTAGAAATACAATTAATGCAATGGCTAATAATTGTGCCGCTGAAATTTGTATAAAACCCAAGTCTGCAATAATATTTTGCTCACCTACTGCTGGAATTAAATATGCAGTAAACTTACTAAAAGCTACTGCTACTGCTGCAATAGTAGCTGTTTGAATAACAGAAAAGAAACTCCATCCGAACAAAAATCCTACTAAAGGATTGTATGCTTTTTGCAAGTATACATATTGTCCACCAGCTTTAGGATACATAGCACTCAATTCACCATAACTTACTGCAGCGGTAATAGTCATAAATCCAGTGATCAACCATGCAGTGATTAACCATCCTGCACTTCCAACATACCTAGTAATTTCACTACTCACAATAAAAATACCAGATCCAATCATACCCCCTGCAACAATCATGGTGGCATCTAATGCACTTAACCTTGGTTTAAACTCTGAATTCTCTGTAGACATATGTAATTGTATTTAAAAAAAATCCTCCCCAAAAAAATGGGGAGGATCAAGTTTGTAGTTTATTTTTTTGGCTTGTACTCCGCATTCAGCCCTTTTACAATATCAGCAGTGATATCATATGCGGTGTCTTTGTAATACATTAAATCAGGATTGCTTGAGAAGATGTATGCAAACTCTTTGTTTTTATTATAATTCACTAAGAATGCTTCAATTTTTTGTTTTACTTCTTGTAAACGCTTGAAACTTTCTTCTTGCATTTCTGATGCCAATTGTTGTTCTCTATTAGTATAATTTTTTTCTAATTGAGCTAATTCTTGTTGTCTAGCGCCTATCTCTGCTTGAGACAAGAATTGACCATTTTTTTGTAATTCTTGATACTTAATAGCGAATGCATTTTTTAATCCAGTTAACTGTTTTGCATTCTCAACATCTTTTGCTTGTAATGCTTCTCTTACATCTTTAAAAAAGTTATAGCTATTTTGAATTGAATCAATTTCAAAATAAGCTACTTTCACTCCCCCTGCTGCCAAAGCTGAAGATTTAACAGGTGTTGAATTGCTATTAAAATGCAAAACAAACAATACAATTATGGCCAACGCCATCACTCCATTTACGATCCAAGAATTCGGTTTCATCAAGATTTAATTTGAATTAAAAATAAGCAAAAAACAGGTATATAAAAAAGTAAAAAGCAGGAAATATTACTACTTCCTGCTTTTTAACAATTTATAAAATTAGACGACTACTCTTCTTCGTCGAAGCTCATTGCCTCACGAGTAGTTGCCAATACTTCATATTCTTCCTTGCTACCTACGATCAATTTCTCGAACTCTTTTTGACCAGTACCAGCAGGAATTAAGTGACCAGTAATAACGTTCTCTTTCAAGCCCAACATCATATCTACCTTGCCTTGAATAGCGGCTTGGCTTAATACTTTAGTAGTTTCTTGGAAAGAAGCAGCTGAAATCCAGCTTTGAACGCCTAATGAAGCCTTGGTAATACCTAATAATACTGGACGAGCTGTAGCAGGTTTTGCATCACGCACTTCTACTACTTTCTTGTCAGCACGCTTCAAGATAGAATTCTCTTCTCTTAATTCACGCACTGTTACAATTTGTCCAGCTCTTAATTTAGTACTTTCCCCAGCATCCACTACTACTTTCTTATCATAGATACGATCGTTCTCTTCGATAAAGTCAAAACGATCTTCTAAATCTTCTTCTAAGAACTTAGTATCACCAGCATCCACAATCTCTACTTTCTTCATCATTTGACGCACAATTACTTCAATATGCTTGTCATTGATTTTTACACCTTGTAAACGATATACCTCTTGGATTTCATTTACAACGTATTCTTGTACAGCGTGTGGACCTTTGATAGATAAGATATCCGCTGGAGCAATTTGACCATCAGATAATGGAGAACCTGCTTTAACGAAATCGCTATCTTGAACTAAGATCTGACGAGTTAATGGAACTAAGTATTTCTTCACCATGCCGTCCTTAGACTCAACGATGATTTCTCTGTTACCACGCTTGATATTACCAAATGCAACCACACCATCAATTTCACAAACAATCGCTGGGTTACCAGGATTTCTTGCTTCAAATAATTCAGTTACACGAGGTAAACCTCCTGTGATATCTCTTAACTTACCTAATACTCTTGGAATCTTCACTAATACTTGACCAGACTTCACTTCTACACCTTCTTCAATTACGATGTGAGAGCCTACCGGTAAGTTATAATGTTTGTTATCCTTACCACCTTCTAAGATGATCGTTGGAATCTTTGTTTTATCCTTAGATTCAATAACCACTTTTTCACGGTGACCTGTTTGCTCATCCGCTTCGTCACGGTATGTAAAGCCTTCTGTGATATTATCAAATTTGATCTTACCATTTTGCTCAGCAACAATTACGTTGTTGAATGGATCCCAAGTACAAATTACTTCACCTTTCTTAATTTGTGCACCATCTTTTACAGATAAGATTGCACCATAAGGAACGTTGTTGGTAATTAATAAACGATCATTCTTCACATCCATAATTCTTACCTCACCAGTACGACCAATAACTACTTTTACTTTATTGCCTTCGTTGTTCACTGTATCTACAGTACGTAATCCATCAAATTGGATAGTACCATCAAACTTAGCGTTTAAGCTTGATTCAACAGAAGAAGATCCGGCAACACCACCCACGTGGAAAGTACGTAATGTCAACTGAGTACCAGGCTCACCAATTGATTGTGCAGCGATAATACCTACTGCATCACCTTTTTGAGTAATGTATCCTGTTGCTAAGTTTCTACCATAACATTTCACACAAACACCACGCTTACTTTCACATGTTAATACAGAACGGATTTCTACCGTTTCAATACCAGCATCTTCAATAGCTCTTGCAGTGTCAATAGATATTTCATCACCAGCAGCAACTAATAATTCATTAGTAATTGGGTTGAATACATCATGTAAAGATGTACGACCTTCAATTCTATCTGCTAATGGTTCGATTAAATCTTCGTTGTCTTTTAATGCGCTAGTTGCTGTACCTCTTAATGTACCACAATCTTCTTCAGAGATAACCACATCTTGAGATACGTCTACTAAACGACGAGTTAAGTAACCCGCATCCGCAGTTTTCAAGGCTGTATCGGCAAGACCCTTACGAGCACCGTGTGTAGAGATAAAGTAATCTAAGACGTTCAATCCACCTTTAAAGTTAGATAAGATTGGGTTTTCAATTACCTCAGAACCTGTACTACCACTCTTACGAGGTTTAGCCATCAATCCACGAATACCTACCAACTGCTTAACCTGTGTCTTACTACCTCTCGCTCCAGAATCCAACATCATGTAAACAGAGTTGAAACCTTGCTTATCAGTAGCCATCTCACGAATTAAAGTATCAGTGATACGAGTATCTACTCTACCCCAGATATCAATAACTTGGTTATAACGCTCGTTGTTAGTGATTAAACCCATATTGTAGTTTTCCCAAACTTCTTCTACTTCTTGCTTAGCGCTTTCTAATAATTCACTTCTTAAAGCAGGGATAACTAAGTCGTTTACATTAAATGATAAACCACCACGGAACGCCATTCTAAATCCTAAAGTCTTGATATCATCCAAGAATTTAGCAGTTGTTGGAACGTCTGTGATTTTGATAATATCACCAATGATTTCTCTTAAAGATTTCTTTGTCAATAATGCGTTTACAAAACCTACTGCTGCTGGAACATGTTGGTTAAATAAAACACGACCTACTGTAGTGTCAATTAATTTTTTAACGATGGTACCATTGTTTTCACGCACATTCGTTCTTACTTTAATGTTAGCGTGTAAATCAACTTGGTTTTCGTTGTATGCAATCACTACCTCATCTAAGCTATAGAACGCTTTACCTTGACCTTTGATGGTCTCTGTTTCGTTCGTTACTTTTCCTTTAGTGATATAGTATAAACCTAAGACCATGTCCTGAGAAGGAAGGGTGATAGGCGTACCATTTTGTGGGTTCAAGATATTGTGAGAAGACAACATCAATAACTGTGCTTCCAAGATAGCCGCATGGCTTAATGGAACGTGCACCGCCATTTGGTCACCATCGAAATCGGCGTTGAACGCTGAGGTAACTAATGGGTGTAATTGAATGGCTTTACCTTCTACTAATTTTGGTTGGAAAGCCTGGATAGATAAACGGTGCAATGTTGGGGCACGGTTTAACATTACAGGATGTCCTTTTAATATGTTCTCTAAGATATCCCAAATAACAGCTTCTTTTTTATCTACCAATTTCTTAGCAGATTTCACTGTTTTTACAATACCTCTTTCGATTAACTTACGAATAATAAATGGCTTAAATAATTCTGCAGCCATATCTTTTGGTAATCCGCACTCGTGCATTTTTAATTCAGGTCCTACAACGATTACAGAACGTCCAGAATAATCCACACGCTTACCTAATAAGTTTTGACGGAAACGACCTTGCTTACCTTTCAATACATCAGATAAAGATTTTAAAGCACGACCACCTTCTGCTTTAACCGCATTAGATTTACGAGAGTTATCGAATAAAGAATCGATCGCTTCTTGTAACATACGCTTTTCGTTACGTAAGATTACTTCTGGTGCTTTAATTTCTAACAAACGCTTTAAACGATTGTTACGGATAATTACACGACGATATAAGTCATTCAAATCAGAAGACGCAAAACGGCCACCATCTAATGGCACCAATGGACGTAATTCTGGAGGAATAACAGGAATATATTTCATCACCATCCACTCTGGTTGGTTAGTGATATGTGTTTTAGCTTCACGGAAAGATTCAACAACGCTTAAACGCTTTAAAGCATCTGCTTTTCTTTGTTGAGAAGTTTCGTTTGCAGCAGCATCACGTAAAGTGAAACTTAAAGTATCTAAATCTAATAAACCTAATAAATCATGAACTGCTTCCGCACCCATTTTAGCGATGAACTTTTGTGGATCATCATCAGGTAAATATTGATTCTCTTTTGGTAAAGTATCTAATAAATCTAAGTACTCTTCTTCCGTTAATAAATCAGCAACTTTTAAGTTGTCTTTAATACCTGGTTGGATTACTACATAACGCTCATAGTAAATGATGGTTTCTAATTTCTTAGAACTCATTCCTAATAAGTATCCAATCTTGTTAGGTAAAGATTTAAAATACCAAATATGTACAACAGGTACTACTAATTTAATGTGACCCATACGCTCACGACGTACTTTCTTCTCTGTTACTTCCACACCACAACGATCACACACAATACCCTTATAACGGATACGCTTGTATTTACCACAAGCACACTCATAATCCTTTACTGGACCAAA
>JAFMEV010000062.1 GCA_017856545.1 Chitinophagaceae bacterium
GGGTGTGGGCGCTACCACCTCAAGGTAGTGCGTCTACCAATTTCGCCACCTCCGCTAGGGAGGTTATAATTTCTCCAATATCTCTTTTCCAGATCTTACATAGTCCGCATTCTTTGCAGCTTCTGCCAATTTAACACAGGTTTCTGCACTTAATTTTGCACCTTTCTTATCACCCATTGCAACTTGCGTTTTTGCTTTTAATAAATGTAACCAATAAGCATTTGCATTTGCAGCAATAGCTTTGTCAACAAATACTAAAGCTTTATCATAGTCTTTGTCAATGTCAAAGAAGAAATTAGCAGCAGCACTATATACATTTGGATTAACATTAGTGCCCGTAGTAGCATCTTGAATTTGCTTACGAATAGTTGGCTTAATATCTGTTTGAATAGGTAAGCAAATCATTGTATTTGCCCACTTTAAACAAATCATTGCAGTTTCTGCAGTGATATTTTCTACATTAATGGTAAATGTTTCAGTAAAGTTGCTAGTGGTTTCTGGTTTAACTTTCACACGAACAACATCTTCAGCTTCCTTGTATTCAAAACTTCCCCAACCTTTAGAATTGGTATTCAAAATTACTGTCCACTCGTCTTTACCAGGGATAGTGAATAAGCCATAATCACCAGCAGCTAAAGTTTTTCCACCAACACTCACAGGGTGAGAGAAAGTAACTTTGGTTGCAGCGTTTGCACCTGTTCTCCATACTACTCCGTTGGGAGCAAGTAAAGAACCATCACCAAATACAGATCTTCCTTTGATGCCTGGTCTAGAATAATTAATGTCAATTTTGCCCATTCCAAATTCTTGAGAAAGGGTTTGTGTTGGGCTTGCAGCTGGCATTTTAATTTGCGCTGAAGCACTTAAACAAATGATGCTAGTTAAAGCAAGCAATATTCTTTTCATATGTTGATTTTTATGAACAACAAACCTACTACTTTTTGGTTTATTAAAAAGGTTAAATTTCGATGTATTAGGCTTTCTTGAAGGCAGGATGAAAACGATCTAGGGTATCTCTTAGGTATTCTCTATTAATATGGGTGTAAATTTCGGTAGTAGTGATACTCTCATGGCCTAGCATTTCTTGTACTGCTCTCAAATCTGCGCCTCCTTCCACTAAATGCGTTGCAAAAGAATGCCTAAAACTATGCGGAGAGATGGTTTTTTGGATCCCAGTCTTTTGAATTAAATCTTTGATAATATAAAAAATCATCACCCTGCTTAATGCTTTGCCTCTATTATTTAAAAATAATATGTCATCACAATCTTTGGCAGGTGTTTGATGCACTCTCATTGTTTCTTTATACAACTTGATATATTTGATAGCATCTGAACCAATGGGTACCAGTCTTTCTTTATCGCCTTTACCAATGACTCTAATAAAACCCACATCTAAATATAAGCTAGATATTTTAAGGTTGATGGCTTCTGTAACTCTTAAACCAGAACTATACATTACTTCTAAAATGGCTTTGTTTCGGCCACCTTCGGGTTTACTTAAATCAATCGCGTTAATGAGTTGTTCAATTTCTTCAAAGCTTAATACATCTGGTAATTTTCTTTGAATTTTAGGAGTAGGCAGAAGGGTAGTTGGATTTACGGTAATGATTTGTTCAAGAAGGCAATATTTAAAAAATGATTTAATGCCTGATATAATTCTTGCTTGAGAGCTTGGGGCCATTTCTAGTTTACCAATGGTTTGAATAAAGCTTTGTAGATGCTTTAAGCTTACTTCAGCTGGGCTAATAGCACCCACTTCATCATATAAGTATTGTGCAAATTTATCAATATCTCTTAAGTAAGCTTCTACAGAATGAACGCTAAGGGACTTTTCTAGTTGAAGAAAAGCTTTAAAGCCTTTTTTATAAATGTCCCAATGTGTTGAATTCATTAAAAGATTTGATAGTTAAGCAAGAATGATTTTATTTCGCTTCTCATTCCAATAGAATATGCAAGTAAATTTAAGATCATTTAGGCAGAAAGTAAAGCGCAATGCTAGAATATTAAAAAGCTTTTTATCAAAGTTAGATAAGAAATCACCTAAGGGCTTAGATAAGCTTACACAACAATTAAGTCCGGAAGTATGGGCAGAAGTAGATTGTTTATCTTGTGCAAATTGTTGCAAAACAATGAGCCCTACCTTCACACCAGCTGATATCAAAAGAATTGCTGCACATGTTCAAATGTCCCCAAAAGAATTTAAAGAAAAATGGCTGCAATATGATAAGAAAGACAATGATTGGATAAATCAACAACAACCATGTCAATTTTTGAATCTAAAGAATAATATGTGCAGTATCTATGAAGTTAGACCCGCAGATTGTGCTGGCTTCCCTCATTTGACAAAGAAAAAATTTACTGAATACATTCATGTACACAAGCAAAATGTGGAACTTTGCCCAGCTACTTACAAAATGGTTGAGAAAATGAAGCGTTTAGAAAAAGACATCTTCCAGAAATAAGATTTCTATTGGTTCTTTCAGCAAAATAGATATTACATCAAATTGAATGTTTTTCCATTTCGGGTTTTGGTATTGATAGATAGCTGCAGCGTTTTTTAAAAACTGAAATTTTTGCCGTCTTATGAATTGCTCAGGATATCCGAATGCTATCCCTGTTCTTGTTTTAACTTCTACGATATGAAGTTTTTGATCTTTACAAGCAATCAGGTCAATTTCTAAATGTTTATACCTCCAGTTTTTTTCTACAATTACAAATCCCTTTTCTATTAAGTATTCACAAGCAAGGTTTTCGCCAAAATTCCCAGTATCTTTGTTTTTCATTATATGTATTAAATCTACAATCTAGGTATAAGTCAATTATGCAAACAGCGTATAAGTTACATGGAGTTCATAGGCATTATGATTGGGGTGGTACTCAATATATTCCTCAATTAATGCAATTGAAGAATGATCAAAATAAACCTTTCGCAGAATATTGGATGGGAGCACATGCATCTGCACCCGCAATAATTGATACAGATCAATTTGGTTCCATTGCATTAGATCAATTATTACAAAAAGATAAAAGTTTAGGGAACCTGCCTTATTTGTATAAAATTTTAGATGTAGCTAGTATGTTAAGTATACAAGTACATCCCAATAAATCCGATGCAGCTATTGGATTTGAAAAAGAAGAAAAAGCGGGGATATCTTTAACGGCGTCCAATAGAAATTACAAAGACAAGAATCATAAACCAGAAGTCATGGTGGCTTTAAGTGATTTTTGGTTGTTACATGGTTTTTTAGCACCAGCATTGATGCAGAAAAGATTAAATGAATTCCAGCCTTTTAAAGGATTGGTAAATGCTTTTGCAAATGATGATTATAAAAACTTGTATCAGCATTTTATGCAGTTGGAGACTGCTGATTCAGATGCGATATTAATTCCATTGTTAGAGGAAGCAGTTGCATCAGTAAAAAATGGCTCCGTGGATAAAATGCATCCACATTGGTGGGCGAATAAATATTATCAAGGAGTAGTACCATCTGCTCATGTTGACAAAGGTATTTTCTCCATCTATATTTTAAACATTGTATTCATCCCTAAAAATCATGGTATTTTTCAGGGCGCTGGATTATTGCATGCTTATTTAGAAGGACAGAATATTGAGTTAATGGCCAATAGTGATAATGTACTTAGAGGAGGTTTAACACCAAAACATGTTGATATGAATGAGTTAATGCAACATGTATTGTTTAAACCAACCTATCCAGCAGTGATGGAAGGAACTCCAATCAATCCCACTGAAGTGAATTACCCATGTCCTGTTTCAGATTTTGGTTTAAGTAAACTTGCAATAAAGGCAGGTGAATCTTACACAATTCATACACAGTCTATTGAAATGCTTTTGGTGATGGAAGGGCAAATGGAACTTCAGGGGCAAATCTATCAGGCTGGCGAAGTGGCTTTGATTAAGCCAGAACAGGCTATCAGCATAGGTTCTTCAAAGGGAGTATTGATTTTCAGGTCTTTTGCTCCTTAGGTTATTCACAATTGAGGAAAAGCAAACTGATAAAATAAAGTGTTAAAACCTTATTTTTGTTCTTAGAACATTAAAAAAGGAATAAATAAAGATTTTATGAAATTGAACAAACAAATAATAGCTGCATTAGTCATCATGGTTGCAATGAGTGCATTGTATAGAGTATTACCAGGAAGACCATTGGGTTTTGCACCACAAATTGCCATTGCATTATTTGGCGGTTCATTATTTGCTAGTAAAAAACAATATGCGTTCTTATTACCTTTAGTTTCTATGTTTTTATCTGATGCATTGTATCAGGTTTTATACATCAATCATTTAAGTCCATTTGAAGGTTTTTATGAAGGACAATGGATCAATTATATTTTAATTGCTTCAACTGCTGTATTTGGATTTGGCTTACAAAGCAATAAATTATCAAAACATGTTGCTAGCTTCTTAGCAGCACCAACTGTATATTTCTTATTGTCAAATTTTGTTGTTTGGGCTAGTTTTGGTGGATACAAACATCCAATGACATTAGTTGGTTTATCACAAACAATGGCTGATGGTATACCGTTTTATCCAAACAGTGTTGCAGGTACTTTAGTTTTTGGAGCGGTTATCTTTGGTGCATTTAGATTGATGGTGCCAAAGTTCAAAGCGATCTAATCTTTCGCTAGTTCGTTTTTCTCAAATTCTTCGTCAATATTCCAAGGACCATTGTCGGCAGCAAGGGTAGCTAATTCGTCACATCTATTATTGTAAGGATTATCTGCGTGCCCTTTTACCCAATTGAACTGAATATGCAAATTAGCTGCTAATTGATGGTATTGCAACCATAAATCTTTGTTTTTCTTGCCCCCTTTAAAATCGGTTTTGATCCAATTATCCAACCATTTTTTTTGAACCGAGTCTACAATGTATTTGCTATCGGTATAAATAAGAATAGGAATCTTTTTAGTCTTTAATTGTAAGAGCGCTTTAATGACTCCCAGCAGTTCCATTCTATTGTTGGTCGTATTTCTATATGCTTCTGCGATTTCTTTGACTTTTCCATTCCACATTAAAATAGCTCCAAAGCCACCTCTGCCAGGATTACCTCTAGAAGATCCATCAGTATAAATGACAATTTTGTCCATTAGCTAATCTAAAGTGTTGATAATAAGCAATATACAAATCAGCGTGTACAACACCTACAAATTAGTCAAGTTTATTTACTAATGTGTTTTTAATACACATTATTTTTTATCTTTAAACTCACTTAAAATTGGTTTGTAAACGATTGAATTGCTTAAAACTATGTCAAATGTGGTGCCCAAGAAAGCTGCAATAAAAAAAGTAGCTACAACAAATGCTTCAAAGCTTAAGTTAAGTTTTCATTTAAAATATAAAACTCATTTTGGACAGGTAATTTATTTATATGGCAACCATCCACAATTGGGTAGCAACCAAATTGATCAAGCTATTCCAATGGTGTATTTGAATGATGACTATTGGGTATTGCATGTTACATTAGATACTATACAAAAAGAGAAAATCACTTATCACTATTTTATTTTAAATGAAGATGGCACTAAAGTATTTGATGCAGGTAATAGCCAATCGATACATCCAGGCTTGATGTGTAAGCATGAAATGGTAATGATTGATACATGGAATTTCACAGGATACAAAGAGAATGCATTTTATACCGCGCCTTTTGAGCAAGTATTATTGACCAAGACCATTCAAGAAGTTAACTCAACTGCTATTGATGCTCATTGTACGCATGTGTTTAGGGTAAAAGCACCTTTATTGGATGCAGATCAAACCATATGCATTTTAGGTGAATCATCTATTGTTGGTGCATGGGATAGTAAGAAGGCAAAGCCATTGAATAAAATCAAAGGCGAGCAATTTTTTGAAATTGCATTAGATGTTCAAAAAAGTAATTTCCCTTTTGTATACAAATACGGAGTATATAATACAAAGACCAAATCTTTTGTTGCTTTTGAGGAAGGGAATAATAGGGTTTTATACGAACCTGTAGGAAAAGATAAATTGGTTTTAGTAAATGATGGATTTGTACAAATAAAAACAACCTCTTGGAAAGGAGCTGGAGTAGCTATTCCAGTATTCTCATTGAGATCCAAGCAGAGTGCTGGCGTGGGTGAATTTGCTGATTTAAAACTTCTGGTGGATTGGGCGAATCAGATGGGTGTTAAGTTGATTCAAATTTTACCTATCAATGATACTAATGCTACGCATACTTGGATGGATTCTTATCCCTATGCAGCTATTTCAGCATTTGCATTGCATCCAATGTATATTAGAATTGAAGATTTATTTAGTAAGGAACAGCAAAATTTGATCAAGCCATTTAAATCAACCATTTCTACGTTGAATAATTTACCAGAAGTAGATTATGAGGGAGTAATGAAATTAAAGTGGGAAGTTCTAAGATTAGCTTATAAAGAGAATGGAGCAAAAGCATTGGCAAGTAAAGATTTTGCCATTTATTTTGAGCAAAATAAAAACTGGTTGGTATCATATAGTGCGTTTTCGTATTTAAGGGATGTACATGGTACAGTAGATTTTAATCATTGGCCAACAAATGCTACTTATGATGAAAAATCAATTGCTACATTAACTAAGTCTGGTTCAAAAACATATGATTCGATTGCTTTTTTCTACTATGTACAATATCAATTGCATTTACAATTGTTAAATGCAACCAACTATGCACATGAGCATGGTGTAGTAGTAAAAGGAGATATACCCATTGGAGTATATAGATATGGTGCAGATGCATGGCAAAACAGACATCTATTTCATATGGATATGCAAGCAGGTGCGCCACCAGATGATTTTGCAATAGCTGGACAAAACTGGGGCTTCCCAACATATAATTGGAAAGAAATGGCTTCTGATGGATATGCTTGGTGGAAATCTAGATTTGATCAAATGAAATACTATTTTGATGCTTTTAGAATAGATCATATCCTTGGCTTTTTTAGAATTTGGAGTATTCCAATGAATGCAGTGGAAGGCATTTTGGGACATTTTGTACCTGCTATTCCCATTTCAATCAATGAATTGAATGCAAAGCATATTCGAGTGGATCATTATAGATTAACACATCCTTTCATTAATGAGACCATATTGTTTCAAGAATTCGGGTATGATAATGAATTAATCAAAAAAGAATACTTAAAACATATAGGTGAGGGGCATTATGAATTATTGCCAGCTTACAAAACACAAAGACAAGTAGAAACTTATTTTAGTATAATGCCTCAAGATGAATGGCATGCTAAAATAAAACAAGGCTTGTTTAATTTAATTGCCAATGTGATTTTGATAGAAGCAGAAAAGCCTCATCATTTTCATTGTAGATTCAATATGGATCAAACCAGTTCTTTCAAGCATCTAGATCATTCAATACAAAATGCTTTGAAAGAATTGTATGTGGATTATTTCTTTAAAAGACAGGATAGTGCTTGGGAGAAGGAAGCTATGGAGAAATTACCTATGTTGAAATTATCTACAGATATGCTCATCTGTGGAGAGGATTTAGGTTTGGTACCTTCTTGTGTACCTAATGTAATGTATCAGTTAGGTATGTTAAGTTTAGAAGTACAAAGAATGCCCAAGGCCAATCACAAAACTTTCTTTCACCCGAATGATGCACCATATTTAAGTGTAGTAACTCCATCATCTCATGATACCAGTACAGTAAGGGGATGGTGGGAAGAAGATAGGGCTAACACTCAGCTATTTTATAATAATGAATTAGGTCAATGGGGTGATGCACCTTTATATTGCGAAGCCTGGATCAATAAAGCAGTATTGATGCAACATTTATATTCACCTGCGATGTGGGCCATTTTTCAATTACAAGATTATTTGGGAGTGGATGAGACAATTAGAAGAACAGATCCCAATGAAGAGCGAATCAATATACCTGCAAATCCAAAACATTATTGGAGATATAGAATGCATATTAATTTAGAAGATCTAATTTTGTCAACATCATTTAATCAAGGTTGGAAAGAAGCTATTCAATCCAGCGGTCGTTAAAATTTTTACAGTGCAATTAGATTTTTGGGAACAACAATTACCTTTTGAATATCCTTTTACCATTTCCAATGGTAGAACCAAAACACATCAACATACTTTAATGGTTAGATTGTCTTTGGGTAATTGGGCAGGTTTTGGAGAAGCACCAGCAATCGTATACTACAATGTGACAGTTGAATCCATGATGCAAACGCTAGAAAAGCATCAAAAGTCTATTGAGAAATTTGCATTAACTGATCCTGAAAGATTTTGGCATTTCTTACATCATTTATTACCCAATGATCCTTTTTTGGTTTGTGCTTTAGATATGGCAGCTTGGGATTTATGGGGTCAGATGAAAAAAATGCCTATACATGATTTATGGAATAGTGAATGGAACGAACATACACCAACGCCTATTTGTGATTATACCTTAGGGATTGATCCTATAGAAAAAATGGTGCAGAAAATGAAAGATCATCCTTGGCCTATCTATAAAGTTAAAGTGGGAACAGATTATGATATTGATATGATCACAGCCTTAAGAAAGCATACAGATCAACCCATAAGAGTAGATGCTAATGCTGGCTGGACAACAGAAGAGGCTTTGGAGAAGATTCCTGCACTAGCTGCACTAGGTGTTGAATTAGTGGAGCAGCCATTGGCTAAAGAAAATTGGGAAGGGATGGAGCAATTAAAAAAACAATCCAGTCTTCCATTATTTGCAGATGAGAGTTGTGTATTTGAATCAGATGTAGCAAAATGTGCAAATTATTTTCATGGGATCAATATTAAGTTGACTAAATGTAGTGGATTGACACCGGCACGCAGAATGATCAAAGAAGCCAAGTCTTTGGGATTAAAAGTGATGATGGGTAGTATGAATGAATCCGTGATTGGTTCTGCAGCCATAGCACAATTTTTACCACAATTAGATTTTGTTGATATGGATGGCCCATTATTAATGACAGCGCTAAATGGAAGAGGTTTAGATTTTTCCTATCATCAACAAAATGGTCGTATTGCTCCATTGAATGCGCCAGGTTTGGGTGTGCAATATCAAGTTCCTTTTAAAAAATAACCCATGACACCAGAAAGATCAGAGAAATTATTAAAAGTATTAAGCAAACGACAAGCAAATTTGACGGTGGTCTTAGAGAATGTGCAAGATCCACATAATGCCTCTGCCGTGATGAGAACCTGTGATGCTGTGGGCATTCAAGAAGTATATATTTTAACGACTAAAATTCCTAGACATAAAAAATGGGGCTATAGAAGTAGTAGTAGTGCATTAAAATGGTTAACCATTCATGAGTTTGATAATTTAGAAGCATGTGTTGCAGCTTTAAGAAAAAAGTTTTCTAAAATATTGACCACACATTTATCTAGTGATGCAGTGAGTTTACATGATATTAATTTTACTGAATCTATAGCCTTGGTATTTGGAAACGAACATGCAGGTGTAACGGAAGAATTTAGAGCTTTAGCAGATGGTAATTTTATCATACCTCAAATGGGTATTATACAAAGCTTGAATATTTCTGTTGCATGTGCGGTAAGTATTTATGAGGCGATGCGTCAGAAAATGAATGCAGGGCATTATGATAAAGCAAGTTTGCCACAAGCACAAATGGATAGCTTACTTACACAATGGGGCTTTGAAACAGAAGAGCCAGAAGTGTATAAGGTATTTAAAGAAAAGAGAAAGTAAATTACATTTGTTCAGGAACATCTATACCTAATGCGCGCATAGCTTTACTCAATGTAGTAGCAGTTAAAATGGCTAATTGAATTCTTAATTGCTTTTTCTCCTCCGATTCTGCGTTATTGATGGAATGTTCAGTATAAAAACTATTGAACAATTTAGCTAATTCAAATGCATAGATAGCTAATTTAGAAGGGTCTAAGTTTTCAGCAGCTTCGTTAATAGTATTGGGGAAATTAGATAAGGCAATAATTAAAGCTTTTTCCAAAGGAAGTAAGGTACTTGCTTGAACATTGGTTGTTGTGCCGGTTTTTCTTAAGATACTTTTAATTCTAGCATGGGTATACTGAATGAAAGGACCAGTGA
>JAFMEV010000063.1 GCA_017856545.1 Chitinophagaceae bacterium
CCTTTTTTAGCAACTCCGTCAGCGATTGCTTTTAAAGCATTTGCTTCGCTTAAGATAGCAGCCATTTTATTTCCTTTACCGTCATGACCACCAGCCATATAACCGCCTTTAGCAGTTTTAGTAACTACAGCATCATGCATTGGTACATTTTTTTCTTTAGTTTTTAAGCAATAAGCTTTAATCATTTTTGAAGTGTCCATTTTGTATAAATTTTAAAGTGAAAATTTCTAATTGAAAGTAGGCTATTTATTGTGAAAAATCATCATTTATGCGTCAATTTTTGCGTATTTGGCGTGTGTTTCGATGAATTCTCTCCTTGGAGCTACCTCGTCACCCATTAACATGCTGAAAATTCGATCTGCTTCTGCAGCACTTTCAATGGTAACTTGCTTCAAGGTTCTTCTGCTCGGATCCATGGTAGTTTCCCATAATTGATCTGCGTTCATCTCACCCAGACCCTTATATCTTTGAATGGTTACAGAATCATCTTTTCCACCACCTAATTTTTCTATTAATCCTTTTCTTTGCTCTTCACTGTATGCATATTCTTGATCCTTGCCTTTTTTTACTAAGTATAAAGGTGGTTGCGCAATATATACATAACCATTTTGAACCAACTCTTTCATATATCTAAAAATGAAAGTCAAAATCAAAGTAGCAATGTGGGAACCATCCACATCGGCATCGGTCATGATAATTAATTTATGATAACGTAGCTTGGTTAGGTTCAAAGCTTTTGGATCTTCAGGAGTTCCTACTGTAACACCTAAAGCAGTATACATATTTCTGATTTCTTCGTTTTCGTAGATCTTATGCTCCATTGCTTTTTCTACGTTCAAGATTTTACCTCTAAGTGGTAAAATGGCTTGATAACTTCTATCTCTACCTTGTTTTGCTGTACCGCCCGCAGAGTCTCCCTCCACAAGGTATAGTTCACATTTTTCAGCATCTCTCTCTGAACAATCCGCTAGTTTACCTGGCAATCCTCCTCCAGATAAAACTGTTTTGCGTTGTACCATATCTCTTGCTTTCTTAGCGGCTACACGAGCTTGTGCTGCTAAAATAATTTTAGAGATAACATATTTTGCTTCTTTAGGATTTTCTTCTAAGTATGCTTCTAATACACGAGATACGGTAGTTTGCACCACACCGCTTACTTCACTATTTCCTAATTTAGTTTTGGTTTGTCCTTCAAATTGTGGTTCTGGAACTTTTACAGAAATAATCGCACTAAGGCCTTCTCTAAAGTCATCCCCTTCAACCGTAACTTTTGCTTTTTCAAATAAACCTTCTTTATCACCATAGCTTTTAAAGACACGTGTTAAAGCTGTTCTAAAACCAGTAACATGCGTACCGCCTTCAATGGTATTGATATTGTTTACGTAAGAAAAAATATTTTCTTTAAAATCATCATTATATGTTAATGCCACTTCAACTGCAACATTGGATGCTTCGTCATGACCTTCTACATATAAAGGCTGAGAGATAATGGGGTTTCTATTACCGTTTTTATCTAACATTTGAACAAACTCAACGATACCACCTTCACTGTAGAATTCGTTGACATAAGCATTGCCATTTTCGTCTTTTTCACGTAAATCAGTTAAGCTAATATGAATTCTTTTATTCAAGTAAGACAACTCACGTAATCTTCCCTCTAATATTTCTTTGCGGTAAACTGTTTCTTGGAAAATGCTGGCATCAGGCCAAAAATGTACTCTAGTTCCAGTCTTATCGCTGGTACCGTTTTCTCTAACAGCATATTGAGGAATACCAATTGAATATTCTTGCTCGAATATTTTTCCTTCTCTTTGTACAGTTACTTGAAGTTTAGTACTCAAAGCATTCACACAACTTACCCCCACACCGTGTAAACCTCCAGATACCTTATAGGTATTCTTGTCAAATTTACCTCCCGCGTGAAGTACCGTCATAACTACTTCCAATGCAGATCTTTTTTCTTTAGTGTGCATGGCAGTAGGAATACCACGGCCATTATCTTGAACGCTAATGGAATTATCTGTGTGGATGGTTACTTCAATATGAGAACAGTACCCTGCAAGGGCCTCGTCAATCGAGTTATCTACTACCTCATATACTAAGTGGTGAAGACCTTTGATACCCACATCGCCAATATACATGGCTGGTCTCTTTCTAACGGCTTCTAAACCTTCTAAAACCTGAATACTATCGGCTCCATAATTCTTATTCTCGGCCGAATCTGGATGTTGTAAATCTTCTGACATAAAAAGGATCTTTTTTGTTGTTTTTATAGGGCATTCAACATGCATACAAACTTAAGAAAATTAGGGGTTTATGTATAAAATAAGCACCTCTTTAGTTATCCCCATTTTAGTTCTTTTGTGAATATAGTAGAGGTCAAAAATGAGGCTAAAAATGGCCTTTAAAGGGCATTCTTTTTGAGTACCTAATGGGGCTTAAAATTTTTAAAATAAAATGTCATTTTTGGGTCATAAAATGAACCTTTTAACCTGCTTTAGTGTTTATATATTAATTTTACACTATGATTCGCACACTGGAAGTTTTAGAAAATATTGGGAAACCTGCAACTTTTGCCGGGGTCAAACTGCTTTGGCATAAGGATCAGCGAATTCCTGGATCTACCCAGTATAGTATAAAGAGATATTCTGCCCATCAGTGGACTGCTGAAGACACTGGCATGTTGATATATCACTATTTTGCAGAACAGCCCAAACAGAATTATTTAGAGTTAAGATTTTGTATTACTGGAAATAAGTTTTGTGATAATAAGGTTTGTGGGAATTGTCATCAAGAACCTACAGAAGATTGTGAAGGGCCAATTAAAACAGTCGACATTTTTGCCTTTCATTTTACTTCTACTTTTTTACATCAATTTACACATAATGTAAAATTGAGTACAACTAAAGATGAGATTTTAGCATTTAAACACTCGGAATCTTTTACCAAAACCTTCCCAATAGGCGCTAGAAAGCGTAAAAATTTAGATCTTATTTTGAATCATAGTTATACGGGTTCATTAGAAAATATTTTTATCAATGCAAAAGTGCATGAGCTCTTATTGCATAGTATTGATTTTGCATTTGAAGAAGAAAAAAATTTAAACTTCAGTTGTAAATTTTTGGCTGACGAAAGAGGAAAAGAAAGTATCTATCTTGCAAAAGAGATTTTATTACAACATATTGGAGATCCAATTACTATCAAAGAGTTAAGCCGTAAAGTAGCTATGAATGAATGCTATTTGAAGAAGGGTTTTAAAGAAGTTTTTGGTACTACCATTTTTGATTTCTATCAACAACAAAGAATGGAACATGCAAAGTATTTGTTGTACGAAAAAGCTTTGAGTGTTACTGATGTATCCGCTTTATTAGGCTATTCCTCTATTTCGCATTTCTCTGCAGCATTTAAAAAGCATACAGGCTTAAAGCCCTGCGAATTATTGAACTAGTTTCCTTTTTTCTTATTGATTTTATTAGTTATTTTTATTTTCTAAAATAATCTTATGCGAATTCTGATTGCCTTATTTGCCTTGGTATCACTAAGTTCTTGTATTCAACAAAGAGTTGATATGATTGTGCACCACGCACAAATCTATACAGTAGACAATCAGTTTAGTACTGCAGAAGCTATGGCAGTGCAGGATGGTAAAATTGTTGCAGTCGGCACCAATGATGCTATTTTAAAAGAATATACATCAGACAGTGTGGTGAATGCAGCAGGTGCTGTAGTTTATCCAGGATTTATTGATGCACATGCGCATTTTGTAGGATATGGCCAATCTTTATTTGCAGTAGATTTAATGTTTGTCAATTCTTGGGAGGAAGTAATTAATAGAGTGAAAGATTTTGCAGCAAAACATCCAGGTACAAGTTGGATTAGAGGAAGAGGTTGGGATCAAAATAGATTTCCAGGAAAACAATTTCCCACCAATGAGCAATTGAATGCCTTGTTCCCTGATAGACCAGTTATTTTAGAAAGAGTTGATGGACATGCTAGTATTGCTAATAATGCTGCATTGACTATTGCAGGTATCAAAGCTGGACAAACCATGGAGGGTGGAAGTTTTGTGGTTGCCAATGGACAACTTACTGGATTATTGATAGACAATGCGGTGGGTATGGTAGAAAAATTTGCTCCAGCTGTTACTAAAGAAGATTATAAAAATTGGTTAACTGCAGCGCAAGCCAATTGTTTTGCAACAGGTTTAACTACCATTACAGATTGTGGATTGCATCCAACTGCAGTATCCATGATAGATACCTTGCAACAAAACAATGATTTAAAAATGCGTTTGTATGTGATGTTAAGTGATCATCCAGATTCTTATGCGTCTTCTTATTTTACAAAAGGGGGATATACCACAGATAGATTAAAAGTAAAAGGCATTAAAGTTTACGGAGATGGTGCCTTGGGTTCTAGAGGTGCTTGTTTATTGAAACATTATGCAGATCAGAAAGGTTGGGGTGGATTTTTGTTAAGTAGTAAAGCACACTTTGATAGTATTGCAGCTAAATTAATTAACACAGATTTTCAAATGTGTACCCATGCCATTGGAGATAGTGCGAACAGAACTATTTTAAATGTGTATGCTAAATATTTAAAAGGAAAGAATGATAAACGTTGGAGAATTGAACATGCGCAAATTGTGCATCCTGACGATTTTCAATACTTTGGCAAATACAGTATTATTCCAAGTGTGCAGCCAACACATGGCACCAGCGATATGTATTGGGCAGGGGATAGATTGGGTGAAGAGAGAATGAAAGGCGCTTACGCATACAAACAATTATTAGAACAAAATAATTGGTTACCACTAGGTACAGATTTTCCGGTAGAAGAAATCAATCCATTCAAAACATTTTTAGCAGCTGTAGTAAGAAAAGATGCAAAAGGATATCCAGCAGATGGATTTCAAATGGAGAACGCATTAACCAGAGAACAAACCATTAGAGGTATGACTATCTGGGCTGCCAAAGCGAATAGAATGGAGAAAGAAATTGGTTCTTTAGAAGTAGGAAAGAAAGCAGATTTTATTATGCTTGATAAGGACTTAATGAAAGTCTCCGCTGATAGTATCTTGAAAGTAAAAGTGATCAAGACATTTATCAACGGAGAAAGGGTTCATTAATTACATTCCAACCATATCCGCTGGAATTACCCATGCATCAAATTCTTCTGGAGTTAGATAACCTAACTTCACTGCCATTTCTTTTAAGGTAGTACCTTCTTTATGTGCTTTTTGTGCAATCTCTGCAGCTTTGTAATAACCAATCTTGGTATTCAATGCTGTTACCAACATCAAGCTATTGTCTACATGCTTTTTGATATTTGCTTCAATGGGTTCAATCCCTACAGCACATTTATCATTAAAGCTTACACAACCATCTCCAATTAATCTTGCACTGTGTAAGAAATTATAAATCATTACTGGTTTAAATACATTCAATTCAAAATGACCCATTGAACCACCAATATTAATGGCAACGTCATTACCCATTACTTGTGCAGCAATCATGGTTAATGCTTCACATTGAGTAGGGTTTACTTTACCTGGCATGATAGAAGATCCTGGTTCATTGTCTGGAATAAAAATTTCACCAATACCAGATCTTGGTCCAGAAGACAACATACGAATATCATTGGCAATCTTCATTAAACTTACTGCTACAGTTTTTAATGCACCATGAGATTCAACAATGGCATCATGTGCAGCCAGTGCTTCAAATTTATTGGCAGCTGTTATAAAAGGTAGGCCAGTTAATGTAGCAATATGTTTCGCCACATTTTCAGAATATCCTTTTGGCGTATTGATACCTGTACCAACTGCAGTGCCACCTAAAGCTAGCTCTGTTAAATGCGCTAAAGTATGGTTGATGGCTTTTAACCCATGTTCTAATTGACTTACATAACCACTAATTTCTTGACCCAATGTCAAAGGAGTTGCATCCATAAAATGGGTACGACCAATTTTAACTACCTGCATGAAATCTTTGCTCTTTGCACTCAAGGTATTTTTTAAAGTAGTAATACCTGGAATAGTGATCTCATTTAAAATTTGGTAAGCTGCAATATGCATTGCAGTAGGGAAAGTATCGTTGGAAGATTGTGATTTATTGACATCGTCATTAGGATGTAAGAATTTTTCTTTATCTGTTAAACTACCTCCTTTAATCACATGACCTCGGTAAGCAATCACTTCGTTCATGTTCATATTGCTTTGGGTACCACTACCTGTTTGCCATACCACTAATGGGAATTGGTCATCTAATTTTCCAGCCAAGATTTCATCACAAACCTGACCAATTAAATCTGCTTTTTCTTTGGGTAAAACGCCGGCATCAAAATTCGCTAATGCAGCAGCTTTTTTTAAGTATGCAAATGCCTTGATGATTTCTTTAGGCATTTTATTAATGTCTTGCGCAATTTTGAAGTTCTCGATACTTCTTTGTGTTTGAGCACCCCAATAAACATTGGCAGGTACTTTTACTTCACCCATCGTGTCTTTCTCAATTCTGTATTCCATGATTGCAGTATTTTAATACCGCAAAGGTAAGACAGCACAAATAAAATATGGCCAAAAAGCTAGAATTAATGTCCCTTAAAATGGGGCTTTCTTTTCTCTATAAATGCTTGAATTCCTTCTTTGCAATCCTCTGTTACAAAACAAGCGCCAAATAAATCGGCTTCCACCGCATAGCCATCTTGCTTTTCGTCCCAAGCGGCGTTTACTGCCTTAATAGAATTTGCAATAGCAATAGGTGCTTTGGTATGTGCAGCTGCCAGTAAGGTCATGGCTTTGGAAATTAAATCTGTTTGTGGAACCACATAGTTCACTAAACCAAAGTTTAATGCTTGTTCAGCATTGATATTATTGCCAGTGATGATTAATTCCATGGCTCTTGCCTTTCCAACTTTCTGAGTAAGTCTTTGAGAACCACCATATCCCACCATAATACCTAGGTTTACTTCGGGTTGACCAAAAATAGCATTGTCTGAAGCAATAATTAAATGACAACTCATGGCTAGTTCACATCCACCACCTAATGCAAATCCATTCACACAGGCAATTACAGGTTTGGGAGCATTTTCAATTTTAGCAAAAATGGATTGTCCTTTTTTAGCCAAAGCAGTGGCTTGTTCTTTTGTTAAGCTTTCAAACTCTTTGATATCTGCACCCGCCACAAAGCTTTTCAAGCCAGCGCCCGTAATGATCACTGATTTGATTTCTGGAAACTTATAGACTCTTTCAAAAACATCGTCCAAGTCTTGCATCACTTGGCTGTTTAAAGCATTTAATTTTTCTGGACGATTAATGGTAATGATCAATGTGTGATCTTCCATTTTTGTAAATAAAGTTTGGAAAGACATACCGATTAATTTTTTCGTTAAAATTTATTTTCTATTCGCAGCAACCCATTCTTTGATATAAGTAGCAATATCAGATGTATTGGTGCCTGGTGCAAATAAAGTTCCAATGCCCAATGCTTTTAATTTTACTGAGTCTTCTTCTGGTATAATGCCACCACCTGTTAGAAGGGTATTGGTTAAACCTTTTTCTTGCATGAGTTGATACACTTTTGGAAATACCGTCATATGTGCGCCAGATAAAATACTGATTCCAATGGCGTCTACGTCTTCTTGTAATGCAGCTTGCACCACCATTTCGGGACTTTGTCTTAATCCAGTATAAATTACTTCCATTCCTGCATCTCTTAATGCAGTGGCAATAATTTTAGCGCCTCTGTCGTGACCGTCTAATCCTACTTTTGCTACTAATACTCTTATTGGTTTCATCTATCCTAAATTACATTAATTTGATGAAAGTAAACTCAGTGTATGATTGATTCTGTTCATTGCATCTTGCAATTCAATATTTTCTACAATCTCAAATACACCAGGTCCAAATTTACCTCCTACCAACATGATTCTAAAAGGCAACATTAAGTCACCTGGTTTTAAACCATGAGCAGTCGCTAATTCTTTAAAATCTGTTTCTAGTGTTTCGGCAGGCATGGTTTTTAAACCTTGTGCTATTTTGTTGGAGTAAATTTTTACTAGTTCATTAAAGAAGCCTTGCTTTTTCTCTTCCCATTTTGGTTGAATAGAAGCAATGTCAATGACTGAAGGTGCTTGAAAGAAAAAAGCAGATTGCGTAACAAAATCAGGTAGTAAAACACAACGCTCTTTCACTAAGCCAATTACTTTCACCAAGTAAGGCGCTTCATGCACTTCAATACCTGCTTTATCCAAATATGGTTTTACTAATTCAGCCAAGTGAGTATTATCCATTTTCTTCATCCACTCAGCATTAAACCATTTTGCTTTTTCGTAATCAAATTTAGCACCCCCTTTATGCACTCTCTCTAAAGAAAAATTCGCAATCAATTCTTCCATGCTAAAAATTTCTTTATCCGTTCCATCGTTCCAGCCTAACATCGCTAATAAATTCACAAATGCTTCAGGAAGAAATCCTTTTTCTTTAAATCCAATAGTAGTCTCTTTGGTGTTTGGATCGGTCCAATCCATTGCAAACACTGGGAATCCCAATCTTTCTCCATCACGCTTACTGAGCTTTCCATGTCCATCTGGTTTTAAGATAAGTGGAAGATGCGCCCATTTAGGCATTTTATCCAAGCCAAATAAATACTGCCACAATAATATATGTACTGGTGCACTGGGCAACCATTCTTCACCTCTAAATGCATGCGTGATTTTCATTAAAAAGTCATCTACTACCACAGCTAAGTGATAAGTAGGCATGCCATCTGCTTTTAATAATACTTTATCATCTACCGTACTTGCATCAAAACTTACTTCTCCTCTAATGATATCTTCAAACTTTACTTCTGCTTGATCAGGAATTTTGATTCTTACAACATAGGGTGTACCAGTTTGTAGTAATTTTTCTACTTCTTCAGCTGGCAATGCAATAGAATTTTTCATTTCCATTCTATGTGCTTTGCTGTATTGGAAGTTGGCAATCTCTGCCCTTTTGGCTTCTAAGTCTGCAGCCGTATCAAATGCATAATAAGCTTGACCGTTTTTAATTAATTGGTCTGCATATTCTTTATAAATCGCTTTTCTTTCACTTTGTCTATAGGGAACAAAGGGGCCACCATGTAATGGACTCTCGTCTGGTATTAAACCACACCATGCTAAAGTGTCTTGAATGTATTGTTCTGCACCAGCCACAAATCTAGTTTGGTCCGTATCTTCTATTCTTAACACAAATTCACCACCATGGTGCTTGGCAAATAAATAATTAAATAAAACTGTTCTAACCCCACCTAAGTGTAAACCGCCTGTAGGAGAGGGGGCAAAACGTACTCTAACCTTTGATTCCATTCGTTCTTCAATTTTTACAAAGATAATATTCAAATGGGCAAAAGAACTATTTATCTTTGGGTATGTATTTGATCAAAACTCCTTTTTTGTTGCGTGCATTCTATCCATCCTGTGTATGGAAAATGCCTACGAATGAAAAAGTGATTTATCTGAGTTTTGATGATGGCCCACATCCCATCGCTACACCTTTTGTTTTAGAGCAATTAGATAAGTACAATGCCAAAGCCAGTTTTTTTTGCATTGGCAAAAATGTAATAGAATATCCTGAGATGTATCAGCAAGTTATTGCCAAGGGTCATACGGTAGGCAATCATACGCAGCATCATGTAAATGGATGGCATACAGAAGATGATTTGTATTTGCAAAATATCCAAGAAGCTAGTAGCTTAATTTCATCTGATTTTTTTAGACCACCTTATGGTAGAATCAAAAGAAGTCAGATCAAAAAAATACATGCTAATAAAAATCTACCACAACAAATTATTATGTGGGATGTGCTGAGTGGAGATTTTGATACAAAGATTTCTGGAGAAGCTTGTTTAAAGAATGTTTTAAAACATACCAAAGCTGGATCGATTGTGGTTTTTCATGATAGTGCCAAAGCCTGGGATAGATTAAAAATTGCTTTACCTGCCACATTGGAATTTTTTTCGCAAAAAGGGTATCAGTTTAAGGCCTTATAGAAAAAAGTAGGCCAAGGTAGAAACCTCGGCCGTATAATCCG
>JAFMEV010000064.1 GCA_017856545.1 Chitinophagaceae bacterium
ATCAGCCTGCTTTTTTAAATAAAGAAATGAATGGTCAATTGCATTTAAGTGTAAAACCATATCTAGCTTCCATTAATCAATATAATTTTAATGGAGCTCATTTTATCAATAAAGCAAATACTACCATTGGATGGGGTGTTCAATATATGGACTATGGAACCATTCCCATGACAGATATTGCTGGAAATGAATTAGGAAGTTTCAGGCCCAATGAATATGCCCTACATCTAAGTGCAGCGACTACGTATCAAAAAAATTTCAAAGTAGGAGCTAGTTTAAAGTTCCTTCAATCTAAATATGGTATTTACCATTCAAATGGGATTGCTGCAGATCTTGGAATTGTATATGCACCCTATAATGGATTGACGCAATGGGCTATATTGGTAAATAATGTTGGGGTACAATTAACTAAATTCAACAAAAAAGAAAACCTTCCTTTTAATATTACCGCAGGAGTTTCCAAGAAATTAGCCAATGCCCCTTTTCAATTTTCTTTGACAGCGCAAAGATTAACTGTTTGGGATAATACGTATAATGATCCTTTGTATAATGCATTAGAAGGTTTCAAAGGCCCTAGTAAATACCAAAATGTCTTCAATCATTTAATTGTTGCATCCGAAATAAATCTTGGTCCATCAGTGAACATAGATTTAGGATATAATTTTTTAAGAAGATTTGATTTAAATATTCAAAACCAAAAAAACAGCTTGAATGGATTTAGTGCAGGTTGTACCTTTTTGGTGAATAATTTACAAATGCAATATGCAAATGCTTTTTTTCAAAATAATTTGAATCATCATTTTACCATCATTTACCAATTAAAAAAGAGGAATTAGCCAATTTTTTTAGGTAAAATTGCTTTGGGTTTTTGTGCTTCTTTATTAGCAGTTGTTTTTTTAGCAGCGTTAGGTATGTTAGACACCGGTTGTGGTGTAGTAGCTGAAGGTGCATTATTGTTAACTTCGTCAGGTAATTCATAATCGGATTCTGCTTTAATATCCTCTGTTTCTAGAGGTATATCCGTGGCACTAGTATCTTGTCCAACAAAATTGATATTCAAATCGCCCATACCTGAAGGCTTATCAAAGCTAGCATTTGGATCCAGATTACAAGCCGGATCATTGGCAACTTTTGCCATAAAGTAAGCCCAGATGGGTAATGCGCCATGTGCTCCTTGACCAAAATAATTATCGGTGAATCGAATATATCGATCATCTGCACCTACCCAAGCACCAGCTAATATTTGTGGAGTATAGCCCATAAACCATAAATCACTATTGTCATTGGTGGTTCCTGTTTTTCCAGCTATAGATTGAGCATTAATACCAAAAGAATACATACTTCTTCCTGTTCCTTTTGAAATTACCCCTTGCATCATATTTACCACTGAGTATGCAGTTACTTCATTGATTACTTTTCTTCTCTGTGGAGAGAAGCTTTCCAATACGTTGCCATTTTTATCTTCAATACGATTGATAAAGAAAGGTTGTGCATTATAGCCTCCGCCTGGGAACATCGTATATGCTTGAACCATTTCAAATAAAGATATTTCAGCAGAACCCAGTGCAATACTTGGATAAGCAGGAATCTCTGTTTGAATATTGCATTTTTTTAAATAGTCAACAAATTCTTTTGCAGCTTCATTACCCTTTGGATTAATTTGTTTCATAATAAATCCAGATGCACAGTTTCTTGATTCTGCTAATGCTTGTGCCATTGGCATGGACATTCCAGTACAAGATTTTGGTGTATTGGGTACCATACCATATCCATCAAAACTTTGTTGTTGGTCTTGAACAATACTAAATGGAGTGAAGCCTGCTTTTTCAATCGCCAAAGAATACAATAATGGCTTCATGGTAGAACCCACTTGTCTTTTTGTATTTTGATTTACATGGTCATACTTAAAGGTCTTGAAGTCAACACCACCTACCCATGCTTTTACTTCTCCGGTAAATGGATCCACGGCCAAGAAACCTGTTTGTAAAATTTGCTTATGATACTTTAAAGAATCTAAAGGAGACATGGTAGTATCAATAAACCTGTTTTTATTATAAGCGAAAATGCGCATATTGATAGGTTCATCAAAAGATTTACGAATCTCAGATTCATCAATATCTTCTGCCTTCATTTTTTTCCAACGATCTGTTTGTTTGATAGCCAACTCTAATAAATTATTAAAGTCTTTCCAGATAGTGCCGTTTTTAATATTGCTTTGTTGGTTAAATGCTTTTTGCAAATAGGACATATGTCTAGCAACTGCTTCTTCCGCATAATATTGCATTCTTGGATTAATAGTGGTATAAATTTTTAATCCGTCTCTATACAAATTATAGTTATCGCCATTGTTCTTTTTATGTTCTTTACACCATTTTTTCATGAATTCTCCCAAGTTCATTCTAAAATAGGGTCCTAAGCCATTGTTCTCATCCAACTTTTTAAAATTAGTCACTACAGGCATAGCTTTTAATTGTTCCGCTTGCTCGTCTGTGATATACTTCTGTGAAGCCATCCTGTTTAATACAAGATTTCTTCTTTCTAAGGCTAATTTTGGATTTCTATTGGGGTTGTATTTAGTTGGAGCATTGATCATGCCAATCAATAATGCTGCTTCTTCCACATTTAATCTATCGGGTTCTTTTTGAAAAAAAGATCTGGAAGCATTACTTACTCCAAATAAGTTCTCGCTAAAAGGAACAGTGTTTAGATATAAAGTAAGTATCTCTTGTTTGGTGAAATTGCGCTCCAATTTGATAGCAATGATGCTTTCCTTTATTTTTTGAATGACACGTAAGAGTTTATTTTTTGTACTCCAGTTGTCTGTAAATAGATTCTTTGCAGTTTGCATCGTAATAGTAGAAGCTCCTCCTTGGCTTCCTAGGAAGGCTACTGCTCTTAATAATCCTTCTCCGTCTACTCCGTAGTGATCATAAAACCTTTTATCTTCAGTAGCAACCAGCGCCTGAATTAAATAGGGGCTAAGATCTCTATATTTTACACTGATTCGATCTTCTAAATAAAACTTACCCATGGGTGTACCATCCTGCGCATATACTTGACTTGCTAAAGAAGCTGTTGGGTTTTCAATATCATCTAAATCTGGCATGTCACCAATCCATCCAAAATTCAGTAACAAAAGGAAAAGCGCAAAAACACCTCCTGTAATGAAATACCATTTCCAGAATTTTCTAGTCTTTCCAGTACTTTGTTCAGTTTTTTGGTTCACGAAATTGCTTATTTATTGATAAATATATTTTAACATGAAGTCTCTGTATAATTGGAGGTCTTCATTGGTATTGATTTGCAAGATATTTGACTTCCCAAAAATAAATATTTCATACTGTTTTGTAGGTAAAAAAGAGATCAATTCTGATTTTAATCTTGGTTTTATTTTTTGGGTGTAAGAAAGGGCTGCTTTTTGAGTATCAAATGGGCCTACCCAAACTATATAGGTATCTTGGTTAAACTGTACATAGGTGGAGCTTAATTCTAAGCTATTGAACTCTTCAGTATTCACATTATCCATGGCTATTTGAGCTTCTTTTGCGAAGACCTCTTTTGAGCCTTTGATGACGATCCCCCAATAATGTTCTTCAGTTGTATCATTGATGAACTGAAGATTGGATATTTTGGTTTGTTTTTGTATGCTATCTACTGGGTTAATTTTAGGGGTACTAACCGTGGGAGCCACCATATTACTATCCATAGTATTGGTGTAATTGCTTAATGGTAAAATATTCACCAATTGGCTTAAATAAGTTTCGGTCTTTTTTCTATTCTTGATTTCTGTAATGATATTTTTTGCTCTTTCCCTAATATTTTCATTTTGATTTTGCAATACGATAGAATCTAAAATGATCAATGCTAAGCTATCCTTTCTTTGTTGAGCAAACATTTTTACTCTAATGAATTGGTAGGGCGTATTCCATTTGGTTTTTTGAATACTTTGACGAATACTAGGATGAGCAATGGTTAAACTATCCCATTGACCAATTTTAGATAAAAAATATGCATTTTTATAATTCTCCAATGCGTTTTTAGTGTTGATATTTTTATTATTGGCTTCTTTTTTCTTTGTTACATAAAATCCATTAGGATATCGTTTTACGACATTTTCAATGATTGCATCGGATTTTTCTTTTTGATTATCGTGAATGTATTGACTAGCCAAATCCAACAATGCTCTTTCAGTAACAATAGGGTCGATATCTCTTTCAATAATTTTTCTATAGATGGGTAGGGCTTTTTCAAAGTCATTCAGCTGAAGCAAGAACAACTGAGCATTATCTATAGCAGCCTCATTCCATTTCTTCAAAGACAGTTCCTTCTCTTCCAGGGTATTGAATAATTTATATTGCTCGGTGGGTATGGTTTTTTCTTTAGAAGTACTATCATTACTAACAATGGCATTCACTGCTAAGTTTAATGAATTGTTGCTATATGAAATATTCCCACTTGTTTTTCTTCTCCAGTGATCAACGTTGGGTCTTTCTCCCCATTTTTGAATAAATGTCTGTTTGCCATTGGATACAAGATTTTTATTCTGAAAATAAAAATCTGTTATACCCCTGTTATTAAAACTATTGTTTGAAATGGTATTTGTATTGATATAACTTTCTTCCTTTTTGACTTCATTGGTAAAAATACTAGCTAATTGACGCTCTTCTTTTTTTATCCTTTGTAACCATTGGTCAAATAAAGGCTTCTTAATCTCTTCTGGCTGATTAGATAGATAATGTATACTGTCTTCTCTTTGCATGGATAGATCATTGGTGCTGATGGATGACATCCATTTCTTTCTGGCAATGATATTTTCGTAGTTTGGATTAGATTTAAGAAAAACCGTTAAACTATCATATGCCAATTTTGCAATAGCATAGTTGCTTAATTGATATTGAATATTTCCTAATTGTTCAAAAGCTTTTTGTCTCTGCTCTGTACTGTTACTATTTTGTTGAATAGATTGTATTAACCATTCACTAGCTTGTTGATTGTCTTTATTTTGAATAGCAAATTTTGCCATTTCAAAATAGATGATATCGGCATAAGGGAGATATCGATCTCTTTTGGTAAGTTTTTCTAATTTTTCAGTAAGTGTTTTCCAATTTGCATTGCCTTTCTCAATTTCATATTGAATCATATTTATTTTGGCATAAACTCCTAAGATGGGGTTAATGGCCAATTGGCTTGCTTTTTGATACCATGGGTAGGCTGCCCCTTTTTGATCTACCTTGTCATATAATTGGGCAATCAAAAAGTACCATCTTGCTTTTGCAATGGCATCTGGTGCATTGGGTAATGCTTTAATTAAATTGTTGGCTGCGTTTTCATATGATTCGCTTAAGTAATAACCATATGCCAATTGTTCATGTAAGAAGGGGAGTAGTCTTTTCGGAAAATAAGCATCAGATTTTAATAATTCCAGTAAGCTAATGCCTTCGTTCAATTGATTCGTTTCAAAATAATTTCTAGCCTGCCAAATCATACTTTCATTTCGAACATTTTCATTTTCCCATATTCTATTTGTTTCTGCAGTTGCAATACTAAATTTCCCCTTTGTATTTCTTAGATTACTACCAATGGGAAGATCTGCACCGTTTTCTTTTTCATCAAAAGAGTAATTGATGAATTGAAGTATGCTTCCAGCTGTATCAAAATTTTTATGGAATAAATAAGCTTTGGCCATTAGCAAATAGGCGTCATCTACCCAATTGTTTCTTAGGTCGTGTAATACTATATTGGCATTGGCTCTATAAATGATGGAATCAATACTGCTTTTGGCGATATCATTTAAATCATAATCATAAAAACTCAGTAACTGTGTGTAGTCATCTTGAAACAAGCTTCTTGACTTTGCCAATAATTCGTCTAATTCTTCATGACCATTAAAGAAATAATTGTAATGAGCAACCGTATTTTGATAAGCTCTTCTGCCAAGCGTATATTTTTTATTTAATAGTCTCTCATAGGGAAGTGGTTTTTCAACTTCTTTGGGTAAAGCTGATGAAACTGTTTTATTCAATCTTGATTTTAAAGAATCTGCTTTATTATTGATGATCTTATTGATCTTTTTTTGATTGGAATCTAATAGCGCATTTACCTTTTTGATCAATTTAGAATTATTGATATCTAATAGAGATCTACTGGTATCTTGGGCATATGCATTGAAATGAATTCCTGAACAAGTGATTAGGATAAATAGAAGACCTATTGCTTTTATGGGGTTGAATTTAAATGCTTTGTTCATGGATTAATTACAACTTAAAAATACAGTTAATTTGCTTTATTTACGGTAGAATCACCCATTTTTTGTATTAATGTTTTATCTTTAACAAGCATTTATCCTTATGGCAAAATTTGACATCAATAATACCTTTAAAAGGCGCAGTAACACCTACCGATTGGTGATTACCAATGATGACACTTACGACGAAATTTTGGCATTAAGATTATCCAGAAAGTCGGTTTATTTAACTTTTAGTATTAGTTTCATCTTATTGGTTGGTTTAACCATTGCTTTAATCGCGTTTACTCCTTTGAAATATTATATACCAGGATATGGAACCAAAGAAAGTAGAACCGCCTTACAATTGCTTAAAATTAGAACAGATTCACTTGAGCAATCAATTCATTACAAAGAGCAATATTTGGAAGGATTAAAAAAAGTACTATCAGAAGGAAATTCCAATCAGCTGGATACTATACCATTGCAATTACCAGAAGGGCAACCCTCTTATGACTAAGCTTTCATCTAATTTTCAATGGACAAAGTTTGCAGGCCTAGCAAGTCAATGGGCCATTGCGTTGATTGTATTGATGTATTCTGGTAGATATATTGATCAGAAATTCATGAGTGCTGGTTCAAAGCCAATGTTTATATGGATCTTACCTTTTTTATTTATTATACTTTCCTTGTTGAGAATAATTAGAGATACTAAAAAGAAATCAGATGATCTTGAATAAAAAGTTTTTACCTGTTACAGCTTTATTTGTGTTGATGAACACAATTGGTTTGTACTGTATATATTTTTTCCCTATTAAAGGGATTAAGCTCTCCTTTATTTTAGTAGTAAATTTAATGTTATTTATTTTGGCTTTGTTCAATTTTTGGAGAATTCGAAAAATGGATCTTAGCAAACCCAATCAAATGGTGCAATCTGTGATGATGGGAACATTAGTCAAGATGATGATTTTTGCAATTGCTGCTTTAATTTATTCAAGACAAAATTTAGGGCCAGTAGGTTTGATCACTTTATTTATTTCTATGGGTATCTATTTAATGTATACCTTTTTAGAAATCCAATGGACTTTAAAGAAGTAATTATTTATTTTGGCTAAAATAGAACATCCATTAGAAGCATTAAGGCAGTTTTTGCCAGCTGGAGCTTTTGAGCCGGTGGTTCAGTTAATCAACGAATATAGGGTGCATCTAACCGTTACCAAAGCTAGAAAATCTGTTTTGGGAGATTATAGGCATCCGTTTATGGGAGCCAATCATAAAATATCTGTAAATGGGAACCTTAACCCTTTTGAATTTTTAATTACCTTATTACATGAATTAGCGCATTTGCTTTGTTATGAGCAACATAAAAATAAAGTAGAAGCACATGGACAGGAATGGAAATTAATTTATGGTAATTTATTAATGCATTTTATTCAAATGGATCTATTCCCCTCAGATATAAAGAAAAGTCTTTTAAAAACCATTAAGAATCCAGCTGCCACTGCAAATGGAGAAACATCTTTATTGTTGGTATTGAGAAAATACAATACGCAACAAAAAGAAGGATATCAATTAGTAGCTAATGTACAAGAGGGAGCTTTGTTTGAAGCAATGAAGGGAAAGGTATTCAAAAGAGGGAAGAAGCGAAGAATAAGAATTGAATGTGTAGAACTATCTACAGGACATGTATATTCATTTAGTGCATTAACAGAAGTGAAATTAATTACACAATAAATCACAAAATATAAATATGAGTCATTTGGCGTATAAAACAAAAATGCCTCGAATATTCGAGGCATTTTTAAAATCATTAGAGGATAATTTGAAGCCCGACAAATTTAAATGTAGGGCTGAAAAATTTTCAAAATCATAAGAGCGTTTTTATAGCCATTATTTTCTTCGAAAATGGCGTATAAAAACTAAGCAACGGCTTTCTTCACTAAATCAGCCGCTTCACTTAATTGAATTGCTGACTGAACTTTCAATCCGCTTTCGTCTATTAATTTCTTCGCTTCAACAGCGTTGGTTCCTTGTAATCTAACAATGATAGGAATATTGATATTGCCTAATTTGTTGAATGCTTCAATCACACCTGCTGCAACACGATCACAACGTACAATTCCGCCAAAGATGTTGATTAAAATTGCTTTTACATTTGGATCTTTCATGATAATTCTAAATCCAGCTTCTACTGTTTGTGCATTGGCTGTACCACCTACGTCTAAGAAGTTAGCTGGTTCACCACCACTTAACTTAATCATATCCATAGTTGCCATTGCTAAACCGGCACCATTCACCATACAACCTACATTGCCATCTAATTTTACAAAGTTTAAATTAAACTCTCCAGCTTCCACTTCTGTAGGATCTTCTTCAGAAACGTCTCTCATTGCAGCGATATCTGCATGACGCATTAAAGCGTTATCATCTAAACTCATTTTACAATCTACGGCGATGATTTTATCATCAGCTGTTTTGAAAAGAGGATTGATTTCCAACATAGCACAGTCTAAACCAACATATGCGTTATATAAATTGGATACAAATTTCACACAGTTTTTCATTGCTTCTCCACTCAAACCTAAATTGAAAGCAATTTTTCTTGCTTGGAAACCTTGTAAGCCACCACCTGGGTGAACCCACTCTTTGAATATTTTTTCAGGTGTATTGTGTGCTACTTCTTCAATATCCATTCCACCTTCTGTACTATACATGATTACATTCATGCCTTTAGCACGGTCTAATAAAATAGATAAATAAAACTCTTTGGTAGGTTGAGGACCTTCGTAATATACGTCTTGTGCTACTAAAATTTTGCTCACCAATTTACCTGTAGGGCCTGTTTGAATGGTTACCAAGGTTCCCCCTAATATATTTTTGGCAAATGTTTCGATATCGGCAGCAGATTTACCTACAGCAACACCTCTTTGCTCTGATCCTTGAATTTTTCCTTTACCACGACCACCAGCATGAATTTGTGCCTTTACAACGGCAAACTTATTATTGGTTTCATTTGCAATTTTATGATATGCAGCTACTGCTGCATCTACTGTTTCTACTGCTACTCCCTCTTGAACTGGGACATTGTATTTTTTGAGTAATTCTTTGGCTTGATATTCATGCAGATTCATAAAAAATAAATTTTGGCGAAGATACTAGATTAAAGGCATAATTTAGTGACACAATAAGACTAAAATTAAATTTTGTTGTTTAAACATCGATCTCTATATTTGTAACCTTAAACTTATTAAAAAGTATGAAAAAAGTATTATTCTCATTGACATTATTGGTGGCATCTATCTCTTTAGTTTCTTTCACTAATAAAGAAGTTAAAAAGCAAGGACCAACTTACACAGTTGACGCAAAAAAAAGTAAAGTAAACTGGACTGGTTCTAAGACTTCAGATTTCCATACAGGATATTTCCCTGTTAAATCTGGATCTTTACAATTAGTAGGCGGTAAATTAACTGGTGGTAGCTTTGTAATTGATATTGCTGGAAATAAAGTAACTGATGAAGCTGGTGATAGATTACAAGGTCATTTAGCATCTGCAGATTTCTTCGATGCCTCTAAATTTGGTGAAGCAACTTTTACCATTACTGCAATTAAATACATCACTAACGATAAAGTAACTATCACTGGTGATTTAAACTTAAAAGGTACTAAAGCTTCTGTAACATTCCCTGCAATTATTAGAAGTGCAGATAGAACAGAAAAAGAAAAAGGTTTCTTTGCTGAAGCTTTCTTCCCATTAGACAGAACTGTATTTGGTGTTAGCTATGGCGTAGGAATGATTGATTCTGAAGTTCAGCTTGCAGTGCATATCTATGCCTCAAAGTAAT